>JBBQYO010000078.1:0-12282 GCA_038208605.1 Gemmatimonadales bacterium | reverse complement strand
AGCGCTCTCGGCGATGGAACAACAATTTCGACGCGTGAAGAATCACCGGCATCTGCACTTGCTGAAGCAGGCTCTTCAGAACAAACTCTCACTCACGAACTTCGCCGCGGCGTAAGCCGCATCATGCGCGCATCGCCTGAAGTTCAACTAGGCGCGGGACACTCTCCCCTGACGCGTGACAGGAGTGAGGTCCATGCTGCGATCGCCGTCTAGTGGAACGCGTCGACGAGGGCTGCTGGTTTTGTCGAGCGAAAAATATTCGCGTGTGTGAGGTCAGTTCGCGGAGCGTAGGTCCATCTGAGCCCACGCGGTGGCGTCGCTTTCATCATCGAGTCGAGCCGGGCGGCACCCACCGCAGTACTCGGCTCGAGCGAGCTCGCGATGAAAAGCGTTCTTGGTTTTGCATCGAATGCCCCGAGCCGCGATGCGGCCGAGTCGATGATGCCACCATTGTTCCACCATACGCTTGGATCGAGGGCGATAAAATGAGTGAAGAGGCCTGGATCTTCGAGGAAAGTCTCGAGGATGAACAATCCCGCAAGCGATTCGCCGATGATTCCCCGCTCCGATGTCGTTCGATAGCGGCGATTTATTTCAGGTATGAGCTCATCGCGAAAGAAGTTGCGGAACTCCGCTGATCCTCCGACACGCGGAGCGATAGCGCTGTCGGATTTGACACGAGTTGGCCCTGTGAGATCGCGGCGTCTTTGGGTATTGGGAACGCCGACAACAATTATCGGGCGGATTGCGCCGAGTGCGATCAGAGAGTCGACGGTCTTGATGACGTGAAGAAAGTCTTCGTCGAGGCCGCCGTCGGGCATGTATAGCACGGGAAGTTTTTTTCGCGTTTCATCGTACTGAGCCGGTGTGTAGACATTGATCTTTCGATCTTCGCCAAGCGCGCTCGACTTCAAAGTGAATGTCGCGTGCGCGAGCACGGAGTCGCTGCACGGAACCTGAAGTGCCGGACTCGCTGTTATGGCCGATACGCTGGTCGGCGCATGAGTGCAGCCGAGAAGTGTGATAACGCCTAGCAGAGTTGGTGAAAAGTGGCGCAAACCGTTCATTGTCTTCAGTGAGTACATGAGCATCGGATGAATAACTGCAGTGTCTATCCGCGGTTCGATCGGGTCGGTGTCAAAACAACCTACCCGAGCCCGCACGCACTCACCAGCAGCGCAGAGTCAGGGATGTGTCAGAGAGTCACACTCATCAGGACAGTGATTTGCTTCGGTCAATAGACATCGAGATCGTGAGCCGACACCACCTTGCCACCGTAATGGGATCGCACTTCCCTCAGCAGGATGTCCTCCGATGACCCGAAGAAAAGCTGATGGTAGAGGATGAGCAGGTTCGGCTTCGCTCGAGTTGCGATATCACCCACTAGTGACGCCGATGTATGCGCGGCCTTGTGGTAAACTTGCCGCTGAGCCGGCAGCGTCGCAAATCCCGCATCCGAGTAGACTTCGTGAATCAACACGTCGCAGCCGCGGCACTGGTTGGCAATCGGCGGAGTGCCTCGCGTGTCGCCACTCAGTACGATCGTGCGATCTGGCGTCTAGATGACATAACCAAACGCATACTTCCAGCCTGCATGATCAACTGCAAAAGCGGTCACCGTAATCCGTGCGTCCTGATACACGACGCCCGGCGCAATCTCGTGAACGTTAGCCTTCCATCCAATCGCCGGCGGTCCGCCGGACGCCGCAAGACGCTCGGCGATATCCTCCGAATTTCCATCGAGAATTCCATTCACCAAACGTTGCGTTCCCGGCGGACCGTAGACGTCCAGTGGCGCCTTTCTCCCCTGAATCCAGCCCGTCAGTATGACATCAGCCAATCCGAGAGTATGATCGGAATGCAGATGTGTGATGAACACCCGGTCAATGCGCGGTGACGGCTGGGACGTTGGCGTGGACGGAGCGAAGGCACGAATGCCGTTTCTTCCGGCCGCCGCTGCTCGACGAACGACACCGACACCCGCGTCGAACAAATAAGCCACAGTGTCTACCACGATTGCGACAGCCGGTCCGCTTCGATCGGGATCAGGAACAGGCGTGCCCGTTCCGAGCATCACAATCTGAGTTCTGGATGACTGCGCGACAGACGATGCCGGCGCCGCCAGACCAAGAAACGCCAGGCTGATCAGAACCCGGTGACAGCTCATCGGCTCCATCGATTGTTCGTCGTGTCAGCATCCATCCAGATTCCGCCATTCAACTCGATCGACTGCGCGGTTTTTCGTGTCGGAATCAAGACCGTCGCCGACTTCTGGTTCACGCGCCAGATCGCCGGCGTCTCGTGAATGCTCTCGTCAGTGCCATCCGTGTAATGCACGCGAACATCCACCGGAGCCGGCATTCCCCCAACGTTGCCGATCGCCAGCGAATACCGCCCGCGCTTTTTCGCCACGTTTCCCAATCGCAGATCGATGTAGCTGTTATCGAAATACCAGCTTCGCCAGAACCAATTCAAGTTCTCGCCCGTTAGATCGTTGAACGTGTTGAACATGTCCCACGGAATCGGATGCCGGCCGTGCCAGCGATCCATGAAGCCGTGCAGCGCTTTCCCAAACGCGGCATCGCCCAGCATATCCCTCATCGCAAGGTAGCCGAGTGCGGGTTTGCCGTATGCGTTGTTGCCGTAGGCGGAGTTCTTGAGCATGTCCTCCGGCGTGATGATCGGCAGATCAGCGGACGGCGACGGATCGCTGATCCATCCTCTGACACGAAAATCCTGGAAGAACTTCAAGGCGGCTTCCTTGCCGCGGTTTTCCTGCTCGAGTCCATACTCGAACGCCGTAGTCCAGCCTTCATCCATGAATCCGTAGCGCGTCTCGTTGATTCCCATGTAGAACGGGAAATAGGTGTGTGCAATCTCATGCTCGGCCACGAACTGCGAGAAAAGAGTGTCCGCATATGACTCATCGTTCGCCATCATCGGATACTCCATTCCGGCCGGACCCTGCACGACGGTCGTCTTCTCGTACGGATATGGAACGCCGGGCCAATTGTGCGACAGTCGGTCGAGCGCGTGCCGCGCGTACTGCACTACGCGCCGATAGTCGGATGAAGTGTCGTTGTACGCGGCCTGCACGCTGGCTCGGCGGTGCGTTGCCTCATCGACGACGATGCTCGCCGCATCCCAGTCGTAATGGTCGCTGATGTTGAACGCGACATCGGGAACGTTGTCAGCCTTGAAGCGCCACGTCTGTTGTGGCGCCTGGCGCGTGATGCTCTTCGCAATGAGCTGGTCGTGAGTCGCAACGCGAATCGTCTCATCGGAAGTGATCGACGCGCGAAAGCGCTGCAATGCATCCGGCATGAGCACCGATTCGGCATTCAGTAAAGTCCCGGTTCCCCACACGATGAAGTTGGACGGCACCGCCAGCGATACATCATAGTCGTTGAAGTCGCTGTAGAACTCCTGCTGGTCGGTGAAGTCCATCGTATCCCACCCGTTGTAGTCGTCGTAGACGGAGACGCGCGGGTAGAAATAGGCGATAAACCACGTTGTGGAATCAGTCATCCCCTCGCGGTTGGGCTCGCGAGAAATCTCGTAATGCCAGTCGGCTGAGAGTTTCACTGAATCGTGCGGCAGAAGCGGTGACGGAAGCGGTGACGGAAGCGGCGCCGACCTGTTGGTGAAGACGCTCTCTTCGTTCCGCCACTGCGCGGGTTGACCGTTTACCGTATAGCGGTCGACACTTATCCCTGGTGTGAGATAGAGCGAATCCACGCCACCGGTGCGCGTTGCACCCGGTTTGTGGATGTTCAGAAAGAGCTTGATGTTCGGGCGGCGTATTGTATCAGGGCTGTTGTTGAAATAGGTGATCTGCTCGGTTCCCCGAACGACTCTATCGGGCGGCATCGCTGTCAGCGTGATCGAATAGCGCGCACGATTCTGCCAGTAGTTCTTTCCCGGCCGGCCGTCCATCGACCGCGTTCCCTTCTCATACGTCTTCCTGATCGCACGTGGCATGTAGAGTGGCTGAGCTGCCGGCTCGGAGCTCCGGGTCTGAGTTTGAGCGACATGGAGCGGCGCTAACACTGCGACGGCGATCGCAAGCGCTCCGTTGCACACAGTTGACGTGCAGACCCGAAGGACAAATTGGCGAGATTGGGTAAACATCTTCTATCCCTGTGATGAGCAGCACCGCAACTTGTCTATGTCACGCGGCTGAGTCGGCGAAATTTTCAGTGGGGCGCCGCAGGGAAAGTGCGTTTTGCCCGCGATGTTCGTTAGATGGACCAATCCACCCGTCGGGGTACGAGGCGAATGATCAGGCAATCGCTGCTCGCTCTGCTTGTCGTTACCGCCTGTCGGTCGACGAGGGTGTAGAGCCCGCTGCAACAAATCATCCGTTCAGGGGATGAGTCCTGCCTCTTTTGCGAGCTGCACTGCCTGCGTTCGCCGCTGGGCCGCGAGCTTGTCGAATAACCGGCCGGCATGGGTTTTAACGGTGTTCTCGCTGACAAATAGTTTTCCGGATATCTCTCGATTGCTGAGGCCCGCGGCCATTGCCTCGAGTATCTGAAGCTCGCGGGGTGTGATGCCGAGTTGCTCGAGGCGCTTCTCATTTCTTTCGAACGGTCTTGATACCGGAACTTCGACACGCACTGGAACCTCACGCACTACTATAGTATTGCGCGTTCGCGTGAGCTTGAGGCCAAGCCAGATGCCGAGTGATGCGAAGATCAGCGCGACGATCCCGCCGTAAATCTCGAGCGAGTGCTCTACCACGAGATAACGGTACTCGACCATTTTGAGCACACCAATCAGGAGACCGCCCAGTATTCCGTAGACGAGGACGCTTTTCTTCATACGTGCGTCAATTCTGAGCGCGGACTTCGCTTACGTGGCCTCCGACTACTTTCCAGTCGCTCCCACCCTCGCGGGCCCACACCCGGGTATACCTGTACGTGCCGTGAACCTGTGAGCCCGCGACCTCGACAGTGAGCCGGGCGCGAAGCGCAGAAACAGCGACATCACGGCCGATTCTCCGGATGCGCAATTCTTCCGGAACATGTTCGCGAAAACGGACAGCGCCGGACCCATGTGCAGCGAGGTCCTGTGCTTTGGTTCCGAGTTGTCCGTCCGGCCCCGTGAATAGAAAGTCTTCCGAGATCAGAGCATCAAGTGCGACAACGTCTGCCGAAAGCTGTGCAGCGCGAATCCTGCTTTCGCACGCGACGATCTCCGGATCTGGCTCGCCAACAAGTATCGCTTCCATGGCTGCATCTGATTCCGTCACCTCAGCTCGATTCCTATTTTCGACCGGCAGGCATCAGCTCGCGCAGAGCTACGACTTCAGCGATCATCGCCGACTTGAGCGTCGGCTCGAGGTCAGGTGCGAACTGCGACGAATGAAGTGAGGGCAGCGGCGTTCCTCCTTTCGCTGCCGCAGCGAACTTGCCTGGTTCTACGGCGCCGATGCGAAGCATCAACGTTGGTACACCGGCGAGCGAGTACTCCGAGAAATCCTCACTGACCATTTCGGCCGGCATGTCCATCGCACGTGCCGAACCCAGCTCGCGAACGAGCGCGGATGATACACGGCGCGTCAAAGCGGAATCATTGACGAGTGCCTGCGCGGTCTGAACTCGCTCGATGACCGGTTCACGCGGCGCGCCTGCAGCCATTGCCTCCGCCTTGACGATGCGGTCGATCGCGCTCAGCAAGTGTTGTCGCACGGGATCGGTAAATGAGCGGACGGTGAGCTGAAGCACGACTTCGTCGGGGATGATGTTGTTCTTCGTGCCGCCGTGAATCGAGCCCACGGTGATGACGGCCGGATCGAATGGCGACATCTCCCGCGAGACGATTGTCTGCAATGCGAGCACTGTGCGAGCGGCAATGACGATTGGATCGATCGTAGCCTCGGGCCGTGCTCCGTGGCCTCCTCTGCCGAAAATTCGGACTGTCAGGGCATCAGCGTTTGTGAGAACTGGACCGGAATGAAATCCAATTATTCCCGCGAGGCTTCGCGCATCGTCGTGCACTGCAAGTGCGAAATTCGGCCGCGGGAAGCGTGTAAGCAGCCCATCGGAGATCATCGCTTTCGCTCCTGCCCCGGTTTCTTCTGCCGGTTGTCCAATCAGCATGAGTGTGCCTTTCCATGAAGCGCGATTGCCTGCCATGATGCGCGCCGTTCCAATCCACGCAGCCATGTGAAGATCGTGACCGCACGCGTGCATGACACTCACGTCCTGGCCGGCATTGTCCTTCGTGTGCACTGCGCTTGCGAATGACAGTCCCGTGTTCTCCGCCACCGGAAGGGCATCGAGCTCGGTTCGAAGCATTACTGTCGGACCGCTCCCGTTCTTGAGAATTCCGACAACTCCCGTTCCACCAACTCCCGTCGTTACGTCGAACCCAAGCTCGCGAAGCTGGGTCGCCAGCTTCGCGGCAGTTTCAGACTCATGTGAGGAAAGCTCAGGATGCTGGTGCAGGTCGCGGTAGAGCGCTTCGGACCTGCCATAGGCGTTCTGGACTTCACTTGCGGCGCCGGATTTGTCCTGTGCGCCGAGAGTCGTAACGAACAGCGCAAGTGCTGACGAGACGAGAGTAAGGATGCGACTGTTCATTTGAGTCTCTGGTGGGAGTACCGCAAAATTTACATGCATTCTTACCCGCGTGAACCTTCCGGCTTTGCCGGTTCGTTAAACCTCTCCTGAAGCGCGTCTCGCTCTTGTAGCTTTGAGCATGACGGACAAACAACGAACGATTGCGATCCTTACCGGGGGCGGCGATGTCCCGGGTCTCAACCCTGCGATTCGCGCGATAACGATCAGAGCGTTGCGTGAAGGCTACCGAGTCATAGGGATAAGGCGTGGCTGGGCCGGCATCGTCGACTACAATAGAGAAGCGGGCGCCGACAACTCCGAGAACGTGCAGGAGCTTTCGGAGGCTATCGTGAATCGCGCCGCGCGCACCGGTGGCACTTTTCTGCACACGTCGAGAACACGTCCGAGTCATCTGCCGATAGGACGCATGCCGCCGCATCTCACCGGCTACGATCAGCCGATCAACGACGTGACGAAAGAGGTGCTGAAGAATCTCGAGCATCTCGGAGTCGACGTTCTCATTCCGATCGGTGGAGACGACACGCTCAGTTATGGAAAGCGTCTGCACGATGAAGGCGTACATGTTGTTGGAATTCCGAAGACGATGGACAACGACGTCTATGGAACGGACTACTGCATCGGCTTCAGCACGTGCGTTACGCGGACCATCGAGCTCACGCACCGGTTGCGCACCTCAGCGGGATCACACGAGCGGTTTCTCGTGATTGAAGTGTTCGGGAGATACGCCGGCTTCACCGCTCTTCTGCCGACCATGGCCGGAGCGGCCGATCGTTGCCTGATCCCCGAACATCCTGCCGATCTCGAGCAGCTCTCCGAGTTGATGGTGTACGACCACAACCGGAACCCGAGCAAGTACTCGGTGGTGCTCGTGTCAGAGGGCGCGGCTCTCAAGACTGAACAAGGAATGAGCTTCGAGAGCGAAGAGACCGACATGTTCGGACACCGCAAGCTGGGTGGCATCGGCGATAAAGTTGCCGACGCTCTCAAGGAACACTCGGCCCGGTACAACAACGGCAGGAGAATCGACGTGGTGAGTCAGCGGCTGGGCTATCTGGTCCGCTCAGGCGAGCCGGATGCGCTCGACTCCATAGTGCCAATGGCGTTTGGAAATCTCGCGCTCGATCTGATTTTGAAGAAGGAGTTCGGGCGACTGGTGAGCGTGCACAAGGGATTTTACGACAGCGTTCCGATTTCGAGCGTCACGTCGGAGAAGAAAATCGTCGACGTGTCGAAGTATTACAACACGGCCAGACTGCGACCCATCTACGACGATTTCGACGGCGCGCCGTTGTTCATCATGACGAGTGACTGATAAGCGTGCTCGCCAGGAAATGAGCTTCGCCATCCGATTCAGGAATTGCTCGCAATGACCGAGGCGGTAAGAGACCGGTAGCTACCGAGCTGATGTTCATTGAGGCCCGAGAAAAAATCCTCATCGGCATTCTCGATCGCGGCGATGGCCTTCTCGATTGTTCTTTTCCCCTTGGCGGTGAACCGAACAGTTGTCGCCCTGCTATCCGAGGCTGATCGAGCTCTATACACCAGGCCAATCTCCTCGAGCCTTCGAATGGACTTCGAGAGCGTCATCTTGTCGATCTTCGCATGATCCACGAGATGGCTCTGCGTCGTCGGCTCCTTCTTTTCTTCGAACCACCTCAATGAGGCGAGGATCGCGTACTGTGTCTGGTTGATGCCGAACTCAGCGAGCACCACTCCGAGTTTCGCCTGCCACAGGGCGGAAATCTTCCAGAGCAGAAACCCGGCGCTGTCGTCAGCCCTGTCATACTTGAATGGCGACCGTTCACCCATCGCTACTGTCCCTGAATGATGAATTGGTATGAGTCATGTACTCCTTGACGTGATTAGTAAACTAGGTTACTATATGCCTTCCACGCAAGGAGGGTAGCATGTTTAGTCGCACTCACAGCAGCATCGTCAAGGACGTTAGGGCCGACCAGGTCTGGTCGGTCTGGAGCGATGTGAATCAATGGCACCAGTGGCAGGACGATATCGAGTTCGCCCGCCTGGACGCGCCCTTTGAAGCCGGATCGAGGTTCAAGTTCAAGCCCGGGGCGGGCCAACAATCGACATCGAGCTCACTCGCGTCGAGCCCAACGCAGCCTTCACCGACCTTACCCGCTTCCCATTGGCGCGTATGCTCGACTCGCACGAGCTGATCGACCGAGGCGGACAGCTCGAGGTCAGGACGACTATCACGTTGAGCGGGCCACTTGCCTTCGTTTGGCGGAAGCTCGTCGTCGACAAGATCGTTGACGACTTGCCGCATCAGACCGAGCGGTTGATTCAACAGGCGCGAAAGAAGCCGCTGACGACGTCTCGTTAGCGCTGGTTGCTCTTCCCCACGGGATCATCTACGGAGCGTCGTCTCGTTTCTCCCCGGATCGAGGCATCTCATAGTGCAGCTCTGCGAAACCGGTTCCAACGGCTCGCACGGACAGGAGCCGAAGCGGCGGTGATGTGATAGCGCGCGGCAGCAGCGGCTTCCCTGCTCCCAGTGTGACGGAGCCGATCTGAACGAACATCTCGTCGAGCAAGCCGTGATCGTGGAACTGGCCGGCCAGATCGCCTCCGCCGACGATCCACACATTCTTGCCGTCCGCTGCCGTCACCATTGCCTCATGCACCGGCCGAACGTCGCCGCTTGCGAAGCGAATATCCACACCGGGCACCGCGGGAAGTTGCCGAGTCGTGAAGACCCACGTCGGTTGGTGGTACGGCCATGGTTGTGGTTGATCGGCATCCGGCCCGATGATGTGCCGCAACATCCACTCGTACGTGTTCGAGCCCATCGCAAGCGCACCGATATCCTTGATGAAAACGGAATAGCTCGTGGCCTCCACATCACCGAGTGGAAACAGCCAATCAAGTGAGTCATCCGGGCCCGCAATAAAACCATCGAGGCTCGAAGCGGTGAAGTACTGAGTCTTCACTGTCGCCATGTCTGCTTCGGCGCCGGCGCCGGATGATTGCCCATCTGCGCGAGGGTGGTTGCATCGTATACGCGTCCATTCAGCATCACATAGCGAATCGTATTCGTGTTCTTGATGTCAGTCAAAGGATTCGCATCGAGCACAAGCAGATCGGCGAGCTTGCCGACCTCGAGGGAGCCAACATCGTGATCGAGGCCAACTCCTCTCGCGCCATTTAACGTCGCAGCGCGAAGAGCCTCAAGGTTGCTCATCCCGCCCATCTGCATCATCCAGGTTTCCCAGTGCTCGCCTATGCCGTCGATCTGGCCATGAGCTCCGGTAGATACGGTAACGCCACGATCGAGCAGCTTCTTTGCCGACTGGGATACGGTGACGAAGAAGTAGTCATCGTTCGCGGCCATCGGGCGGCGACGCGAACGCGCGTCGAGCTGCCCGCGCGGATTGAACGCCTGAAGCTTCTCGTTCTCCCAGACATTTGTGTTCTGGTACCAGTAGTTCTCGCCGCTCATCCCGCCATAAAGCACGATGAACGTCGGTGTGTATGCGGTCTTTGATTCCGAGATCAGTCGCAGCATGTCCTCGTAAAGGGGCGCGACCGGAAGATTGTGCTCGAGCGTCGTATGTCCGTCGAGGAACATCGTCGTGTTCACCGAGAACGTGGACCCGCCTTCGGGCACGACCTCCATCTGAAGCTGTCTCGCCGCCTCTATAATCTGCTGCCGCGCATCACGCCTCGGCTGATTGTAGCTCTTCACACTGAATGCGCCGACTGCTTTCATCCGGCGGAGATGTGCGATTGCATCGTCGAATGAAGTCGTTATCGCCTTGAAGTTCCCTTCACCTCCGTAGAGAATCGTCCCCGTCGAGAACAGACGCGGCGCGATCCATCCGTTCGCACGCGCTGTCTCAGAGGTCGAGAAGACCATTGACGTCTCGTTCGACGGGTCATGCATCGTCGTCGTGCCAAATGCGACGCTCGCCAGGAACCGATGGTTGACGTGGGGAGCGATTCCGTCAGAGCCAGTCCCGATGTGCGCATGGGCATCCACGAATCCGGGAATGATGTACTTGCCCGTTACTTCGATGCGCTTCGCATCCGCCGGAATCTGGGCGTTCGCACCCGGGCCGACGTAGGTGATTCTGTTCCGATCGATAAGGATGGTCGCATTGGGGATTACTTCGTCCCCTTTCATGCTGATGACTGTCGCCCCCGTCAGAGCGATTCGTCCAGTTGGCTTGTCCGCGGCCGCCTTGAACCCGATAGGAATTCCCTTGCTCTCGGGATCCTTGACCAGCGTTGTCGTATCAGTCGTCTCGAACGCGAATGTCGCCGACACATCCCGATGGTACAGATCCGGCCCGAGCGCCCAGTACACACGGCGCGAATCAGGCGACCAATGGAGATAATTGCCCGCGTCGCGGGAAATGCGCTTCGCCGGGAAATCGGCTACGCTCGTGCTCACGTCGATTGGCTTGCCAGTCATCGGTAGAGGCGCGATGTACGCGTTGAAGCGCTCTACCCACGCGACGAACTTCTCATCTGGGGATGGCACGAACTCGGTAGCGTTCTCTGAGATCAGGTGAACGCGACGGTCGCCGCCCGTGAGATTCGTGCTTACCAGCGCCGCTTTCTGCGCTTCGCTACCGAACACGTAGATGCGGTCGCCTGCCTTGTTGAACCGCGGAGCCGACCCGTCTTCAGTAACCAGCTTCGGCTCACCGCCGCCGGCCGCTACCATATAAATGCCGCGGTCGCGGTTGTAGAGTTGTGACCGCAGTCCATCGCTGCCAGTGCGACGGAAGACAATCTGCTGCCCGTTGTCCGAGAACCTCGGCTCGACGTAATGTCCTGGCTTCGAGGTAATCTTTCGGGAACGCTGACCGTCGGCTCCCACGGTGCGGATGGCGCCGAGCGCATCGTCGTTCCACGTGGCGTATGCGAGCGTGCGTCCGTCGGACGACCACGATGGGAACAGCTCATCATTCTCGGAATCGTTTGTCACCCTGTGTGGCTTGCCGTTCGGGAGCTCCTTCAGCCACATCTTGCCGAGCGACGTGTACACGACGCGCTTCTGGTCGGGTGACACGGCGACCCATCGAAGCATTTTGACGTCGAAGCTGTCGGGCGCGACTTGCTGCGTGTACCGCACCGCATCTGTGATTGTCTGATGGATGTGGGCAGTGAACGGGATGTTCGTTGCGCGTCCTGACGCTACGTCAACCGAGTTGATGTTTCCTTTCGCCCAGATCAGGATCGACTTTCCATCGGGTGTCCAATGGTATCCGGGATATGTGCCGTAGATCGCCCATGCCTCCTGCTGGTCGTGATCGAGTCCATCCCATAATGGTTGTTCGCGTCCGCTCTCGAGGTCGCGCGTCCATAAAACGCTTTTGAGTCCCACGCGCCGTACGAATGCCATCGTCTTTCCGTCGGGCGAGAGCTGCGGGCGAAGTGCGCTGCCTGCGCCGCCGATTTCTGTCGTGCGGTTTCCAGTCTGCCGGTCGAACCGCTGCACTACGTACACCTGGCCATGTGCGTCGCGGTTGTACTGAAATCCGCCGCCGGGCGAGATGTCTTCGGTGAAGTAGACATAGCGGCCGTCTTTCGAAACGATCGGCTCCGTCGCGTTCTGTTCCCAGTTGCGCCTGTCGGTGAGCTTGAGTCCGTTGCCTCCTGCGGTGTGAAAGAGCCACATCTCGCCGGCGCCGAGTGAGCGTGTGTTGCGGAAGTGCTTTCGTGCGAC
>JBBQYO010000077.1:0-12362 GCA_038208605.1 Gemmatimonadales bacterium | reverse complement strand
ACAAGAGCAAAATTCGCGAAGGGGTTCTGAATGGAAAAAGTGAGGTGAGCTTTGTCGCTTTGGCTGTACTGCTGGGCGACACGATCAGCTTCGTTCCATACATATCGTCGGGGGCAGGCGCGCCTCTGAACGCCGACCCTGATCGCCAGACCCGTCTCGTCGCACGAAATCTCGCGCGGATGAGGTCGCTGACGCTTGCGTGGACCAAGGCAGCACCGGGCGACCCATCAATTCAGGAGACGCTTTCGGGAGTGCTCGAGGCCTCGGGAAAGCTCGAAGGCGCCGGGGGCTCCGCATTGGAAAGCATTCTTGCGGCGCGGCAAGCGGGGAGTTCGTCACACGGCGGGGGAACGGAAGACTACTACGAAAAAATGCGGCTCGCCTCTGCCAACGTAAGGATCCTCCTGAAGCTCGCCCGGTTTCACGAGGCGCGCCTCCTGGCTGATAGTGCGCTTTCGTGGACATCTTCGATGACGCTGGACGACGATACGCAGGGCCTTGTCGACGAACTTGCGTCAGGCCTGCTCGCGCTCACTGGCCGACTGCATCGGCTGCTGGAGATCGATCAGAAGGATCCTTCCGAATACACCGTGAGGGTTGGTACTGAAACAAAAAGGCTGCCTGCGGAATTAGGTGCCGACGTGGTAAAACTCAACTCGTACGCCATTTTTGGCGGACCCGTGGACAGCCTCGTCGCTCTGGACAAGCGGATCCGCGAGAATATCGAGTCGCTTGTTCCACAGTCACAGCTTGACGAGTTCCGAAGGTCAGTTCTCACTCGTCCATTGAGCCTCGCGGTCGATGTCGTTGGCGTGAGGCCCATCGCCAGCCTTGGCCCGAGCTCCGACCAATTCATCAACGCAATTCGCGCGATCGACGCCGGCAAACTCGACCGTGCTCGCCAGCTCGCGGATTCACAGGATGCATTTCATGCAGGTGCCGCTCCTGGCGAAATCACCATGGATGTCGTTCTTCAGGAAGCGTGGCTTCGTGCAACGCTGGGAGACGAAGAGAAAGCGATTCGTTCGCTGGACCGCGCCCTGCGAGGCCTGTCGAGAGCGCCGACCACGCTGCTTCAGCGAGCGACGATGGCCGCTGCTCTCGTTCGAGCTATGCAACTCAGAGCTGATCTTGCAGCCAAAGCCGGCGATGAAGTAAATCGAAAGCGTTGGTCATCTGCGGCGCAGGAACTCTGGATGAACGCAGATCCGGCAATAAGACCGAAAGCCGAGTCCATTCAATCAAGAAACTGAGAAGGCCGCCACAACCTTGCGGCCGACAGGCGGCTTTCTATATGTACTGTTGCACCAATTCCCGCTCGTGTGGCGATCGTTCACCCTTGCTAGGAGAGAATATGACTGTGGCAAACGGACGACAGTTTCTTACTCGTTTCGTCGGGATCATCGGCGCCGCGATTGTGATGAGCAGTCTGGCTGGGTGCTCTGGAAATGAGGGTGCGAAGTCCGATTCCGCCAAGCTAGCTTCAGGCGCGGACTCACTGGCCAACTCCGGCACTGATACGATGGGAATGATGCGCCGGGACTCCGGTATCACTGTAACCCCAGGGCATAACCCACAGACTTTAGCCTACCTGAGGCGTGTGAGTGCCATGTGGGACCGTCCAAAGCAGGATCGCATAGACAACGACGTGACGTGTCATTCGCATGGAACTACGAACAAGTCTCACCTCAAGATCGATGCAGTAGACTATTCCCAAACTATCCGATGGGACTCAGTCGCCACGGGGACGCCGACTCACTTCTTTGCCCGGATACTCGTTACGAATGGCGATTGCGGCGAGTATGGACTGCAGGCAAATGACACTGCCTATCTCAGCGTTGGACCGGATAGTACGGGCTCGCGGACGGTGGCGGTCTACAAGCAGGACCCGTTGGGTGTCGAATACAAAGTCCGTGCAGCGAGTCAGGGCTTTTGCAACTATCACGTTACGATTGGAATAAATGATGGCGTCCACTTCAACGACCCTCGCTGCACGGCGCCAGCACCACTCGTGAGTACAGCGCCCGCCCCAGATCCGATGCCACGGGATGTGGGGCTCGTGATTAACCCAGGACACCCGCAGGTCTCCTGCCCCACCGGCTGCTGCCAGTCGCATTTCGAATCGAATTAGGCGCCAGACCTCGGCCAACTGTCCCGGGGTGAGGGTTGGGATTCCTCACCCCCAGCGCGTCGAGCCATCCACTAGTCATCAAGACCGAGAAGTCGCCCACCAAAAGTCGCAAGAACCCTAACCCGCAGCGCGAGCGAACCGAAGCCACGCTGGAATTGTCATACTCCTCAAGAGAGAAGATCGCGCCGGGCTTGTTGCGAGCCGTCGCACGAAAGTCGTACTATGTACGTCTATTACTACAAATAGCAGCCATCGCGGAGGCATACCGGAGTGACCGCGCGAGGGACGCAGCCAGCCGCTGAAGCCGCCCACCCGGCGGTAATCACCGAACGCTACCGTGTGCAGCGCGAAATCGGCCGGGGCGGCATGGCGACCGTATATCTGTGCGAGGACTCACGCGACGGAGGTCTTGTCGCCGTGAAAGTCCTGCGCGCGGAGCTCGGCAGCGCAGTGATCGTCGAGCGGTTCCTGCGCGAGATCCAGTTCGCGTCCGAGCTCGAGCATCCGCAGATCCCCAAAGTACTGGACTCCGGCGTGGTCGGTGACCTGCCGTTTTACGTGATGACGTTCATCGAAGGCGAGTCGCTGCGCTCGAAACTCGATCGCGTAAAACAGCTCCCGATCGAAGAAGCAGTTCACATCACTGAGCAGGTGATCATCCCGACCGCCTACGCACACGCACGCGGTATCGTCCACCGCGATCTCAAGCCCGGCAACATCCTCATCGCCGGAAAAAACGTTTTCGTTCTCGACTTCGGAATTGCGCGCGCGATTGTCGCGTCGACGGAGGACAGACTTACATCGACTGGAGTCGCGGTCGGCACGCCGGCGTATATGAGTCCCGAGCAGGCCCTCGCTGATAGTGATGTCGACGTCCGGAGCGACATCTACTCGCTTGCGTGTGTGACGTATGAGATGATCGCGGGCATTCCGCCCTTCGTCGGAGCACCTGCGCAGGCGGTGATGGCGCGGCGATTCATTGCACCTCCTCCTCCGTTGAGTCAGGCGAGAGAGCTCGTTCCGCCCGCGGTCGAGCGAGCGGTGATGAAGGCGATGTGCAAGGCTCCCGCAGACCGATGGCAGAGCGTTGAGGAATTCGGTGCTGCACTTCGCGAGACCGGCGTGTCACCGACGGTGCAGGCGCAACAGGCGGTGTTCGATGTCAGAAAACGAAAGTACGGAGCGGCGATAGCGGGAACTGCCGCGGTGGCGGTTGCAATCGCCGGCGGAGTGGCCTGGATGATGGTCGACCGCGATCATATAGCGACTGGACGCAGAGCGCTGGAGAACTGGGACATACCTAAGGCCGAGCAAGCGTTTACCGCTGCCATCCAGAAGGATCCGACGAGCGCGACCGCGCGCCTGTGGCAAGGCCAGCTGCTCATCTTCGAGCGCGCGCCCGCGGCTCAGTGGGAACAACTCATTCTCAAGGCTGCGGATGGCAAAGCGGACCTCAGCGCCGCGGACAAAGAACGCGTCGACGCTCTCGCACAATACGCGCAGGAAAGCACTCCGTCCCGCTGCAATGGGCTCTCGGCTCTGAACAAGCGCACCCGCAGCCATGCGGACGATTTTACTATCACTTTATTCCTCGCTGACTGTTTCGCGACGAATGGCGAGGTCGTGAGAGCTGCGACCAGCCCCTCTGGTTATGCGTTCGCGACCAGTTACGAGCAGGCTGCAAAGCTTTATCAAAGCATTATCGAGCGAAATGCGAGCAGCGGACCGGTCTACGCCACGATCATGCCGCGCCTCCAGGGAGTTCTCTGGACCAGCAAGAACCGGCTTCGCAGCGGTCGAATTGCGGATGAAGGCGAAACTACTTTCGCGGCAATCCCGGGATTGGTAGCGGACACAATCTCATTCGTTCCCTACCCGATACTCGGCACCGGCGAGCCAGTGCGGACCGACGTGAGCCGGTTGGCGCGACTCACGGATCGGAACCTCAAGACATTGGGATCGCTCGCGACAGCGTGGACCGAGGCTGCGCCGGACGATCCAAATGCGCAGGAAATGCTGGCGGGAATTCTTGAAACCGCCGGGCAGCTCGATGGAAGCGGGGCGGCCGCGCTCAAGAGCATCAAGACTGCCCGCAACACCGCGCTCAAGGTCAAATCGAGCGACGTTCTTCGACTGCGACTTGCCAGCTCGCAAGTGCGGCTGCTACTCAAACTCAATCGGTTCCACGAAGCCCGGTTGCTCTCCGATAGCGCGATCTCGTGGGATTTGGCTCGAGTCGATGGTGACGCTGCGCAGGCGGAAGCGGATACGCTGAGATCGGGACTATTCGCGATTGGCGGACGGATGCAGCGAGTGATCGATCTCGCGCAAAAACGATCGGACGATTATTTGATACGATTGCCGTCGGGCGAGAAGAAAAAAATCCCCGCAGAGCTGGGCTCCGAAGTAATTCGGCTGGAGGCCTTCGCCGCGTTCGGAATGCCGAGGGACAGTATTCTCGCATTGGATTCGCGCATCCGGGATGGGATTCAGTCGTTCGTACCGTCCGCTCAGACGGCGGCGTACGGCGTGGCGATTCTTCGCCGGCCGCTCAGCCTCGCGCTTCAAGTCGTGGGAGCCAAACCCACAGCCAGCCTCGGACCGAGCGCCGATCCATTTATCAACGCTGTCCGTGCGGTCGATGCAGGAGACCTGCGGCTAGCGAGGAAGTTGGCCGATTCGGTTGAAACGCTGCGCTCAGGATCTGCCCCAGGCGAAATCACAATGGATGCGATTGTTCAGCAGGCGTGGCTGCGTTGGGCGACTGGAGACCCTGCCGCTGCCGCGCGAATTCTGGACACTGCGCTTCGCGGGCTTTCACGAGCACCGCCGAATCTCCTGCACGACCCCATTCTTGCTTCCGCGCTCATTCGCGCGATGGAATTCAGTTCCGATCTCGCCGCGCGACGAGGAGATGACGCGACTCGCGCAAAATGGTCGGCAGCTGCAGCGGAACTATGGACCAATGCCGATCCCGTTCTCAAGAGTTCCGTTCTTGCTGGAGCTTCACCAGTGCCAGGCCCTGTCCAACAGCGGGTTAACCATTAGCCTCCGAGAGGCGAACAAATGCGATTCCATCTCAGCCAGTTCCACGCGGGAGCAGCAAAAAAAGTTGTAATTGGTGGTTTGTTCTCGTGCATGATTGCATGCGCACACAATTACGATCCCGGAATGCATCCGCTGGACGCGGACGATGGTCTCTCTGGCACGCCGGGACACAGCAAGAGCGCAACGAAGAGCTGGCTTCATACTGCAAAGTGGGTGAGTGATACTTCCGCATACTTCGCGTGCGAACCGAAATGCGGCACCGAGGATTCTCTCAGACTCGAGTTCAGCGCCGTGTCACACGCCAAGGATGTCAAATGGCAGACATCACATACGAACTATGCCAAGGGTCACTACCTTGTGAAAGTCCGCAACCCCAATGCGGTTATGTACGCTCCCTGGCGCCTCCCCGCAAAAGATTCAGCGTACCTGTGGATGGGTGCGACGGACGACAATAAGCCCCCGGTCGGGTTGTATCACATCGATGCGAATTACAACGTCCAATCGCTCGTCGATGCTCAGAAAATCGTCATCTGCTACAAGCAGGGAAACGGAAAGTCTGAGGTTCACTTCACAGAGGCTTGTATCCCCGTGCCGTCCACGGCGCCAAGGTCAGCAAACCTGGCAAGCACCGACATGATGATGATGCCAAGATCGGCGTTCTCATTCAGCTCCAGGTCAGGCCTCTGGGTGAGCTGCTCGAGCGGCTGCTGTGAGGTGCAGCTCGGGTACTAGCCAGCAACAACGGACCCGTTTGCGTAGACAGGGGTAGATCGGTTTCCAATGGGTGTGCCGCACAGTCTTCCATGCGTAGACGATCTACCCCCACACAATATATTGGACCCCATGAATTCAATCGTCAGCGATATCGATCCGGAAAAGCTGAAACGCTTCAAGTCTGAGCTGGCAGCGGCGAAAAACCTTCCCGGCCAGTTCTCGGACTCATTAAAAGAGGCGGCCTGTGAAATCGTCGACGACATGAGGGCGGCAGGCAAGAAGCCGGAAGAAGTCATCATCCAGGTCCGCAGGATCTGCCTCGGCACAGGACTCTCGAGCAGCCAGTACATTTCCGGACAGAATAGCTGGGCGGTCCAGAGCCTCGTCGACAAAATCATCAGCTCCTGCATCGAGCGTTACTACCGGTAGCGCCGGCGCTTCCCGCGAGTCACACTCCCGGGAAGTCGCTCTTCATTTCTTCCTCGACAGCGTCCGCGTGAACGGCGATGTGCGCCATAATCTCCTGCGGCTCGAGATCGCGAAGCAGCCCCTGAATCTCCGGATCCTTTGATTCCTGGAGATTCATCCTTTCAGCGATAGCCGTGACGAGACGCAGAATGTGCGTCGTCTCGTGTTCGTTGAGCAGACTCACCTGCACATCGAGATGATTGCGAATCTCTTCCTGAAGCGCCAAGCGATTTTGGGCGATCAGGACGAACGTCGCGAGAAAAATCGCTTCCACCGACGCGAACGTTCCGAACTTGGTGAACGTCGGATCGAAGTTTCGGACGAACGGCAGCCAGTCCATGTCGACGGCGAACCACAAACCGAACGCGACTGCATGGAAGTACACGAAATTCATCGAACCCGCAAAGGCAGAGATTGCCGCTGCGAAACGATCGGCAGTGGACTTGTTGCGTTCATGCTCCGCGGCGTGCTCGACCAGGGCGCGGACGTTTCGCTCGACGACTGTCGAAACATCGGAAGATTTTTCGCGGGTCTTTTCGTTCGACCGGGAGCTCATCTTGTCCGCGCCGAAGAATCGGGTGCGCCGTAAGGCATCACCTTGAATGGACCGTTGTTTCCCGTGACTTCTACCACCCACGCAGATCTATCCTTGAAGTAGTTCAAAAGCGGCCCATTGTCATTGTCGCCCATGTCCCGGGCCCACACGACCGGGGAGCCATCGATGTCGGCGCCATTGTACACCCACTCGCTGTTCGGCGTGTGAGTGCCACTGTACCTCACGACGACGACATTTCGCCGGCCCCCGCGCGACAACGTATCCGCGATGAGCCTGCGCTGCGCCGCCCACGCAAGCGGTCCATTTGTCGAGCCGCGCATTCGGGACATGTAGAAGAATGCAATGTTCCCTACCCCAACGCAGAACCAGAGTGCGACGGTCGCGGTAGCAAGGGTCGAGCCGATGTGATGGCTGCCAACACGCAGCTTCGCCATCCAGCGCAGGCACTCACCGTACGCGACGAGAATCAACCCGACGAGTGGTGCCGCGTAGTGTGGAAGAAACCATGTCGAGACGCTCATCACTGCTATCGTCCACACAATCGTGACGATTGCAAATCTTACTCTGCGGCTTCTCGCTGCATACGGGAGCAGCAGCAGCGGAACAAGAAGCCCGACAGGCAGCACTAGCGCGAAGAAATCGGTCGCGACGAAACGGACGTAATTCACGCGGCCGGTGACGGTTCGCGCGTTGCGATAGGTCGTGTCCTCCAGCGCGTTGAACCACAGAATCGTTTTATCAGTTTGCGGTTTGACGGTGGTCGGATGCTGGAAGATCAGCTTCGGGCTGGCGTCGCGTTCAATCTGGTATGTCACATATGGCATCTCGTGCCAGCTGCCGGTGACCGCTTTGAAGTACACACCCATCGCTGCCAGTCCCGCCAGACCTATGAGAAACATCGGCAGCACTACCGATTTCAATTTCTGCGAGCGCGACGTACGCGTATCGCCGAGAAACCACCGAATGAACACGTAGGCGGCAGGAATAGCGATGAGCAGACCCTCGTACGGCCTGCTGTTGGCGAGGATCAGGAGTCCAAGCGCAAGCATTACTGCGTTGCCGAGGCCGCCGCGGCGCTCGACGATCCGGTACAGCGCGCCAAGAGTCAGCGCGCTGCCTCCGGCCGCGACCGACCCGCCCCAATACGTGTAGCTCCAGTAGCTGGCAGCCAGCCACGACGTGGCGGCCAGCGTCACTCCCAGTGCCGGCCTTATGCCTATCCACGCTCTAAGCATCCAGTAAACCGAGAGACACATGAACGCGAATGAAAACCATACGCCGCCAATCGGCTTTCCCGTCAGCGCCCACCCGGCGGCGATGAAGAGCGAATTGGCGGGCGGATACTTGGAGCTGTAAGTGGGATGCTGCAGCACGTGAAACGTCTCGAAATACCGCCACATCGGATGCGGCGGATTCGCAAGCCGCCCATGCAGAAACGTGTCGGCGCCGAGCACGTAGGCGAATTCGTCGTGGACCGTCGGGGATGGATATCCCCGGGCTGCGCCGCCGGCCGCCGCAAGCGCAACCGCGACGAGCCCCACCATGAGTGCTGAAACGACAGGTCTTGCCGAAATCGAATTGTAGAAGCGCGCTGCGGTATTGCTCACTTGGTCAGTTCACGGGTTAGCGATTCCCTCGGTCGGGGAAACTGATTTATCGCTAGTTGCCGTGACAAGCACAATCGCCGTCGTTCGGTTTGGAACAGCTCGGTGCGCAGTTGCTCTCATGTCTGCGAGCCGGCGGTGGATGCTGCCTAGCTTTCAATCAATATGAAATAGGGCTGCGGTTCCACTCGCCAGGAACCGCCGATTTGCCGGACGACAAACGGAATCTCGATTGGGCCGAATAGCCCAACGAGCAGCTTGACATCGGGCCGCGAAGATGCTTCGACGATCTGGCCGGTTGGCAGGCGCCTGAACTCGCCCGGCTTCATTTCGACGACCGGCATCACTGCGGCGGCCGCGTCGAGCTCACCCGAGGGTTCGCGCTGTCGCGGTGCGCCGGAGAACAGCAGATCCATGTTAGCCCCGGGAGTTGCGATTCGGCGCGCTTCGTCCCGGTCGCCCGCAATCATCGCAGAGATCAACCGTTGCGCCGCGTACGCCGGCGTTCCCTCCTTCGGTCCGTCAGTAGAGGCAAGGCCGACCATGGCGATCCACCATCGCGGATCGACTTTCCATCTGCCCGGTGTCATCTGAACCACCATCACGAGCGGACTTCGATGGTGGGCGACGACGTAAAGAGCAGTCGTGCCGACCGGATATTTTCCTGTTGCATCGAGCCGCGCGAGAGTGCCGCGATACTCGGGCGCGCGCTTGGTGATGATCTGGACTCCGTGTGGATCCTCGTCGAGCTCGCGCAAGCCATCCTGATTGACAGATCCGTCACGAGTGAGAACGCCGATTCCCGGATCCGGCAGCGTGAGCGCGGCGAACGACTTGCCGTCCGCGGCATACATGGCTCGAACGAGAGCGACAATCGCCTTATCGGGGCCGGATGCCTGGGACTGTAATGACAGAGTCGCTGCCCCGAGTGCCACGGCAATCAATGCGCGAGGATTGATCAGGATGACACTGCTCTTGGGAAGGTTTTCATTTTTTTCGAGCGTCGTCGAATAAGTCTGAGCGTCTTCCTGGACCACACGTCAACGAACGGTGATACCAATCCCAGGCTGTAAAATGAACGCGTCGAAAGTAGAGCTCTTCGCCGCGAAGGCCATCAAGGAGGGCGTCAGGCTCACATTCTCGGCGATCCGGACGTCAAACCCCATTTCGACGAACCCCGAAGGTCCGAATTCGCTCTTTCGACCGAGAGCCGGCAGGTTTCCGCGAAGCGTGGCCACTCCGGCACCTGCCGTGAAAAAAAACCTGTTGGCCGGCGCCGGATAAAAACGGACGCGCGCATCCAGTGATGCAACGGATACTGTACCGCGGGCCTGGGAGCGGATCCAGCCTGTAGCGCCGAGTCCGACCAGAAGTGACGAGCTGATGATCTTGCCGGCGCCGATGGAGCCGGACGGGCCGCCGACTACCGACTTGCAGTCGCCACAGGCCATGGCGCCGTATGCGAGCGTAACGCTCGACCACAGGTCGGGCACCCGGTCGCCGTCGAACACGTCGCCGGTGCTCGCTCCAGCGCCCTGGGCCATCGCAGACGCTTCGACCGGTGCTGCATGCGTAGCGTTGTTCGGGGCGAGGGTTATTCTGGCTGAGCCTGCCCGAATCTGAATGACCATGTCCCAGCTGTAATCTCGATCGCCGATCGTCACCGGGGCACGCGTGGCCAACCGGTATTGCGCGGGGAAAAGCCAGAGCGATGCGTCCCCCGCATCATTCGTCTCCAGCTCCTGCCTTTGACCTTTGTCGGCCACGATCAGAAGGCTGACGCGTGGCACCGCGGGAGACCCCGGTATCCTTCCCCCCGTTCTGACCGAGATCTTGGTGAATATCCGCCCTTCTGTATCGGCCTCACCCGGTCTCGATACCTGGCCGAGTGTCGGACGGGAGATCGCCAGAATTGATGAAAAAAGACACAGCAGGATCAACCGCTTGCGCATAATTGGCCGGGTCAGAGAGTCCGCCAATCCTCACTCCCCCGGAGCCACATGTCAACGGCGACAGAGACAGAAGCCCAAATGAAGCCTTACCATTTCGGCGGCGAATCCTGGCCTTGCAGCGTTGTCAATCCTCCCACAGTATTACCCGCCGCCGCAGTCAGTCAGGACTCAAGTCATGAAGGCGAGCATCGCGCTCGTCGACACGGGATCACCTCACATGCCAAGGGGAGGGAGCTCATGAAACGGAATATTGCTCTCGCATTGCTCGGAGTGTTCGTCGCTCTTCCAGTCCATGCCCAGAAGCCGAGCGCAAGCGAGCAGGAAGTGCTCAAAATGACGCAGATGTTGGACGAGGCGTCGCTGATGAAGAAAGATCGGGCCACGATGGAGCGCATGTATGCTGACGACTACATGTACCTTCACTCGAATGGCACGGTCAACAACAAGGCACAGGAAATAGCCGAATACATGTCTTCCGACCTCAAGTGGACCGCGCACAAGGCCACGGACCTGAAGGTACGACTCTACCGCGACGTCGCCGTTGTCACTGGCACCCAGACTCTTACGGGATCTGCCAAGGGGTACGTCAGTGGACCGCGCCGTTTCACTGAGCTGTGGATCCGGCGGAACGGACGCTGGCAAACCGTGGGTGGCCAGTCGACGATCGTCCCAGCCAGGTAAGCCGTCCAGGCTCTGTAGATTTTCGCATCGAACGGGTGTCATCGAAAGCCCTGCGACTCGTGAATAAGCGCAGGGCTTTCTCTTATCTCCGATCTGGACCCGCGATCCGCCGAGCGCGGAGATCAGGAACCCCGCGACGATGGCTGTCCAAAGACCGCGGTCGGGTATAACACCGCTGGCAATTGCAAATGCGATTGCCCGACACATGGCGACGGGTCAAACAGGGCATGGAAATCAGCCTGCCGCGCTACAACAATTCGACAAGGGCCGATCTCGTCTACGAAGTGGATATAACTGACAACAATTTTTTTCGGAATGGACGAGCATCCCAGGATTTCGAAAGTCTTTATCTTGCAATTCAGAATCCTGACGATGCCAGTCGCTTCCGGGCGTTGTTCGGAGAAAACACGCACATAATCTCACGGGAGGACAACCTCTCCTCGGGCAACCTACCGACGATCAATCGATCGCTGATTTTGGAGGAGCACGGCAGCGTCAACGGTTTCGGTACCCACTGGGGCGCGCAGTTCTTCAAAGCGTTTTCTGACCGTACCACGGTGGCATTCTCGGCTCCGCATAATATCGGATCGGTAAAAAGAGTGCAAGCGTAGGGGTATCCCGACGCTGTGACACAGATGGAAGCGGCTCGTCGTAAGCGTCTCGCAATTGGAGAGGGTCCCAGGCCGGCCGGTCTATCCCTGCCATTTTCGCGTCACCTCATCAGAGACTGGTGGCGGCGCGGTGCGAAGGCGGCGGGCATCGAACCGAAGGCGAGGCGCACTACGACTTTCATTGCTGAATCCTGATACCTGCCATTGGAACAGTAGTCAGCGTTATCAGAAGTTGCTCGTGCGCACCTCGCCCCGTACATTTCGCGATTCCGAAGTATTGAGTAATAGGACAACGCACGAAGATGGACGCCCCCCTGAAGGCACGCGGAGGTGCCAATGGCTCAATCCCCGAAGCCCTCGCTGGATCAACAGCTCAGCGCGGCGAAGGTAGTCCACGGCAGCCGGCTCGAGCGGCTGATCCGCGACAACCAGGACGTCAACCTGCTGCATGCCGGCGAGTCGCCCGACGACAGGATCGGACTTCCGCTCTGGTTACGCATACACTGGCGCAAAAACCACCCCGAAATGACGTACTCGACGGGTGATCCAACGGGCGGATATCCGCGCGTCTTGAAAAACCTGTATTCGTGGATGGTA
>JBBQYO010000076.1:0-12429 GCA_038208605.1 Gemmatimonadales bacterium | reverse complement strand
GGCACTCGGCAAGCTGGCGAACGATGCCATTGCTTCCTCCACGTCTCAGATCTTTGAGTTCAGCCCGAAGATGAGCTACGTCTCAAAGGAGTGGAAAGCGGCCAATCCGTCATACTGGAAGTAGCCCTACTCTTGCGGATGCAGGACTAGCAGCGATCGCCCATCATCGATGGCTGCTAATCGCCTGGGCCTGCGGGCGGAGCCGCAGTTGTCGGTGTCGCCTGCAGCCGTGTCGCCTGCAGCCGTTGACTTAAGGGGCTTTTAGCCAGTAAGTTTATCGGCTGTCCCAGATCGCCATGAATCACTTGCTGCCGTCGCCCCGGGGAGTCAACCCGTGGTGAGGGCTCGACGCACGAACAGACTATTAATGAAGACTTACAGCGCAACGCCGGCTGACATCCAGCACGATTGGTTCGTCGTAGACGCCGACGGCATGGTCCTCGGACGCCTCGCCGCAGAGGTCGCGAAGATCATTCGCGGCAAGCACAAGCCGATGTATACGCCGCACATGGATACCGGTGACAACGTCATTGTCATCAACGCATCGAAGGTCCGCGTCACCGGAAAGAAGGGAGAGCAGAAACGCTACTTCCATCACACCGGTTACATGGGTCACGAGCGCTTTACGCCATACGCCTCGATGCTCGACAAGCACCCGGAGCGCGTGATCGAAAAAGCGGTATACGGTATGCTTCCAAAGACCGCGCTCGGACGCCAGTCGCTCCGCCGCAAGCTCCGCGTTTTTGCAGCAGACAAGCACTCCCACGCTGCGCAGCAGCCGAAAGTGCTCGACCTCAACAAGAAGAGTGAGAAGAAGTAATGGCTGAAGCTGGAACCACGCACACAATTGGACGCCGCAAGGAAGCGCGCTGCCGCCTCTACCTGAAGTCCGGCTCGGGCAAATGGCAGGTGAACGGCCGCACGCTCGGTGACTACTTTCCGCGCTCCGCGCACGTCGCCGCGATCCAGCAGCCGTTCACGGCGACCGACACCCTCGGACGCTTCGACATCATGGCGCGCGTGGAAGGCGGTGGTCTCACCGGCCAGGCTGGCGCGCTTCGCCTCGCAGTTGCGCGTGCTCTCGTCAAACTCGACGAGACACATCGCCGGAAGCTCCGGGATCTCGGACTTCTGACTCGTGATGCCCGTGCTGTCGAGCGCAAAAAGCCCGGCCGCCCGAAGGCTCGCAAGAAGTTCCAGTTCTCCAAGCGTTAAACGGACCTATCACTGAATGACTGAACCAAACCTCGATCAACTTCTAGCCGCCGGAGTTCACTTCGGCCACCAGACCCGTCGCTGGAACCCGAAGATGCGCCGTTTCATCTTCGCCGAACGCAACGGCATCCACATCATCGACCTCCAGAAGACCCTGCGTCAGCTGGAAATCGCCAAGACGCTGGCACGCAATGTCGTGCTCCGTGGAGAAAGCGTCCTCTTCGTCTGCACCAAGCGGCAGCTCGTCAACATCGTGAAGGATGAGGCGGAACGCGCAGGCGCAATGCACATCACCGAACGCTGGCTCGGCGGACTCCTCACGAATTTCCAGACCGTCAAGAAGCAGGTCAGGAAGCTAAAGGAGCTCGAAGCAGGCAGCGAGGTTGGTGGTGACTTCGAGAACTACACCAAGAAAGAGCAGCTCATGATGAGCCGCCAGCGCGACAAGCTTTCAAAGAACCTGAGCGGTATCAAGAACCTGAATCGCCTTCCAGGGCTGATGTTCGTGATCGACTCCAAGAAGGAGCGGATCGCGGTGGCCGAGGGAAACAAGCTCGGGATTCCCATCATCGCTCTCGTCGACACGAATGCCGACCCTGACCTGATCACGGTTCCGATCGCTGGTAATGACGACGCGATCAAGTCGGTCGAGCTCGTCACGCACACGATCGCCGACGCGATCATCGAAGCCAAGCGCGAAGCACCGATTCGCGAAGAGGCCGAAGAGACGGAGTCGTATACGTACAGCTCCGACCGTGGCGCCGAGCCTGAAGGCGAAGGCGACAGAAAGAGAAAGCGCCGTCCACGGCGCCGCCGTGCAAAGCCTGAGGCGATCGCAGCCCGCCTGAAGACCGGCGGAGAGAGCGAAGCTGCAGGGGAAGGCGAACCAGCCGCCGAAAATGATACCATCGGTGACACTGGTATGATTACGGGCGATGCCTCGGACGTTGCAGGCGAATTTGGAGTTAACGCCGAGGTC
This sequence comes from Gemmatimonadales bacterium, assembly GCA_038208605.1. Lineage (GTDB taxonomy): Bacteria > Gemmatimonadota > Gemmatimonadetes > Gemmatimonadales > Gemmatimonadaceae > UBA4720. The sequence goes on along the minus strand of JBBQYO010000076.1, from coordinate 10,235 downwards.
CCTGAAGGTTAACTTCCCCCTGCCTGCGGGCAGACCCGCCGCCGGCCTGCAAAGCCGGCGGCGTTCTTTTAACTGACCACTACGCGCTCAGAGCGCGAGCTGGAATAACAAAGGGTAGAACGATGTTCACAGCAAAAGACGTAATGGCCCTTCGCCAGCGCACGGGCGCCGGCATGATGGAAGCGAAGAAAGCCCTCGAGGAAAACAACGGCGACATGGACAAGGCGGCCGAACACCTTCGAGTGAAGGGAATTGCGAAGGCCGACAAGCGCTCAGGCAAACAGACCTCGGAAGGCATCATCACGAGCTACATCCATCACAACGGCAAAGTGGGCGTGATGGTCGAGGTGAACTGCGAGACGGACTTCGTCGCGCGCACTGATGACTTCAAGAATCTCGCACGCGAGATCGCACTTCACATCGCGAGCGCCGCGCCCGTGTCCGTCGACAAGGACGGAGTCCCGCAGGAGCGCGTCGACAGCGAGCGCCGCATCGCCGAAGAGCAGGCCAAGGCAAGCGGCAAGCCCGAAAACATCGTGCAGCGCATGGTCGAGGGAAAAGTCGAAGCGTACTACAAGGACAACTGCCTCGTCTACCAGCCCTGGATTCGCGAGCCAAAGAAGTCAATCGGCGAGCTGATCAAGGAAGCGTCAGCTAAAGTTGGCGAGAACATTCAGGTGCGCCGTTTCGTTCGCTTTCAGATGGGCGAGGAGTAACGGCGCTTGAAAAGCTCGGGCTATTCGCGGGTCCTTCTCAAAATCTCCGGCGAGGCCCTCGCCGGAGGCAAAGGAACCGGGTTCGATTTCGATACGCTCAGGCGGATTGCCGGAGAGATCAAGCAGGTCGTCGACATGAGAGTCGGTATTGGCCTGGTGATCGGCGGCGGTAACATCGTTCGCGGCGCGCAGTTCTCGAAGCTCGGCATGGACCGTGTCGGCAGCGACTACATGGGTATGCTCGGCACAGTGATCAACGCGCTCGCAGTGCAGGACGTTCTCGAGCGCGCAGACGTCGAGACCCGCGTCATGACGGCGATCAACATGGAACAGATCGCCGAGCCGTTCATTCGGCGCCGCGCCCTTCGTCATTTCGAGAAAGGGCGCGTCGTCATTTTTGCCGGTGGAACAGGCAATCCGTACTTCTCTACGGATACGGCCGCAGCGCTTCGCGCTATTCAGATCAAGTCGCAGGTCATCATCAAGGCGACGAGCGTGGATGGCGTGTATTCTGCCGATCCCAAGAAAGATCCTGCGGCGACGCTGTTCACCGAGATCAGCTACCGCGACGTCATGCTGAAGGAGCTTGGCGTCATGGACCAGACCGCGATCGCGCTCTGCAGGGAAAACACTGTTCCCGTCATCGTCCTGAACATCAACACACCTGGAGCCATTGCGCGCGCCGTCAGCGGCGAGCGCATTGGGACACTCGTTCAATGAGCACCATTCCGCAGATCATCAAGGACTCACGCGGAGCGATGGACAAATCGCTCGAAAGCTCCAAGCGCGAGCTCGGATCCATCCGCACCGGCAAGGCGTCGACCAGTCTGCTCGATACGGTTCGCGTTGACGTGTACGGACAGACGATGCCACTCAATCAGGTCGCGAGCGTATCGGCACCCGAGCCGCGGCTGCTGACCGTGACGCCGTGGGACAAGAGCCAGATGCAGATCATCGAGCGCGCAATTCGCGATTCGGATCTTGGCCTCAACCCAATGTCGCAGAGCGGCGTCATTCGCGTTCCTCTTCCTGCGCTCAACGAAGAGCGAAGAAAGGATCTCGTCAAAGTCGTGCACAAGCTTGCCGAAGAAGCACGCATCGGTATTCGTCATGCGCGCACCGAGGGACGCGACAAGCTGAAGAAGCTCGATCGCACGAGCGAAGATGACGTCAAGCACGCAGAGAAGGAATTGCAGAAGCTGCACGACGACTTCATCTCGAAAATCGACGAGCTGCTCAAAGCAAAAGAAGCCGAAATAATGGAAGTCTGAGCTCGTGTCCGAGCTCACGAGGCGCGTGCTGTTCGCGCTTGTCGGCGCGCCTCTTACAGTCGCACTCATTTACGCCGGTGGCTGGATTTTCGCAGCAGCGCTTGCGGCAGTATCTGCAATCGGTGCGTGGGAATTGCTCCGAATGGCGACGACAGGTGGCTCAGAGCCCCTGGAGATTCCCGGAATAGCGCTCGCAGCAGCGATACCACTAGCTGTTCACGCGAGCTACCTCGGCGTGTTTCAGGTCACACTGACAGTTGCGGTTCTGATTTTCCTCGCGCTGCTCACTGCCGTCATCTGGGCGAGAGGCGTCGAGCGAAAGCCGCTGGTAGCATTTGCTGTCACGGTTGCCGCCGTCGTTTATCCATCGCTCGTGGCTTACATGTATCCGCTTCGTTACCACCCGTACGTCGTGGGCGCGGGTGCCGGGACTGTCCTGGTCATGTTCCCCGTCCTTGTGACGTGGGCAACGGACACGGGCGCGTACACGTTCGGCAGAATGCTGGGCAGGCACAAACTCATTCCGTCGGTGAGTCCCAGCAAAACAATCGAAGGAGCAACCGGCGGATTGATCGTTGCGGTGCTCGGTGCCTGGGCGTATTCGCAGTTCCTGCTGAAGCCATTCGCGCAGCTTGGGCTGAGCCCGACGGGGATTCTGCTATTCGGGCTGGCGATCGGCATCGTTGGCCAGGTGGGGGATCTCGCTGAGTCGCTGCTCAAGCGCGATGCCGGTGTGAAAGACTCGTCCAGGCTGCTTCCCGGTCACGGTGGGATTCTGGACAGATTCGACAGTTTGCTTTTCGCGCTTCCTGTCGCGTATCTGCTTCTCGGAGCGCTGCTGTTACCGGCACCGCGGTGATGCGGAAGGGAGTTGCGATCCTCGGCTCGACGGGCTCGATCGGGACGACGACACTTCGTGTTCTAGCGCGGCAGCAGGAGCGGTTCGCCGTTACCGCGCTGACTGCAAACACGAATGCTGCGCTGCTCGCCGAACAGCAGGACAAGTTCAATCCTTCGTATGTGGGGCTGGTCGACGATAAGGAAAGCGCCCGACCGGGTTGGGCTCGTGGCGGACAAGTGCTGGTCGACGCGGCGACGCGCGATGACACGTCGACCGTGATCAACGCAATCGTCGGCGTGGCGGGACTCGATGCTACACTCGCGGCTCTCCGGGCCGGCAAGCGCGTGGCTCTTGCCAACAAGGAGTCGCTCGTCGTCGCGGGATCGCTGGTCGAGCAGGCGCGCGTCGAAGGCGGAGGTGAACTGGTACCGGTGGACAGCGAGCACAGCGCGATTTTTCAATGCATCGGTACGCGGCCGAAATCGGAAGTGCGGCGCATCATTCTTACCGCTTCGGGCGGCCCGTTCCGCGGATGGAGCGAAGATCAGCTTGCCACGGCTACTGTGAAGGATGCACTTCGCCATCCGACGTGGACGATGGGTAGAAAGATTACGATCGACAGTGCCACGCTTGCTAACAAGGCGCTCGAAGTAATCGAAGCTCATTTCCTGTTTGGGCTCGGTTACGATCAGATCGATGTCGTCGTTCATCCGCAGAGCATCGTGCACTCGTTCGTCGAGTTCATCGACGGCAGCGTCGTCGCGCAGCTCAGTCTTCCGAGCATGGAGATTCCGGTGCTCTATGCGCTGACGCATCCCGAACGCGCACAGGACGATGGTGTAGCACAGTTTGATCCGGTGAAGAGCTCGCCACTCACGTTCGAGCCGGTGGCTGTCTCGCGTTTTCCTGCTCTCGGTCTGGGCATCGCCGCAGGCAAACGCGGTGGCGCGGCCCCTGCTGTGTACAATGCGGCAAACGAGCAGGCGGTTGCACTTTTTCTGACTGGCAGGATCACGTTCGGCGACATTCCCCGCGCAATCGAGTCGGCGCTCGGCCGGCTCGGCGATCTGGCGGGTGGAAGCAGGGAAGAGCTGCTCGAGGCCGATGCCTGCGCCCGGCGACACGTTATGGAGCTGTTCTGATGCTGGCATACATCGCACCGATCTTCGTCTTCGGACTGGTTGTTTTCGTCCACGAGCTTGGACACTTCCTGGCAGCCAAGGCTGTCGGAGTGTACGCGCCGCGTTTCTCGATTGGATTCGGCAAGGCACTGTTCAAGCGTCGTTACGGAGAGACCGAGTACGTCCTGGCACTTCTTCCGATTGGCGGGTACGTGCGCATGGCCTCGCGCGAGGATGAGACGACCGCGTTCATGGAAGGCGGGAGCGAGAACGCTGTGACAGAGGTAGCCACCGGGGGCGAGCCGCTCGATCCCAATGCGATGGTCCCGTTTGGGCCCAAGCCGATTCCGTCGAATCGCTGGTTTGAGTCGAAGCCGTTGTGGGCGAGAATGCTGATCCTGTTTTCCGGCGTGACGATGAACATCCTGCTGGCGTTCGTCGTGACGACGGGAATGTTCGTCCACTACGGGAATCCGTATTTGTCGACGACTGCTGATTCGCTCTTCAGCGCGAGGCCCGCGGCTCTCGCCGGGCTTCAACATGGCGACAGCATTGTTGCGATCGACGGAAAAAAAGTCGATTGGGAAGGTCTCGTTACGAAGGTGAGCGCTTCTCCTGGAATCCCGTTGACTTTCGAAGTGCTGAGAAACGGACAGTCTCGACAGATCTCCATCACCCCGGCCGCTGACACCGCGACGAATCCCTCGACCGGCAAGGTCGATCATGTCGGACGCATCGGAATTGTGCCGAGCCAGTCATCGCGGCCGATCGGGCTTGGTCACGCGGTTGTGGCCGGCGGAAAAGCAACGTGGATGATGGCGGGGACGGTCATCGAGGCGCTTCGCGGTCTTGCGACGAGAAAGGTTTCGGCCAGCGAGCTTGGCGGTCCGATCATGATCGCGCAGGCGTCAGTTCAGGCGGCGCGCGGCGGTGCAGAGCAGCTGTTCTTTCTGATTGCGCTCATCAGCACTAACCTCGCGGTGTTCAATCTGTTGCCGATTCCGGTGCTCGATGGTGGGCAGATCGCGATTAATCTGCTCGAGTCGGCAAAAGGAAGTGCGTTCAGCTCGCGTACACGTGAGTACATCCTGCGCGCCGGACTCGCCGCTGTGCTGCTGCTTTTCGCACTCGTGACCTACAACGATCTGAGGCGGCTCGTGGTGAGCATGATGCAGCGCCTCGGCTGATATTGGCAGCGTGATTTCTCATTAGCGATGACGTATGAGTGGTCGTTCGTGATGCGTCGTCACGTGCGAGCAGCTTAAGGATCAGGCTGGTTGGCGGCGGCCGGAAAGCGCCGATGTCAGAACTCCCGTTTCCGGAGGCTTCTCGTGGCCCCACAACAGAAGCAGAGCAAAGATGCCGTAGGTCGTGAGATGGCCGACCAGCTCTCGCCAACCCAGGAAGGGCAGAGTCAGATTGAACGGCACCAGCGTCACGAGAACTAGCAACCGGACAAATGCCCCTGAGAAAAGAATCAGGCCGATAGTAAGCTCCATGGTGCCGGCGATGAGCAGGAAAGCCCTGTCGTCGATCTGAGACATGCCGACCGCAGGAAAGAAATTGAAGTGATGATCGGAAAGAAACGAGAGCCCCATGGGCACGTTCCAAAGCTTCTCAGTGAAGGCGACGACAATGATTCCAGTCGCAATGGAAATGCGCAGAACCGTTACGATGTAGGGTACGAGAGACTTGATCGGCTGGTGAAGCCGTTCCATTGCCATGTCGAACGCGAGTGGTCCTCGTCCCGTGACGAAGAGAAAGAATGCAACGCCGAGGATCTCAGGGTGCTCCAGGAGACGAATCGGACCGAAGAGAAAAGCCCCGCCGATCCAAAGTATTCCGAGCGCAGCCGCTGCAGGCCGCGCAAGCGCGCCATACACAAAGCTCAACCCGATAGCGATTTCGGCCAGACCCATGACGCCCCCGAGCAGATTCACCGGGAGCTCGAGGTTTGGCACGAAAAGCTGCCTGCTGACTCCGCTTACGAGAAGCGTGATACCCATGTGAAGCCCGATCACGAGAGGAACCCATGAGAGAATTTTCTCATAGTTTTCCCAGGTCATTCCGAATCGTACAGGACCGGGCACGATGCTCCGACGCCCAATAGCGCGCCACAGAACAAACGTGACGGTGCTGACACCGAGGGCAATCGCGACTGGAATCAGACTCTCGGGGCGGCTCCACTGATCGAACTGGACCGGGAACCGCGCTTCATCGGTAAACCATCGCTCGTGCAATATCATTCCGAGATCCTTGTGAGTTGATTCGCTGACTGGCTCTCACGCACTTGTGTGTGGGAAGCGCTCAGCGTTACCCAATGCCGAACACCTGTCGAAGCGCGCATGTCGCCGCGTGATAGCCGCACATTCCATGAACTCCTCCTCCGGGGGGAGTCGACGCCGAGCAGATATACAGTCCGCGCACTGGGGTAGAGTATGGATTCCAGCGAATCATCGGTCGGAAGAGAAGCTGTCGGAGTGTGTTCGCGCCACCTCCGATGTCGCCGCCAACGAAATTCTGGTTACGCGCCTCGAGGTCGGACGTGCGCAAAGTATGGCGGGCGAGGACGCAGTCGCGAAATCCCGGAGCGAACCGCTCGATCTGTGCCTCGATCCGCGGCAGCATGTCTACGGTCGATCCCGCCGGTACATGACAGTATCCCCACAATGTGTGCTTGCCTGCGGGAGCCCTGGACGAATCGAACCGGCTCTGTTGCGCGACAAGCACGAAGGGGCGTTCGGCGTGCTCGCCGCGCGCGACCGACTCTTCCGAGGCCGCAATTTCTTCGATTGTGCCACCGAGATGGAGTGTTCCGGCCCGCTCGCACTCGATTGACCGCCATGGCACGGGTCCCGCCAGCGCCCAGTCTACTTTGAATACTCCCGGTCCGTAACGAAATCCTTTCAGACCCCATCGGTACAACGGTGACAGACGCTTGCCGCCGAGAGCAAGCACCTGCCGAGGCGTCAAATCCATGAGTACCGCGCGCGACGCCGGCAGCTCACTCAATGACCTCACCGGAGTACCTGTTTCGATCTGGCCACCAAGGCTCGTGAAGTACGATGCGAGTGCACTGGTGATCCGTTCCGACCCATACCGTGGAATCGGCCAGCCCACTCGATGTGCAGCAACGCTAAGTAGAATTGCCGATGCGGCCGTGCCGGCGGCACGCAGTGATTGAATGGAGTGTGCCGCGATTCCGCCCATTAGCGCACGGGTGCGCGCGTTGGAGAATCGCTTTGCGAGGGTCGAAACGGATTGAAGCCCGGCGAGGCCGAAGCGAGCCATCAGAAGCGGATGAGTCGGCCGGAACAACGGGCCAAAGACATCGGTCGCAAGGTCATCCCACCGGTCAACGAAAGGTTCGACGAGATGACGATAGCGTCCTTCATCAGCGCCGAGACCGCGGGCGGTTGTCGTCAGGTCACGCTCCAGCAGTGCCGGCGGGTCGTGATCGAACGGATGGGCGAGCGCGATTGGCGGCTCGATCCACTCGAGCCCGTGATCTTCGAGCGGAAGTGAAGTCAGGAACGGTGAGGCCGCGCCGAACGGATGCACTGCAGAGCACACGTCGTGTGAAAAGCCCGGCATGGTGAGTGCTTGCGTGCGTGTTCCGCCACCGATGGTTGCAGCGGCTTCGAGCACCCGCACCGACAGACCTGCTCTCGCGAGCACGACTGCAGCCGAAAGTCCGTTCGGCCCGGAGCCTACAACGATCGCGTCTATTGAGCTCATGCTGAACTACTCGCCCAAATCAGCAATATCGGTGGCCATGCCGGAGAACGAGTGCTTCGGTGAGCTTCAGCGATTGTGCGGTAACATTACTGTTTCACTTTACCGACCAACCGGTCGACAGCCTCGTACTGCCCCAGGCGATTACCAGCTCACCATGCGGCGCGCCGGGTTCCCGCGACGGAACCAGCCACATCGTGAGCGTCTCGAGCGGCGCCGCCATTGTCGACTGCTTCATGTCAATGCTGGCGACGTCGTTTGCGGGATTGTAGGTCATTGCCGCGGCCATAGGGGACTGCCCCATGTCTTTCTGAATCAGCAGCTTCCATCCTGCGTGACTGGGCAGTGATTGCACCACGTAAGCGCCCCGGGGAACTTTCTGACCGCCTACCAGCAGATCGAGGTCGGTCGTGAGCATCGTCGCTCCGTTCGCGCCGGTCCGCCAAGCCTTGTCATAAGGTACGAGACTATCAGTCAGAAGCGCTCTTCCGCGCAGATTGGGCTGGCCGTAATCGATGCGGATCTTCGACGGCTGTGAATTGGCACGCGCCGCACTGTCGACCAGACTGATCAGCACCTCGGTCGTGCCGCGTCCGCTCGGAGCAACCCGCAACTGCGTTTGTGCGCCAATCGAAGTTGTAACGCCAAAAAGCAGAGCCAGTGAACCGAGTTGGGGGCGGTATCGCATGGTAGGGTTCGTTTGAGAATTGGTTGGGCTTCAGCAAAGCACGGAGGTGATGTTATGGCGCATAAGCGTCTCTCGCCAGTCTAGGGTATCGTTGCAGTTCCCCAACTCGATTTGCTCGAGCGACCAGTATCAATTCTTCGCCGAGTACCTCGAGATAGAGCGGCGCACCAGTCGAGCGAACGACGCACTGTCGGCGATTTTTATCGTGCGACCTGGACGCTGGACCAGCTCTGATTCAGTCGCGAAGGATGAGGAACGAATCCCCTGACGCGTGTGCTCATTGCGTAGATCCGCGAAACCCCCGCCAGCGGTATCGCCGCCACTTCATCATCGACAAGCACGTGCATCGCCTCGGCGGCCGCTTTCTGGGCCGCGGCATGGTCGACGCTTGCAAGAGCCCTGTCGACAAGCGAATCAAAGCGGGGCCCGGCCACCATGAAGGGCGCGCTTTGCACGTTCGACTTCGAGTACCACCTCAGCGCAAGAAGAAAAGCGGGGTTCGCGTCGTTCTGATTCGGGACTTCGATATCAAGATCGAACGTCCCGCTGTTGACCCGGCTCTCGAAAGACGCGGCGTCGAGCTCGTCGATCCGAAGTTCGATGCCGATTGCGGCAAGCTGAGCCTGAACATACTGGGTAACGGATCGGTCCACTGCGCCCCGCTGCACGATCATCGAAAGAGTGAGCTTCGACCCGTTTTTCTGACGAACCGTTGCGCCCGTCCGCTTCCAGCCGGCGGAATCGAGCAGATGGCTCGCCAGTTTCGGATTGTATTCGACGCCGTGCACCATTGTTGCAAACTGGCCCAGCACGGACGGCGGATTGATTGTGCCTACCTCCGTCGCGTACCCTTCCATGATGCGACTCACCAGAGCGCGACGGTCGATCGACATTGCGATGGCCCGGCGGAGCGCGGGATCCGACATGAGAGTGTAGCCCGGCGCACCGCGCATTGCGATATACATGAGTATCACCGCGCCCGTAGGTGCGATGACGATGTTGATCCCCGGCGTCGCCCGGAGAGCGGCAACCAGGCTTCGATTTACATCGACGATCAGGTCGACATCTCCAGACCTCAGGGCCAGAGCCCTCGTGTTCTCGTCCGGGATGAAGCGAAACGTGACCCGTTTCAATTTTGCCTTCTCTCCCCAGTATGAGTCGTTTCGGTCGACCGAGAGGTGGTCGCGCGATTTGTACTCGCGAAACCGAAATGGCCCTGTGCAAACCGGACGCGTGGAAGGATCCGTTCCGTCTGCAACGATGCCGTAGCTGAGGTGCACCATCTGCTCGGGAAGTCTCAGGTTCTGCCGTGCCGGACGAATGTCGACCGTGGTGTCGTCCACGACCGTTACCGAGCTGTCGCCGAGGAAGCTGTATTGAGTCCTGTCCTTGATACCTCGCTCGAGCGTGTACTTTACCGAAGGGGCTCCGAGCCGCGCGCCGTTGTCGAAGCCCGGTCCCGAGCGGAGTACGAATCGATAAGTATTGTTGCCTCTGTACTCCCATCGCTTGGCGAGCCACGGCTCGACACTGAAGTCCCTGCCAAGACGCAACAATGGCTCGCAGATTCCGGCATTCAGCGGATACCGGCCAAGCCGCTGACGATTGAGCTTGAGCCCGGCTTCGTCGTCGCCGATGCCGACAACAAGACTGTCTGAATCGGCGCGAGCATCGGCCGCGTCACGAGCAGGGTGGCATCCAGAGGCACAGGCGCATGCGAAAGCGAGGAGTGCGCGAGATGACGACCGGCTTATCAAGGGCCGCTCAGCGGACGGTTTTGGAGGCGACCACGCCTAGGTGAACTCGTAGCCTTCCAGTTCGCTCACTGCCTGGTCGGCCTCACCAAGCATGGTGAGCAGCCTC
>JBBQYO010000075.1:0-12545 GCA_038208605.1 Gemmatimonadales bacterium | reverse complement strand
GTCAGGACACTCGTTCAATCAGATCGCGGACAGCACCGAGAACCAGATCTGTTTGCGAGCGCTCGCTAAAATCGTGTCGCTGGATCGAGCGTCGAATACGGTGACCGTCGAGGCCGGCATGACATACGGTGAATTGTGCCCATTCCTCCATGCCAACGGCTATGCGCTGCACAATCTCGCTTCCTTGCCCCACATCTCGATCGCCGGAGCTTGCTCTACGGCGACGCACGGTTCGGGAATCAAGAACGGGAATCTCGCTACCGCTGTGTCCGCAATTGAGTTCGTCGATGCAGCCGGCGAGGTCGTTACGTTGTCGCGCCATAACGACGGTGACCGGTTCCAGGGATCCGTCGTGGCGCTTGGGGCTCTTGGCGTTTTAACGAAGCTCACACTGGATTTGGTGCCCGCTTTCGACATGACCCAACTCGTCTACCGAAACCTGCCGATGAAGGAGCTCGAGCACGATTTCTACGCGATCATGTCGTCCGGAGACAGTGTCAGCCTGTTCACCGACTGGACGCGAAAGAACATCGACCAGGTTTGGATCAAGAGTCGCGTTTCGGAGAGTGAGTCGAGTTCCGTCACTCCGAATTTCCATGGCGCTCGGGCCGCGACTCGAGACACCCACCCGGTGCAAAGCCAATCCGCGACAAACTGTACCGAGCAGATGGGAATCCCGGGGCCGTGGTACGAGCGAATGCCCCACTTCAGAATGGGCTTCAAACCCAGCGCTGGACGAGAGCTGCAATCCGAATACTTCGTGCCCATACAGCACGCGTATGACGCGATCATGGCGGTAGAAGAGTTGCACGAGCGAATCAGTCCCCACCTGTTCATTTCCGAGATCCGCACAGTGGATGGCGACCAGCTCTGGATGAGCCCGTGCTATCACAAGGCCTGTGTCACGATACATGCTACGTGGAAGCAGGACTGGGATAACGTGACCAGGCTGCTTCCACTAATCGAGGAAAAGCTGGCACCATTCGACGCTACTCCCCATTGGGGGAAGCTGTTCACGATGTCGCCGCGGATTCTGCACTCCCGGTACGAAAAGCTTACGGATTTCAGGGAGTTGCATAGGGAGTTCGACTTGGAAGGCAAGTTTCGCAATGACTTTTTGAGGGAAAACATCTATTGAGTGCGATACGATGGTTGTAACGTGCTTGTAGCCGAACCAACGCGTTAACCGCAACCGTTAGCCAGTTTTGCAATGAAGGAGGCGAATCGATGCCGATGTATCTCAAACGATTCAGCTACACGCGCGAGACCTCGGCAAGGTTGGTGCAAGAATCCCGAGGATCGCAGCGCTGCCGCCAGGCAGTACATCGAATCGGTCGGCGGAAAACTGCACGGCTTCTGGGACGCGTTTGGCGATCACGATGGCTACAACCTGTGGGAGGCGCCAGACAAAGTTTCGATCGCGGCTATCGCTATCGCCATCACTACGTGCGGCGCCCTGAGCTCCTTTCATACAACCGTTCTACTAACGGTCGAAGAGACACTCGCCACACTGAAAAAAGCTTCCTCGATCGCCTATCGCCCGCCGGGCAAATGAGTGCGGCTGGAAGTGTGCATGGTGACAGCGGCTGGCGGGATGCCCGTCAACATCCTGGAGCCTGCGGAGCATCGCCACGTCAATCCTTGAGGGCGCCCAACGAACGTTGCAGCGGACAAACACTCTCGGACGCGGCTTCGCGCAATGGTAGTAACGTGCTTGCAGCTGAACTGAGGCGTTGACAGCGCGGTCGGGAACGCGGATGACTCCAAGCGGAAGGCTGATGCAGGCTGCGTCCGTGCCGAAACAAGGGGGGCAGGTGGGAGTAATCGCTCGGGCTGTGCTTATTGGCATGCTGGTCATGATCGCCGGGACGATTCCGCGGAACCTCATCTTCGCCGCGAATCTCCGCTACTACCCGAACGTGCCCTGGGCGGTGCCGCTGACCGCGGTGTATCTGTGGTGCTTCTGGCGATACCTGAACGGCACAGGGCCGCCCGCATCGACCGCAAGGGAATGGCGCACGGGGCTTCGTGCGAACCGCGTTTCGGGCCGCGTGTGGGCGTGGGCACTTCTCGCCGGCGGGCTGGGCATCGTCGCCCTCGTGCTGGCGCTTCGCGTGGCGAACCGAGTCGTGGTGCTTCCGCACCAGCAGCTGCCGGATCTTGCCCACGTGCCGAAGCTCACGGTATTATCGTTGCTACTCATGGCCGCTCCGGTCGCCGGCATCGTAGAGGAAGCCGCGTTCCGCGGCTACATGCAGCGCCCGATCGAGCGGCGTTACGGGTTGGCCGTCGCGATTCTGGTCGTGGGGACGATGTTCGCCGTGGCTCATCTGGACTTCACGCTTATCCTCTGGCCGTATTACGTGGCCGTGGCCGCGCTCTACGGCATCGTGACGTACTTGACAGACTCGATCCTGCCTGCCGTGGTCCTGCACACGAGTGGGAACATCTATTCGAATCTCGATCTCTGGATGCACGGTCACACAGAATGGCAAGCGTCGTCAGGCCCCACGGCGCTGATATGGCAAACCGGCGCCGATGCGTCGTTCTGGATCGCGATCATCACGCTTCTCGTCGTCTCAACAGCAATGGTCTTGGTCTTCGTCAAGCTCGCACGCCTCGCCCTGTATTCGCCGGGCGCCGTGAAAGTACCGGAGGAGTTCAGCGCGGTCTAACGTGTCGTTGCAGCTGACGATTTATGGTTGCTCGCTACGCCCGCGATTGTATGGTTTGTGCCCCGTCGAAAGACGATGAGCACGTTGATATTTGTGGGGTGAACCTGCCACCACGTCGCCGTGGAGGTGCAGCCGCTTAATACCAACCAGCTATAGGCTTTGCCGGACAGGGGCATCGAGGTAGCATACAGAAATGCCGCCAACTGTTTGGACCGTCGGTCACTCGACCCGAGACAGCGATGAGTTTCCCGCGCTGCTCAGCGCGTATCGGATCGAACTCGTTGCCGATGTTCGTCGCTTTCCTGGCTCGCGACGTCTGCCCCAGTTCGAGGCCTCAGTGCTCGCAGAACGTCTCGCCGCCAACGGCATCGCCTACTGGTGGTTTCCCTTGCTCGGCGGACGGCGACGGCCGAACGCTGCCTCGAGGAACGTGGGCTGGCGGCCGCTCGCAAGGCGTCGCGGACCTCCATCGCCTTACGCCGCCGGCGCGCCTGGTTCGCGGCCGCCTCTCGTACATTACAGAACTCGGCGTCGCCGGCTAACAAACGCTGCAGCAGTCGGGCGATTCAAGGATTTGCGAATGCTTCGCCGTCGATTCTTATTTAATTCGCCCGCAGCTGAGCTCTGGGCGTTCGTCGGACAGGAGTGAATCGCGATGACGATACTTGATACCCGGAAAGAGCAGAATAAAAGATCAGCTCAGGCATTCTACGACCTGATGTTCAATCAATCGAAGCCCGCCGAAGCGATTGACCTGTATGTCGGTGCGGAGTACCGACAGCATAATCCGGCAGTTGGCGATGGCAAGGACGCATTCGTTGAGTATTTCGTTCGAATGGCCCGAGAGTTTCCCGGCAAGCGCGTTGAGTTCCGACGGGCTATCGCCGAAGGAGACTACGTCGTGCTGCACTGTTATCAGGAATGGCCAGGTGACGAACAATGGGCAGGTATTGACATATTCCGCTTCGACGAGAACGGCAAGATCGTCGAACATTGGGATGTCCTGCAGCGAATACCTGATACCGCCGCGAACTCGAACACAATGTTTTAGTCGAGTTATCCCGGACGCTGCCGACTAACAGTCGCTCGCTGATGCCACCAAGCGATTTAATGTTGCTCGCTGCGCTCGCGGTGGTATGATTCGCTGCGGCATCGCCGCAGGCGTCAGGTTGCGGAGCGAGTTCATCTCTAGGCAGAATAACCAATGCCATTCTCCGAACTCGAGCATGCTCGGCTTACCAGGGTTCTGTCGAAGTGGGCGAACGATTTGCCGGAACACGTTCGCCACCAGCTTCGACATGGGTACAGAATCGGCTCCAATGATGTCGTCATCTTCGAGAGCCCACCTCTCACAACCACGCGGAGATGCCAGTGCTCTTCCATATCACGCAGGTCCACACTCCGGAAGCATGTCCGCGCGATGAAGGCGGCTCGAACTCATTGTTCAACTCTGATGTCACGGGATTGAAGCTGATCGGGCGGTATGGCGCCAACGCGCAGCACACGCTGTTCTTCATCGTGGAAGCAGACGACGTCAACGCCATCCACAAATTTCTTTGGCCGGGCTTCACCAAGTGCACGAGCACGATCACGCCCGTCAGCGAAGTGCCCGTACCCAAGGATTGATCAGCAATCTCACCGATCGATTATTTGCTCGACGCACTTTCGGGAAGCTGAACCGACAGTGCGTGATGGAACACGTCGCGCAGATCCCAGCGTGTTTTGACGCACTGGAGCACTTCAGCGCCTCGGGCTTCAGCCGGACGTTGTGGTTCGGCCGACGCTTGCTGGAATCCGCGCGGGCCGCGATCAGGTTTTCGAGCGGGCGCAGGAGCTTCTCAAAAAGTGAATGCGCACTAAGTCATCGCGCTTTCGCGTCGCCAACGCGACAACGTACGTGGAGAGACCACCAATTCCAGCCGCTTCGTGCCAGCCAGGTGAAGGCGTTGATATGACGCCGTGCGTCGAATTAGCTTGAATCGAGGTCTCGATGAAATACAAAATTGCTTTGCGGCAAGACGACGAGCGTTAGAGCGTCTCGGTCCCGGGCATGCCGGTCGCAGGGCGCTACTGAATCCGAGGCTGTCACCAACATCACGGACGTGATTCGGGAAGATCGAAGACGCTGCTCGGGCTGACGCACGGTGTTTTATCACCCAGACCACATCGAGCTAGCGCCCCGATCAGAATGACTGCAAACTCTCTCGAGTGCTAGATACAAGGCCGACATTCCTGACGTTTGCAAGACAGCTGACCACTCACCGCGAAACGTGACTCATGTCTTCCATCATCCATTCGCAGGCATCAGACATTCCGTCCAACATGACAACGACCGGCTTCGACGTGCCAGGATTCCGGAACGTGGACAATCTTGGCGTGGTACGTGGTGTCGTCGTTCGATCCAGATCGGTTTTCGGGACCGTCGGCGCCAGCTTGCAGACGCTGCTTGGCGGCAATATCTCGATCTTTACGGAACTCGCAGAGCGAACCCGCAAGCAGGCTTTCGACACAATGTTGGTTCAGGCGCATATGGCGGGAGCCGACGCAGTGATCGGAATCCGCTATGACGCCAACGAGTTGATGAAAGGCGTGACAGAGGTATTGTGCTACGGGACGGCCGTTCGTGTCGAGCCGCTGGAAGACTGAGGAACATCGCGACGCAGGCCCGACGTTGTTCGCGGGGCTGTTGAAGCGTATCGACTTGATGCTCGCGAGCCGGCGGGAGTTCGCGTCAGGGGCGGTGGCGATGCGGTATGAGCCGAGAAGGTAGCCATCGGGCGACGCGCTGTTGACGACGTCGATACTGACGTCCGATTTGTCGGTGGCACGTTTATGCCGAAGCTAGCGCCGAGCGCTCACTACTATATGAGCTGATTTGAGCTGAGATTCATTTACTCCGTTGCCGCAGCCTGAGTCTCCTAGAAATGCCTTCTCTCGATGGCATCCTCGACTTCCTGTTCTGCCTCCGGCCAGTCGCGTGACCTCTTCACTGACAAGGTGCGCCTCTTCGATCAGCGTCGTAAGCGGTTTTAAATCGCCGGCACCGGCATGAAGTTTCAGGAGGTCGAGTCTGATTCGCTCCAGCGCCCCGACACTCGCGGCCAGGTTCGCCGATGCTGCATTGCGTCTCGTTTCAAGCACTGCTGTGTCGTCTGAACCAGGGCGAGCCAGCGCCGCGACGACGTCCACCTCCGCTCGCGCTTCGGCAGCGCGATTTTCGAGCGCCGCGACAACTGAGGGAAGCTCGAAGAGCTCGACACGGTAAGCTTCCGGCAGCGCCGCGAAAAGTTCTGACGCCGCCAGTCCGAGCGCCGCTTCCGTTGGCCGAAACACTCCGCCGCCCACCGCTCGCGATTGATCAGGTGCTCCGAGCCGGCGCGCAAGCCAATGCCCAATGCTGCCGTGCCAAAGGCGCTCGCGAATTCCAGTCTGCCACCAGTTGCGAATTTTCGTGGGAATGAACTGCACATCGAGTGCATTGCTCACGGCACCGAGAAGCAAGGTGCTGAAAACGGGTGAGAAGATCCACGCAATCGGTGTCCGATTCTCGTGTATCATCCCAAGCATGAGGAGCCCGACAGTCACGGCGAGCCAGCTGGCCGACGCGATCGTCCCGAACTGCAGTGCCCGAAGCGCGATGCTCTGTTCGCTGCCGCGCGTGAGCGCCGCACTTTCGTCCCGTTCTTTCTGCGCGACCTGGAGCGCCGAGCGCAGGTCGCCAAGTGTGTATCCAGCGCGGAATTGCTTGCGCGCCTGATTGATATGAAAACCTACAATAGGAAAGATCGGTAGTGAGGCAGCCGTAAAAAGCGTGGCGACATCGCCGGGGCTCGAGCCGGGATTGTGGATCAAGTTTGCGTAAACGTTGCCAAGTGTGAGCACGCTGAACCCTGCGGACCAACCGAGATATGGAATGGTCAGTGGATTTTGCGCCACCAGCCACGCCCGCAGCGCGGGTGGAAGGGCCGAGCGCGCATCGGAGGGTGCAAGTGCGGCTGCCAATGCTTCGCCATCGGGGAAGCGGCGAGTCGCGTCGCGGTCGAGGCAGCGATCGATTGCCGCAGCGAGCGCCGAAGGAACGCCGGGCGCGACACTCAATAAACTCGGCGGCGTGTCAACCGACTGTCTGGCGATCAGCGCCGGCACGCTGGCTTCTTCGAAAGGAAGTCTTCCGCTTACCGCGAGATATCCGACCACACCGAGCGAATAGATATCGCTGCGCCCGTCGAGAGGTTTGTTCGCACCTTGCTCCGGGCTCATGAAGTGCGCCGTCCCCATGATTTTCCCGATGTCGGTCAAAGCGATTTGTGCACCGCCGTGGGCAATGCCAAAGTCGGTGACCATCGCGCGGCCGGTCTCGGCTTCGAGCAGGATGTTGTCCGGCTTGATGTCACGATGCACTATGCCACGTCCGTGTGCGTAGGCAATTGCCCATGCCACTTCGCGCATCACGCGCGCCGCGTCGGCTGGCGGGAGTGGCCCCTGCGCCCGAAGTCGTTCTCCCAGTGTCTGGCCTTCGACATAGCTCATGACGAAGAAAACGAAGCCGTGGGCCTCACCCACCCGGTGGATCGGGACGATGTGCGGATGCGAGAGTCCTGCCGCCGTGCGCGCCTCCTGCACGAACCGTTCACGCGCAGTGGAGAGGCGCGCGAGATGCGTCGGGAGGACCTTGATTGCGACGTCACGATCCAGCTGGACGTCCCGGGCAAGGTAAACGATCCCCATTCCGCCACGGCCGATCTCGCGCTGCAGCGAGTATTCTCCGGCGAGTGCGGCCTGGAGCTCGAGGAATTCGCCGGAGGGCTGGGTCATGGGTGATGCGAGTCTGCGGCAGTTTTGTATTGAAACACAGAGCGCATCGTGATGGCCATGCGCTGCATTCAGGAGTCAATCAAAGTACTTTGTGATGCAAAGATTGGAAAGGCGAGAACGATGATGAGCGACTCGGGCACTACAATAGGAACGAACGGTCCACAACCCCACCAGCAGTCCTCCGGTCGCGTTCCCATATGAGAACCGACGCGGCGCGCGAGTTGACCGAACCGACGATTTTCTACACTTCAAGCGATTTTACGTATCGGGCTGTCCAATATCTGCTGGCGCGATCGAGTCATTGCTGCGACTGCGCTTTCAGCCTTCTGATTCTATCACCGGTCATCACTACATAGAATGCGACTCGCCATCGCCACCGTGTTCTCACTTATTTTCCTGCTGGTTGCTGACGCGAACGCACAAGGAACGCCTGCGGGTGTGCCGAGCGCTGCCACCAACATCGGTGGAATTCAGGGACGCCTTGCCGATTCGACGAGCGGCCAGGCTATCGCGACCGGATCCATAACCAGTCGCCGGCAGCTTGACACCAGCTTCGCCGGCGGCGCATTGCCGAAAGCCGACGGAACGTTCGCGTGGACGGCCTGGCGCCGGGACAATACACGCTCCGCTTTCGCGCACTCGGCTGCGCGCCGATGACGAAGAATGATCTTGTCGGCCGTCGCTGAAGCCGGCATAAACCTGCGGAGACAGGCCGCGCGTATCTCGTTATTTTTTTGCAGCCACCGGTGCCGAGGCGGCCTCCTAGCTTCCGAGTATTCGCGGATGTTAGCGCGAAGCTTACGTTTGCGACGTCTTGCCGCGGGCTTGACTGAAAGCGTTATTGGCGACACAGACCG
The DNA here is from genome assembly GCA_038208605.1 of Gemmatimonadales bacterium. GTDB lineage: Bacteria > Gemmatimonadota > Gemmatimonadetes > Gemmatimonadales > Gemmatimonadaceae > UBA4720. The sequence goes on along the minus strand of JBBQYO010000075.1, from coordinate 4,198 downwards.
ACCACAACATTCTGAACAGTATTGCCTAGGGCGGCGGACACCATGACTCAAAAGAACTCAGCAAGGAAGCGCACTCAGAAATCTGTCAAAAGCACGGCTCCGGTCACGGAAGGCTCCAAGGGGTTCAGCGACGACGAACGAGCAGCGATGCGGGAACGCGCCCGGGAGCTGAAGAGCGCCGCAGGAAAAGAGGGCGATGAAAGCGCCGTGCTCGCGAAAATCGCGGGGATGGCGTCGCCCGATCGCGAAATGGCCGAGCGTCTGCATGGGATCATCAAAGCCAGCGCATCGATGCTCTCGCCGAAGCTGTGGTATGGCATGCCCGCTTATGCGAAGGACGGCCATGTTGTCTGCTTTTTCCAGGACGCTCAGAAGTTCAAGGCGAGATATTCAACGCTCGGCTTCAGCGACAGGGCGAACCTCGACGACGGTGAAATGTGGCCGACCACTTTCGCGCTGAAGGGTCTGAATGCCGCTGTCGATGCAAGGATCGAAGCGCTGGTGACGAAAGCAGTTAGCTGAGGATCTGACGTCATACTAACGTGGACGACGGGAGCGCGAAAATGACTGAGACCATATCATACCCGTTCACAAGTCGTACGTACGTCTCACTTTCCATCGCGCGCGGGATTGCAGCGGGAAGAGGTCACATCGATATCACTGCGGCTCACATCGCAGTCGGCATATTGCGCGAAGGGGAAAACCCGGCGGTCGCCGCGCTGCATCGGGGCGGAGTCTCATTGCGACAGTTGCGCCGCGAGCTCGAGGAAGAATTACCACCGAACGATCGTCCCCGGTTTGGTGAACTCGTGTTCCCGGAGACACCAGTCGAAAAGGAAATAGTGAACGTCGCCGTCAGTGAAGTCGCCGCACTCGACGACCCATATCTCGGGAACGAGCATCTGTTGCTCGCGATACTTCGCGAGCCTGAGACGAGCGTTGCCAGGCTGTTCGCACGACATGGCATTACGCACGACTTGGCGCTGAGCCTTCTGCGATCCGTTCGAAGCGGAGAGTAACTTACTGCGCTCAAACCAACTCGACGCTGCATGCCGACAATCATCTGGAAGAAAGCCAGTAACTGGGTGGACCGCGGCGACGCGCCGGCAAAGAACATGCGCCGCGTTCTCGCGCATCTGTTCGATCGGTTCGATGCCGAAGCAGAGCCGTGGCTGGATGAATTGGCACTTACAGTTCTCGGAATGGTCGAGGCTGATTCAACCGAAGTACACATCGCGGGTTATTTGCGAAGCGTTGCGCGCGAGCGAGACGTTTTTCCCGTCGTGCAGTTTCGTGCGCGCGCCGCCGCTGTAGGCCTGTGGCACATCGCGAAGTGCGCGCTCATTCGCGATTTCGCGGAGCGCGTATTGAATGGACAGATTCCCGCGAACGAGCCGACGCCCGATTCATTCAGTCACTGGATTGCAACCCGACTTCTAACCTCCGAGGAGCTCGCGCGTTTCGAAGCGGAAGGGCGCGCTGACGACGATCGGGGTGAGATCGATCGGCATCCTTCAGACCATCGCTGAACCAGCGAAGCATCAATAGCGTCGACAAACGCCTCGGGAACGCCGAACGATGCCCTGCTCGAGGCTTCGCGTTCGCTCGGACTCTACCAGCCATGCGCTCAGTTTTGATTAGGTGCGTTTTCTTTTGGTGAAGTGATGCGCACGTGACCATGTAAGCTGGAGCATGGTCACGATCGACCGGCTTCACGAACCAGCACCACCGGAAAAAATTCTCCGCGCTCGTGGAATCACTCGCTCGTTCGCGCGCGGACTGGCTCGCAGTCGCACCCGGGTTTGCGCGATTGACAGGATCGATCTGGATCTCTGGAGCGGCGACGTCGTTGGTGTGATCGGTCGCGAAGGCGCCGGCAAGACCGCACTCTTCCAATGTCTTGCAGGCCTTCTGCGACGCGACGCCGGCACGGTCGAATGGTTCGGCGAGCTTTTCCCGGGCGGAGGATGTCTCCCCGGACTCGCCTATGTCCCGGCGATGCCTGTCTACTACCCATTCCTCACGGTTCGCGACGTTCTCGAATACTGCAACGCGCGGGAAACTGTCGGCCGCGCACAGCGGCACGTGGTCGACTGCGCGATGGACCGTCTCGAATTGACTGCAGGATCCGCAAAAAAGGTCGTCGAGCTGACGCGTGAGGAAATGAAGCGGCTCGCAATTGCCGAGGCGTTGTCGTTCGATCCCCGTGTTGTGCTGGTCGACACGTCCTACGTGGATATGGTCGCGCCATGTTCGGACGTTGTCCTGCGGGCGCTTCGCGCTCATGCCGACAGTGGAGCCGCGGTAATGATCGCAGCCCGGGATGCACACAGCGTTGTCAGCGTGGCATCGCGAGTAGTCATCCTCGACGAGGGCCGGCTGGTCCGCTCGTTCTACGCAGATGCTCCGCTGGAACAAGTGACCCTCGGAGTGCCGCTGTCGCCCGGCGGAGCGCGATTCGTGGCTGAAAGAGTTCATTGACGAAGTTGACGCACGCGGGCTCGGGCGATTCAGCACGAATTTCGCTAGCTTGCACCACATGTCCGATTTCAGGCTGTACAACACGATGACACGAACCGTCGAGGCCCTCGTTCCCGCCGACGGCACCACCGTGCGCATGTATACGTGCGGGCCGACGGTCTACAATGCGGCTCACGTCGGAAACTTCCGCACATTCCTGTTCGAAGATCTGTTGCGCCGCACGATTCAGCTTCGCGGCTGGAATGTCCAGCAGATCATGAACCTCACCGACGTCGACGACAAGATCATCAAGCGTGCGGCCGAGCGAGGCATGACTATCTCGCAGGTGACTGAGCCTGTAATTGCAACATTTCACGATGACCGGCACTACCTCCGGATCGAAGATGCCGAGACTTATCCGCGGGCTACGGAGCACATTGCGGAAATGATCACGCTTGTAGAGCAGCTGGTGGAGAAGGGAATCGCATACAAGGCGGAAGACGGATCGGTCTACTATGCGATCGATCGTTTTCCGGGTTACGGCAAGTTGTCGAGACTGGACACGCGTGAGATCAAATCGGGCGCTCGGGTTTCGCAGGACGACTACACAAAGGAAAACGCGCAGGACTTCGCTCTATGGAAATCGGCGAAGGACGAGGATGAAAAGACCGAAGCCGCGTGGGAGTCGCCATGGGGCCGTGGCCGCCCCGGGTGGCACCTCGAATGCTCTGCCATGGCGATGCGGTATTTAGGTCATACTATGGACGTGCATTGCGGCGGAGTCGATCTCATTTTTCCGCATCACGAAGATGAGATCGCGCAGAGCGAGGGAGCGACCGGCGAGACATTTTCGCGCTTCTGGTGCCACGGTGAGTTCCTGCTCACCGATGGGACGAAAATGGCGAAGCGTGTCGGCAACGTGGCGACAGTTTCCGACATGAGAGAGCAGGGAATTTCGGCGGCGGCGTTTCGGGCGTTCGTGTTCTCGACCCACTATCGCAAGCAACTCAACCTCTCGCCTGAGGCGCTCGATGCGGCGACTGAAGGTGTCCGTCGAGTCGGTGATTTTGCGGACCGGCTGAAGGCTGCAAAGGGCGGAACAGCGAAGCTCATTCAGATTTCATCAGAGGCCGAGAGTGCGGCCTTGTCGGCGCTGTTCGATGATCTCAATGCTCCGCTGGCGTTAGGTGCGCTCTTCACCTTTATCAGGCGCGCGAACGGTGAACTCGATCGGGACGGTGTGAACTCCGAAGGACTCGAGGCTGCGCGACGGACTTTCGCAATGATTAACGGTGTACTGGATATCATTCCGGCGATCGAGTCGGGCGACGATCCCGTGGAGATCCAGGCGCGGCTAGCAGAGCGCCGTGAGGCTCGCGCCAGGAGAGATTTTGCTCGCGCGGATGTCATCCGCAATGAGCTCGAGGAAAGGGGCATCGAGATCAAGGACGGACCGTCGGGCACCACTTGGAAGCGAGTCCGATAGGAGGGAAGAGCTGCCATTGGATCGCTCCGGGCGGGGTTTGGCCAGGGGCATAACCAAGGTCATAACCGGGTTGACGCAATACGCGGAACTCGGCTAAATTACTAGGCTTGCGTAGAATCGCTGTTTGCTGACGTAGCTCAATTGGCGGAGCAGCTGATTTGTAATCAGCAGGTTAGGAGTTCGATTCTCCTCGTCAGCTCTGTCAGTCAGAATCGGGTGTGCGTCTCGCTCCGGGTTTCGGACGGCTGGTTT
>JBBQYO010000074.1:0-12585 GCA_038208605.1 Gemmatimonadales bacterium | reverse complement strand
TTGTCGATGGCGACGCGAGCGTCGATTCGCTCGAGCCAGCGAGTGACTATCTCATCGCGATTGGCGCGAATGCGCGACGCGAGGACCGAGCGAATCGTTGGGGGGCTGTTGAGAGTCGGAGCGACCATTTACGAATCACGCCGGAGTGAAAAAATGCGGAGCTGACGGCGCAGCCCGACACCCAGGCTCGAAACGTCCTGGGACATCAGCCCAACATAGCGCCATGTCGCGACATTTGCGGTCTGGCGGCGTGAGATCGGCTTTCGCGACTGGCGAATCCGTCAGAATTCCAGTCGCTCTTTCGGCGGCAACGTGTGGCAGGCATTTCCCGCCCGCGGCATGCACCGTGAGCTGCGAGCGAGGAGCGAAGCCGGAGTTAACTCGACATTCGCGCTCTCCCTTAACGCGGCGGCCTCGGCTTGGAAGCAGAAGGAGGGGTAGCTGCTTCGACCACGACCGGAGCCGTGCCTTCGCCGGTGGCCCCGCCATCAGGTGTTGCCACCTTGGAATCATTCTTCCCTTCGTCCGCGCGCTTTTCTTCGCCGACTGCGGGAAGCGCATCAGCGGTGATCCAACCGTGGTCCGCCGCGTGCTTCGCGGCATCGAGGGTGTGTTCGGCAAGCACGAGCGTGGAGCGGGCGGCGATTATCTCGTCGGCGAGCTTCGCGATTGCTGCTGATCGCTGCGCGTCGTGGTTGACATCGCGAATGTAAATCGCCGCGACACGATCTGGAAATTCATGCACGATCTGCCGGTAAATCTCGGGGTCGTGCTGGCTGGAATCGCCGATCAGGATGAGCTGAAGGTTCGGATAGAGTCCCACGATGTTGCGAATCGCGACGCCTTTGTGCTCAAAGTGGCGGGACGACGACAGCGCACTGAATGCGATGTCCCAGTCGCGCAGCAGAAGCGGTCCCTTCGGCATCTTCTGGATGTCCATGAACTCCGAGATGACGTCGTAGATATTCCACGGACTGCTGGAAACGTAAAAAACCGGATTCTTTTCGTCGCCGCCCGCTCCATTTCGTAGTGCTTCGTAGAACGCGGAGACGCCTGGAAAGGGAAGCCGCGTGCGTGCGTTGCCGAGCATGACGGTACGGGCAGCCTGCAGAAAGTTGGATACGCGTGATTGAATGACCGTATCGTCGATATCGCTGATGACGCAGAGCTTCGCTCCCGGCGGAGCAAGCATGACTTCGCCGGCGGACTTCGTGATGGTTGTGCCTTCCGGCTTTGGCGAGAGGAGGCTGACGTCGTATTCGACCCACTCATCGTCTGGCGAGGGAGCGCCGGGAGTCTCCATCCACCCGCTGAAAAAACCTTCGTCGTCGGCTTTGAATTTGAAGGTGCCGCCCCCATACTCGATCGAAACTTCCGCAAAGGGAGCGGGATCGCTGTCCACCCGGCGATAAGTGTTCAGAAGGTTTCTGAGAGCGGAGTCGTGATCCGTGCTCGGACCGATGCCGCGCCTCTCGACTACTCGTCCGGAAACGAATGCACGGCTGGAGTTACCGTAGCCACGATAGGCGAGCACCTCGTATGGCTCGTCCTTGAAGACAGCGCGGGCGGCACGCACGGTGTCCCGGACGTCCTTTCTCAGGTCACGCGTGAGATCGTCAAGTATCTCGGACCAGTCGTTCATGTTATTCTAGCTCTTCACGTGACGTGCCAGAGTCAGTCAATCAACCAGTCGGCCGCGCCCGGCCCCGTACCTGCATTCTGTTGAGGAGAAATTAACTCCATTGGCCCTTCAGCTTGATCGCATCTTGACCGAACACACGGCCGAACACAACTGGCGCGAGCGCGATCAGATGATAGAGGTCATCGCCATCTTCAAGTTTCTGAAGGCGGCCGGTTTGATCGCCATCGCATTCGGCGCCATCAAGATGCTCGATCCGGCGACGGGCGAGGTCCTCGCGCGGTGGATCGACGCATTGTCTGCGACGTCCGAACACCCTCTCATTCAGGATTACCTCGTGCGGCTGAGCAGCTACAGCCCGCGGAGAATTCAGGCGGTCGGCATCGGGGCGTTGTTGTACGCGACCTTATTCATGATCGAGGGGATCGGTCTATGGCACGAAGCGCGATGGGCGGAATACTTGACGGTCATCGCAACGTCATCGCTTGTCCCCGTCGAGATCTATGAGCTCGTTCAGCGACTGACATTGCCTCGCGCGGCGGCGCTGGTTGTAAACCTCGCGGCTGTAGCATACCTGGTCTGGCGCATCAGGCATCCCGAGCACAAGATCAAATTCTTTTGACATGAGGCCCCAGGTGAGAACCACAGCTCTTCTCGCGCTGGTCATACTCGGCTCTCCGGCCTGCTCCGGCGCGCAATCGGAAATCCGAAAGAGTCAGCTTGCCACCGTTTCCCAGATGATCGGCACCGCGAAAGTCGAGATTGTTTACAGAAGACCTGTCGCCCGCGGCCGCGATTTGTTCGGATCGCTCGTTCCATGGGGGCGTACCTGGTCACCAAGCGCTGATTCGGCGGCAGTTCTCACGACCACCAGCGAGCTCGAGGTTGCCGGTTCAAGACTCGCAGCCGGCCGATACAGTATCTGGGCCATCCCGGATCGCGAAACATGGACGATCATCTTCAACTCCGTCGCTCCGGTCTTTCACATGCGGTATCCCGAAGGCAAGGACGTTCTCAGAATTCATGTGAAGTCGAAGACAGGCGATCACGTTGAGTCGCTCGCGTTCTACTTCCCAATGGTAGACGAAGACTCGGCAGTACTGAACCTGCATTGGGGAAAGACCATCGTGCCGATGCCGATAAGGGCGAAGCAGTAGTTGAACAAGCAGCGGATCATCGTCGCAGCGCTGTTCCTTGCGCCCGCCGCATGCGGGGGAAAGGCCGAACAGCCGAACGCTGATTCTGCAGTCGCAGTCACACCGTCTGCCGCTGCAACAGCAACCACACCCGCTCCAACATTGCCGCCGGATTCTAACCCTTCGTGCGAGCACAACGGAGCGTGGGCAACCTGCACCCTCGAGAAGCGGCTCAAGCAATCGGGTTTTGTCGTCAAACGATTGAATGAGCCGAGGTTGCGCCGCGCAGGCTTCGGTGTCGCACCGATTATCTACTCGCTTGGACAGTCGCGCATGGAGGTTTTCATATACCGTGATTCCGTTGCGCTCGCTCGCGATTTTGCCGAGCTCGACACACTGACGGCGGGTCCGCGCGGCACCGCGTCACAATGGGGTGAGATTCCACCTGCGCTGCTCAGATCGGCCAACGTTCTGGCAGTTGTCCTGACGACGAATCAGCGGCAGTCAGAGCGCCTGATGCTTTCCATCACAGCGGGCCCGCCGCAGCGAGGCTCGCCCCGGTAACGCCCGGCGCCCTATTTACGATACAGCCGGTACTCCGCGCTTGCGCGAACAAAATCTTCCGACTCGGCCCGCCACTTCGTTAGAAGCTTCTCGATGCCGCCTTTTTCGACAGCGGTTCTCAACTCGGTAGATCCCGATAGCTCCTCGATGCCCGCTCCCTTCTCCCATTTGAACTGGGCGGGATGGCGCGAATAAATCTCTCGCAGGAGCTGCGCGCCGATTGCGGACGCACGCAACGCATTCCGGTCAGTGATCGTGATTCGGATCATCGGGATGGCCTGCCCGCCGAACTTTTCGCCTCGTCCAACGCGGCTCAATGTCGCGGCGAATTTCACTCCGCCGAGATTCTTCGAATTCATTGCAGTGGCGATCGACGGCGCATCCGTCAGCCAGCTCGCTCCGACAAGCCTGAACGGAGCGTTCGTCCCGCGTCCTTCGCTGACATTCGTCGCTTCGAAGAATGAAATACCGGGATACAGCAGCGCGGCATCAACGTCCCTGATATTCGGCGACGGTCCCACCCACGGCAATCCCGTGTCGCTCCACCAGAATGATTTCCGATAACCGTTCATCGGAACGACTTTTACATCGGCATCGATCTCATGCGTACCGATCAGGTATCTCACGAGCTCTCCCGCAGTGAGTCCGTACCTCAGCGGGACGTCGTGCAGTCCAGTAAATGACCGGTACTTCGACTCGATCATTCCGCCTTCGACGATGTCCGAGCGAATCGGATCCGGCCTGTCTGCGACGATGAAGATCTTACCTGCTTTTTTTGCTGCTTCTGCTGCGAGCGTCATCGTCCAGACGTAGGTGTACATGCGTGCGCCAACGTCCTGAATGTCGTACACGAGCACATCGACGTTCTGAAGCATGCGGGCATCCGGCACTTTTGTGTCGCCATACAGGGAGTAGACAGGAACGCCCGTCGTCTCGTCTACGCTCGACGAGATTCGCGCGCCTCCTTCCGCTACCCCACGAATGCCGTGCTCGGGAGCGAATAACGCGGTCAGGCGAACGCCGGGCGCTTTGAACAGGAGATCGATACTGCTTCGTCCCGTTGCATCGCGGCCCGTCTGGTTCGTTATCAGTCCCACCCGCTTACCGCGAATGAGATTGATCGAGTCGGTGACCAGGACGGAAATGCCAAGCGTAACGCGAGACGGTGCGACATCGTTCGCGTAGGAGGTGTCGCAGCCGGCGAGGACCAGCAGCAGGGGAACAAACGGAATTCGATTGATCATGATGAACGAATAACCCGAAGGCAATCTCATGTGCAGTTGGTTGCGCGAATGGGCGCATCCGTAGCAAGCCCGATGCGCGCGGTTCCGCGAGGCCGTAGAGTCAATCATGTCAACAGAAAAGGAATCACGGCGGTCATCGTTTGCTGACGCTGCCCCGTGGCTAGTCACCGGACTGTTTGCGGGACTGACGGTCGCTTGGATCGATCTGTCGGGCCCTGAATCCGTAATGCAAGAGCTGATCAGGAAAACCTCAAGCGACCTGGTCAGGAATCACGGGCCGCGTTAACGACATCAGGGAGACGTTCGACTCAAACGGTAAAGAAAAACCGCAGCTCTCTTTGTCAGCGGCGAGAACATTCTGGTGTCGGCGGTTTCCTTGTCGGTGTGATCGTCCCAGCCCGCGAGTCCCACCGCATCCATCGCTGACGAGATGTAAGGCGCGACGAACGAAACGTCGGCAGCACCGGCCCGCATCGGATCGACCGCGATCACGCTGCCAAAACCAAGTGATCGGCTCACTTCGTCGTACATCGCCAGAAGCCGACGATTGCCATCGGTCGGCGCGAGGGGCGGATAACCGTCGTCAAATACGATCGATGAAGTAGTGTGAGGAAGCGATCTCGCGACGATCGCGCGCATCGTTGCCTTCGTGCTGTCGAGCTGCTGAGGCGAAAGAGTGCGCATATCGCCCTGAACGATCATCTCCTTCGCAACTACGTTCGTCTTGCCGAGGGCAGTTCCGCCAACCTGAGTGCTGTCGGACTTTACATCGGTACCGCCAATGGCAAATCCGGGGTTGAACGTCAGGTACTTCCAGCCGCTGAGCTGCGTTCTGAATGCCTCGAGAACACGGGCGGACTCGAAGATCGCACCCGAGCCGATGTCGCTCCGAAAAATCTGCGATGAGTGAGCCGGCGTACCGGTCGATGTCACGATCCACGATCCGGCTCCGCGCCGCGACACGACCGCTGTGTGCGGGTCTCCCGATCCGTCCTCGAAACCGATCGCATACTTCGATTTCTTTGCGGCTGCTATCAAATCTGCGCGCGCCAGCTCGACGGGATTGCCTGAATCCTCTTCATCTCCGGAGAATACCGCGGTAATGCTCATCTTCCTGAGAACGCCGGCCGACGCGAGCGCCTTGAACGCCTGAAGCATGATCACATCGCCGCCCTTCATGTCGATAACGCCGGGGCCACGAGCTGTGGTGTCACTCAGCTTTTCGTATTTCTGAAAATGATTGGTCGGCTCGAACACCGTATCGAGATGTCCGATAAGAAGAATTCCCGGACCCGAGCCGGTACGCTCGGCGATGAGGTGACCGGCACGCCCGAATGCGCTGCCATCGACCCACCTTGTCTCGAACCCCAGTTTGTCGAGCTCGGACTGGAGTATCCCGCCGACCTCTTTTACGCCCGCGAAGTTCATCGTCCCGCTATTTATGTTCACGAGCCGTTCGAGCAGCGCAATCCCCTCGGCGTTACGCGGATCGACAGCTTTGACGATGGCTCTCTCGGTTGCATCGAGCTGCTTCGCAGTCATCGCCGGAGCAGCAGCCTGCGCATGGGCGGTCGAACCGGACAGCGCGAGCGCAGTGGCCGAAAGAATTGCCGATACGATCGGCGCTCCGAATGCAAACCAGCGATTTGTGTTGATCATTTCAATTTGACCAGGACATTGTTGGTCCCATACGTTAGCGCTTCGCAAAGGCCGGTGTCCAACGGCGTGCGCTCGTCTCCCTAACGGCGAACAAGATGTCACACGCTCGACGACAGTATGATGCTGACGCAATTGTCGTCGGCGCCGGGCTTGCGGGACTCGTTGCGGCTTCGGAGCTGGCCGATACCGGACGGCGCGTCATCATTCTCGAACAGGAGCCATCGCAAAGCCTCGGCGGCCAGGCATTCTGGTCATTCGGCGGACTGTTCTTGGTCAACTCGCCGGAGCAGCGCCGAATGCGCATTCGCGATTCGCATGAGCTGGCCTGGCAGGATTGGCTGGGTACCGCGGGATTTGACCGCGACGAAGACGCGTGGCCGAAGAAGTGGGCTGAGGCGTATGTGGACTTTGCCGCAGGAGAAAAACGGTCATGGCTGCACGGAAAGGGTGTCCGGTTTTTCCCCGTCGTAGGGTGGGCTGAGCGCGGCGGATACGGCGCGACAGGTCCCGGCAATTCCGTGCCGCGCTTCCATGTCACATGGGGCACCGGTCCGGGCGTCATCGAGCCTTTCATAAGGAATCTCAGGGCGGCAGAAGCGAAAGGTCTCGTCAGCTTTCGGTTTCGTCATCGCGTGAGCGAACTGACGATGACGGCGGGTACCGTCGACGGAGTGAGCGGGGAAATTCTGGAGCCGAGCGATGTGGCTCGCGGTGTAAGCAGCTCGAGAGTTGCTGCGGGTGATTTTCATCTTCGTGCCCAGGCGGTGATCGTCACGTCGGGCGGCATCGGCGGGAACCCCGAGCTGGTGCGAAAGAACTGGCCAGGTCGCCTTGGCTCGGCGCCAAAGACGATGCTTTCCGGTGTCCCGGCGCATGTGGACGGACGGATGCTCGCTATCACTGAATCGATTGGCGGACGGATTATCAACCGCGACAGGATGTGGCACTACGTGGAGGGAATCCAGAATTGGAATCCTATCTGGCCGAATCACGGAATACGCATTCTGCCGGGACCTTCGTCCCTGTGGCTCGACGCTACGGGGAATCGTCTCCCTGTTCCACTGTTCCCGGGATTTGACACGCTCGGGACTCTCGCTCACATCATGAAGACCGGGCACGAGCACACCTGGTTTCTGCTCACGCAGCGCATCATCGAGAAGGAGTTTGCGTTGTCGGGTTCCGAGCAGAATCCGGATCTCACTGGCAAGAGTGTCAGCGGCGTCATCGGTCGTGCGCGCGGCGGCGCGCCGGGTCCCGTCGAGGCATTCAAACAACGGGGCGCGGATTTCGTCGTCTCAAATGACTTGCGGGACCTGGTGAAGAAAATGAACGCGTTGACGGACGAACCGTTACTCGACTACGACCGCGTCGAGCGAGAGGTTCTCGCACGGGACCGCGAAATGGACAACGCGTTCACAAAAGATCTGCAGATCACGGCTCTTCGCGGTGCGCGGAACTATCTTGGCGACAAGCTCATTCGGGTGGCGAAGCCGCATAAGCTTCTCGACGGAAAAGCAGGACCGCTCATTGGTGTAAGGCTCAGCATACTCACACGAAAAACTCTCGGTGGTCTCGAGACGGATCTATTATCGCGTGTCATTGGCGCGGACGGCAATCCAATAGCCGGATTGTATGCAGCAGGCGAGGTTGCCGGCTTTGGCGGAGGCGGTATGCATGGATACCGGTCGCTCGAAGGGACGTTTCTTGGGGGCTGTATTTTCTCCGGCAGGGTCGCGGGCCGGGCGGCTGCCGACGCGGTCAGGTAATCAGAGCGTCATCTCCCATGTCTGGGAGGTGAGCGCCGGGCCGAAAGTCGAATGAACTTCTTCTTCGATCAGCGTGAAACCGGCTGCCTCATAGATCTTGCGAGCTGAAACGAGAATATCGTTCGTCCAGAGTCTCATTTTCCTGTATCCGCTCGCACGTGCGAAGCCGATGCACTCGTTCACGAGACGCGCGCCGATGCCGAGTCCGCGCGCTGACGGCTCGACGAGGAGCAGGCGAAGCTGGGCAACGGTTTTAGAGCGCCTGACTAGCAACACGCATCCGGCATTCGCGCCGTCCACCTCGGCGATCCAGCATCGCTCGCACTCGGGCTTGGTCGCGCAGGAAAATGGACGCGATTTCGGCGACGAGCGCTTCGAACCGTTCGTTCCAGCCGTATTCTTCGGTGTAGATCTGCGCGTGTCGCTGCACGATCCAGCCGATGTCTCCTGGCCCGTGGTGCCGCACGAGAATACGTGGTGATTTGTCCGTCGGCGGGCCGAGCACAGTTTCGATTTCCGACATGGCATGAACGAGCTTTGCTTGCGCGGCCGGAACGAGTCTTGAGACCATGGATTCGACGTCGCGGGTAGCACTCGAATCAAGCTCTCTGAAAAGGTCTCGTCCTTTCGGTGTGAGAGTGAGATCCGATTCGCGCTTGTCGGTGGCGGAGGCCTTCTTCCTGATCAGTCCGCGCCGGGCGAAGCTCGAGATTACGCGGCTCAAGTAACCGCGGTCGAGGAAGAGCGCCTCCGCGATCTGTGCAGCGGTGGCGGGATTGCCATGGGCAATCTCGTACAGTATGCGTGCCTCGCTGAGCGACAGCTCGGTATGGAGGTGCCGTTCATCAAGTGCGCCGATCTGCCGTGTATAGAATCGGTTGAAGCGGCGGATCGCCGAGACGCGTGCCTTAAGGATTCGGGGAGCCATGTTTCAACGGTGCGTCAACTAGTTGCTTTTGTCAACTATATAGCATGGCTCTCGTGCCCGGTCAGACGCCTACATCAGCCGCATCACTGCTCCCTGAATGAACCCGATCAGGAAATACGCGATGATCGGACTGATATCGATCGGACCCATCGCCGGAATTATCTGCCTCAGCGGCTTGAGTATCGGCTCGCTCACCACGAAGGCCCAGCGAACCCATGGCGAATACGGTGAGATTGGCAGCCAGGACGTGACGACACGAACCAGAATTGCGATACGAACGAAATCAAAGGTCCAGCCAACCAGCAGCGGCAATATTGCCCTCGGTCCGCTCTGAAGCGCGAATGCAAGACCCATGATTTCGGCGCGCAGAAAATCGAGAACACTGATGAGAAGAATTCCGCCGACCACGACCGCGGCAAGCGCCCACAACGGAGCGCTGGCGGGATTGCCCCCCGCACGAAGAATTCTCTGCTCGACGGGCTCGAGAATCGGATCGATCCTCGAGCGGGAAAAGCGCGCGACCGAGCCGAACACGTTCAGGCGGCGCGTTCTCACCATCCAGTCGAGAACGCAGAAAACTCCGAACACCGCCGCCGAAAACAAAAGCACAAAACGAATCGCCAGCAACAGCTGATCGAATACCGCAACGAATGCGGTCATTGCTGAAGTGTGACGTTCATTCCGAGATTCTTAACGAGGAAAGCGAAGCTGTCCGCCGCCTCTTCGATCTGCTTGCTCGTCGGCTTGCCCGCACCATGACCTGCCTTCGTCTCGATCCGAATCAACACCGGCGCCGGACCAGCCTGGGCTGCCTGTAATGTCGCCGCGAACTTGAACGAGTGACCGGGGACCACACGATCATCGTGATCTGCCGTCGTCACGAGCGTCGGAGGATAGCGCACACCCGGTTTGATATTCTGCAGCGGAGAATATTTCCGCAGAACTTCGAACTGCTTTGGATCGTCCGACGAGCCGTAGTCCGACGTCCACGCCCACCCGATCGTGAACTTCTGGAATCTGAGCATGTCCATCACGCCTACTGCAGGAAGGGTTGCCCCGAACAGGTCGGGCCGCTGAGTCATCACGGCGCCAACGAGCAAACCGCCGTTCGATGCTCCGGAAATCGCCAGCTTCGGCGTCGATGTGTACTTCTCCCTGATCAGATACTCCGCCGCGGCGATGAAGTCGTCAAAGACGTTCTGCTTTCGATCGAGCATTCCGCCCTGATGCCACTCCGTGCCATACTCGGCCCCGCCGCGAATGTTGGCGACCGCATAGATGCCACCCATCTCGAGCCACACGAGATTCCTCGGGGAAAACGATGGCGTCTCGGAAATGTTGAACCCGCCGTAACCATACAGAATCGTCGGGTTGGCGCCATTCAGGATCGTTCCCTTCTTCAGCGTCAGGAACATCGGGACCTGCGTGCCGTCCTTACTCCTGAAAAACACCTGCCGGGTCTCGTACTGCGTGGGATCGAACGCGAGCTTCGGCGTTTTGAAGCTGGTGCTCGCTCGGCGCTTGATGTCGTAATGAAAAACCGTTCGTGGATACAGGAACGAGACGAACGAGTAGTACAGCTCGTTGTCGCCCGGCTTGCCGTTGATCGCGTCTACGGTACCGATGGAGGGAAGCGCAAGCTCGCCGAGGTACGGATAACCAGGCGCTGTCGTCGGCAACGGGCGCTCGGGACGATTCGTTCGTGGATCGGTGCCGCGCTGACCTCCTCGCTGGCCACCCTGCTGTCCACCCTGCGGACCGCCGTTGATGCCGCGCCCCCGGAATGCGTCGTTCGGGTTCGGCGTTCCGTAGAACCGGATAGTGGAATGCGCGTCCTCGAGGTATGACGCGAAGAGCTCGTTGCCTGCGATAGTCACATCCTGGAGCGCTTCCTTCGTCTCAGGAATGACAGTCAGCCAGCGATTCGGCTGCTCATTGTTGATATCGATCAGAACGAGCCGGCCTTTCGGAGCACCGAGGTCCGTTCGCACGAGGAAATTGTCCCCGACATTCTGAACGAAGTCGTACTGAGCGTCGAGCCTGTCGATCATGCGAACAACAGGATTATCGATCTTCGGCTTTTTCGCGTTGTCGAGAAAAATGTAGTAGAGCCGCGTGCGCGGATCCGACCCCTGACGAACCGTGATGATGAGAAAAGTGCCGTCATCAGTCACCTCTGACCCGAACAGCCAGTCAGGATGATCACTCTGGTCGAATACGACTCGATCCGAGCTTTGCGGGGCATTGAGCTTGTGGTAATAGACCCGCTGATTGCGGTTCACGTTGGTGAGGGTGTTTCCGGATGTCGGCGCGTCGTAGGCCTGGTAGAAGAAGCCCTTGTTGTCTCGCGTCCATGAGATACCTGAAAACTTCACCCACTTGAGGGTGTCTTTCATGTCGCGGCCGGTATCGACGTCACGAACGCGCATCTCCTGCCAGTCCGAGCCGCTCACCGAAACCGCGTAGCCCATGTATTTGCCGTTTGGTGACTCGCGCGTGGACGAGAGAGCGACAGTACCGTCTGAGGAAAGCGAGTTCGGGTCGATCAGAACACGCGCGGGCCGGTCTCCATCACGAACGTAGAGAATGTTCTGGTTCTGAAGACCGGAGTTCTCGAAGTAGAATAGCTTGTCGCCGGTCTTCACCGGCGCGAAGTATTTGGGGTAGTCCCACAATTTCGTCAGACGCTCGCGAATGGCGGCGCGCTGCGGAATCGCACCAAGGTACGAAAACGTGAGTTTGTTCTCGGCCTCGACCCACGCTTTGGTTTCGGGCGAGTCCGTGTTCTCGAGCCATCTATACGGATCGGCGACCGACGTGCCATGGTAGTCGTCGATCTGTGTGCCCCTTGCGGCGGCAGGATATTCGAGTCGGGTGGGAGCTTGTGCGTTGGCAATTGCTGCGAAGGATACCGGCAGCAGCAACGCTGGTATGAACGAGCGCATCTGGTGGATTTTTCCGTTGTCGATTGTACGTGGAATCTACGAGGAAGACAGCCAATGGTTCCACCGGCCGCCGGGGAATTGGTGCGTACGGGTTGAACACCGCTAACGCCGGCAGCCCCCACGCTGTAGAATCCCGTGACTTTTTCAACCCTCCCAATGCCGACCACACCGAGCAGCAACCGCCAATACTGGCTCCTCAAAACGGAGCCGGGCACGTTCTCGTTCGACGATTTATGGAATGCTCCAGGGCGCACGACGACCTGGGACGGCGTGAGGAATTTTCAGGCGCGCAACATGTTGCGTGACGGGATGAAGGAGGGCGACCTCGTGTTCATCTATCACTCGAGTACCGATCCAACCGGTATTGCGGGCATTGCGGAGGTGGCGCGGGCGGGATATCCAGACCCGACTGCGTTCGATCCGAAGGACAGCCACTACGACCCAAAGAGCAAAAAGGAGTCGCCAAGCTGGTACGTCGTGGACGTGAAGGCAGTGGAGAAATTTCCAGAGATCGTGACCCTGGAGCGAATGCGGGCCATGGAAGGGCTCGACGGCATGGTCCTGCTGAAAAAAGGGAGCCGGCTATCAGTTCAACCTGTCAGCCCCAGCGAGTGGCGCACCATTCTCGCCGAGGCCAAAACCTGACACCTGCGCGGCGGGTTAAAACAACCCGTGTCGATTTCCGTTTCGACTGAACGTTATCG
>JBBQYO010000073.1:0-12626 GCA_038208605.1 Gemmatimonadales bacterium | reverse complement strand
CGGCGGCTGCAAATCTGGTGGAGCAGGTGGGGGGCGAGATCGTCGAATTTTGTTTCGTCATCGATCTTCCCGGCCTGGGAGGGAGAAAACGGCTCGAAGCCGGGGGGCGCAAAGTCTTTTCGCTGATGGCGTTCGAGGGCGAATAACGATCCCAACCGTTGCTTGGCGGTTGATCTATGGGCTGATCCTCACCGCCGCCCGATCACAGCGCTGCACTTGATCTCCACGCGGGCCGCCGATCTCGGCAGCGCCGATACTGCCAGCGTTGCGCGGGCTGGTGGGGTCGACTGGGAAGAACTCAACGTAGACACCGTTCATCGCAGAGTAGTCGGCCATGTCGAGAAGGAACACGGTGCATTCTCCGATATCGGCCATGGTTGCGCCGGCCGTTTGGAGCGTCGTCCTAATGTTCTCGAGCGTCTGTCGGGTCTGCACCGCCACACCACCGTCAATGATTTCTTGCGTGCCAGGTTTGATACCGGTCATCCCCGACACGAACACCATGTCACCGTTGCGAATGGCCACTGAGTAGGCTGGAACCAAAGGCGAGATGCCCGGTGGATTCACGACATGTCGGCTCATCGCGGGCGCACAGGCGGCTAACAACAGGGTGACGCTCAACCCGACGAGAACACGGAAGCGGAGGTGGGTGATACCCGTCAATTCGCGACCAAATGAGCGCGGCAAGTGCGGCATTAGGCACCTTCGTGAGTATGCGTCCGCCAAACAAGTGGCATTGCTGTTCTAGGTTATCGCCCGAACACCTCAGGCGCCAACGCGTTCAGCCTCTTGCCGACAGTGTAACTAATGACCATGATTTGCCACAGCAGGCAATTCGTCCTTCCCCCCGACATTAGAGGCGTCCATGAGTATTTTCGGAAAGATCTGGTCCAAGATTACCGGCCACGCAGAGGCGGCGGCGTCTGGCACGGCAGGCTCCCCGATGCCGAGCGGCGGCTCAACCTCCGCTCCGATGTCGGGCGTCACGGCATCCTCGTCCAGTACAGCGTCACCGCCGGTGGACGTCGAAGCCATCATGATGGACCTTGAGTCCAAGAGCGGGCACAAGAGCAACTGGCGCGAATCGATTGTCGACCTGATGTCGCTGCTCGGGATGGATAACAGCCTCACTGAGCGCAAGGCGTTGGCCACGGAGCTTGGTTACACGGGTGACATGAACGACAGCGCAAGCATGAACATTTGGCTGCACAAGCGAGTGATGAAGGAGATGGCGGCGAATGGAGGTAAAGTTCCGGCGAACATGCTCGATTGATTACCGTGGCAAGGCGGCCTCGATGCGGGGAAGCCAATTCCTCGGCACCTTGGACCGCCTCCCTACTTTCGAGGCCGGAACAGCAACAACTGACTACTCCTGGTGGCTGGAAGCAGCGTGCCATCAGGCGCTACTGCAAGCTCATGTGATCGAACCTTTAAAAGCCCGAGCATCCTGGCGTTCACCGGGTCGATCTTGATTACCTCAAACTCGGTGTCGAGCGGTGCGCCTTTCGGGTGCGTGCTGATGTAGAGATCACCAGCGGGACTGAACGCAAGGCTATAGAGCTGCCCGCCAAACTTCCACTGGCCGACAAACTTCCCATTAAGCGTGAACCACTGCACGCGTCCGTTTTCGCGGTCCGCTGCGTATAGGTAGCCTCGGGGACCAACGACGATCGAATGAATGACGTTGAACTCGCCAGGCCCGCTTCCTCTCCGGCCCCACTCGCGGGTTTTTCGACCACCAGCGTCGTACTCGATCACACGTCCATTGCAGTAGCCGTCAGATACGAAGACGCGACCGTTCGGTCCAAAGGCGACGTCGGTAGCGCCACAGAAGTCCTGCGTTGAGTCAGGTACGCCTCCGACCCTGATTTCGAGAAGCTTCCGGCCGGTCGGCGTGAACTTGTAGACCATCGACGTGTGAGCGTCCACGGTCCAGACATTGCCCGCTGCGTCGACACGAATACTATGGGGAATAGCGAACATTCCCTTGCCCCATGAACGCAGGATTTTTCCCCGCCGATCGAGCACGACGACTGGATCTCCATTCGCGGGCCGGTGGATGACATAAAGATTTCCCTGCTTGTCCGCGCTGACAGCAGAGATTCCTTCGAACGTCATCGCCGGCGTCGCGATCAGCTCGATTCGTTCAACCGGAAGGTCGCGAACCCCTTTTGTGAAATTTCGCAGGCGATCAGATCCTGCGTCCTGCGCCATGACAGGCGCACTCAGAAAGAACAGAACAGCGAATGCACCGCCAGTCAGAGCGGCGCTGATCTTCGGCAGGGGTGGAGATTGCGGCTCTGTTGTCACCGTGAACTACCCAACTCGGACGAGCTTCCGACAGCGTAGTGCCGAATAATCGCCGCCAATTGATAAAGTATCGGGAGCATTGAGCCCGCCCGCGCGAATGCGATAATGACGATGCTGTTCAGTTCCGATGTAACTCGGGATGGTTCCCCCGGCAACGTGGTGGATCACTGTTGAATCAGACGTGATGGTGTAAGTGCCGAAGTAGCCGAAGTAGCCGTCCAACATCACGCGGCGCTCGGCATCCGTTGGAGCGTCGTCCCCCGCCGCAAACGGCGGTGTCGGCGGAGTTCGCATCGCGTGAAGAGATAGCTGACCCGTGGGTGCGTATACGAAAACACCGTTCGGCGCGTCGCCAAACGGATTCGTTTCAACCCCCGCTGAATCAACATTGCAAAAGTGCAAAACGCGCCAGATTCCGATTAGGGACGGCCGAGCTGCAGCGGTAACACCGACGTGAGAACTGCTCGCAGGCACCGGACTTCGTGCGCTGCGGCCTATACCTCTCCGCGTGGTGAGATATGTCGCAAAGCTGCCAAGCCAATGCCCACCAGCGTAGTGGTCTCCAGTCACGGCGGCGAGTCCACTGGCGGCATGAGTGTCAGCCGCGGCCATCAGTGCGCGGATGCGACGATCGCCTGATGGCAAGCCCGACGCGACGCCCTCCAGCATCCACGCACGACTGAGGTTGAGGCCGTCCAGATGCGCGAGCTTGCCATCCATCTTGTCGAGAACGATTCCAACCGGTAGCCACTTGCCCGAATTGTCGGTCGGTATTCGCGGCAGGAACTTCGTAAGCCACGCCGCAAATTCAGCAGGCGCGAGGACGCGGCGCATCACGTCGGCCTCGGCAATACAAGGCGAGAGGAAGTCCTGACCGGACGGCTCATAGTTGATAGGACAGTCGCGGTCCTTGAGATAGAACTCGTTAATCTTTGCGCTGACCATCGCGGCCAGCGCAGGGTCTGTTCCTCGCGAATAGTCGAGAATCAACCCAAAGGCGAACGCGGTTTGCGCATGTTCCCCTTCGCGAATGGGATAAACGAGTTTCGGCAACCATGCCTTGATCTGCGCGACGACTGCCGCTTCGAGCGGCTTCATTGCCGACGATAACAAAGCCGCATCCGGCGTCTGCGTTTCGCGCAATTCAGCGCTGAGCTGTAACAACCAGGCCAAACCGTACGGGCGTTCGAATGACTCCCGTCCGGGGGCATTCAAATAGGCCACTTCGCCGGCGATGTGGGCCGGGGTGAGATTCGCCTTGAGTGCTGCCGACGCATCGGACGCAAAGGGTGCATTCGGAAACTCGCGAACCAGCCGCGCCAGCAGCCAATGTCCATGCACCGATGAATGCCAGTCGTAGCACCCATAAAACGCGGGAGTCAGTGCCTGAGGCGCCTTCACATCGTCAGAGGAGTTCAGAACATGGGCGATCTTGTTCGGATATTCCTTCTGGACGCAGGCCAGCGCCAGTGCAGCAAACCGCCGGGCGGTTGGCGCGTCAAGCTTTGCCGACAATTCCTGTGACCGCGCGGATGTGCCGAGGGCCAAAGTCAACACGGCTACAGTCACGATGGATTTCATTGGACGAAAAATGGAAGGAGGCGACGGAGCACTCGAGATGTCATGTGAGAGATAAAAGAGCGGGGCGGCGAGCGGTACGGCGCGGCGGCTTGCACCTAATGTGACACCACTGCAGTTACGATCTCCAGCATCACGGCTGTTCCCTTCTTGATGTTCTCGATCGAAATCCGCTCGTTGTTGCCGTGCGTGCCTGAATTCTCCGCGTCGGGAATGAGAAACGGATTGACGCCGTAGCTCGCGATTCCAAGATCCCTGAACCAGTGACTGTCCGTAAATCCGGTCTGCACAGCGGGAGCGATACTCGCAGCGGGATAATTGCGACGCAGTGCCGCGTCGATTGCGCGATAAAGCTGATTGTCTGTAGAGGACACCGCCGGCGTGAACCCGAGAATCTGTTCCATCCTGATGTCGGGGTCATTGATCACTGCGGTGAACTCGCGAAGGAAGGCCGTGCGATCCTCATCGGGAAGTAGTCGGCAGTCCACCTGGGCCTGCGCCTCGGGTGGAATCACATTGATCTTGTTGCTAGCCTGAAGCATGGTGATCGAGCACGTATTGCGAAGCAGCGCTGCGAGCTCTCTTCGATCCAGTTGCAGCTGCATCAGGGTGTTCCGGTCAGCGATCAACTTCGTCGCATCGCTGAAACCTTCTTTCCACCTTGCGGGCATGGTTGGAGCCAGTGCCGCGAAGTAGGCGGCGACAGCCGGGATCACTCGCGGCCTGAACTCGTAAGTCTGTAGTCGATCCAGTGCGCGAATGAGTCTGTTCACCGCAGAAGCCGGAGCGGGCGTAGATCCGTGCCCGGGTTTACCTACTGCCGTGAGCTTGAGCCACAGCGGTGTTTTCTGAGTGACCTCGATGGCGAATTGCATTCTCCCGTCATCCTGGAGAGTGCTTTCACCGCCCTCATTCAAAAGAATTCCTGCACCCTTGAATGCATCAGGATGATTTTTCACAATCCATCCGGCGCCGAAGTTCCCGCCTGCCTCCTCGTCCGCCGTCGCCAGGAAAATCACGTCGCGGTTCATCGTAACGTTGGCGCGCTTCAAGGCGAGAAATGCCTCCAGCTCCACTACGCCAAGCGTTTTGGTGTCGAGCGCGCCGCGACCGAATATGACACTGTCTTTTGTTACGGCGGCGAATGGATCCGACTCCCAGTACTTCGGGTCCGCGGGCACGACGTCCATGTGATGGAGGAGCACAAGCGCGGGCTGATTACCGCCTTTGAGTCGTGCCCACACGTTGCCGCGTCCCGGCCCTGATGTCGCCGTATCGAATGGAATCCCTTCCGCTTTGAAGATTCGTGCGAACCAGCGCATGCTTTCCACTTCGTTGCCAGGCGGATTCGTAGTGTTGATGCGGAGATATTCACGCGTTCGCTGAACCGCCTCAGCCTGCAATTTCGCCACGTCGATGTTCTGTTGTGCCCCGGCCGGCATCATTGGAATCACTGCCGCTGAAGCGCCGAGCAGAAACGCAGCGAGATTCGTCGAGCGGCTAAACGACATTGGCATTCTCCTTTGGGTGACCGCGACGTCCGGGATCCTCGCAAACCTGCAGGCAACCTCGAGAAAGCGCGAGCGCGGTTTGTTAAAGCGCGGACGGCTTGCTGTTGTAGTGGCGTGGCGAACTTTGCTCTGTATTCGCCCGATCACACCAGCCGAGCGGCCAGTATCGTCACGTCATCGTGCGGATCCGAGTGCCGCCCGAATGTCTCCACGGCGTCGAGCACAGCGCGCACCAGCTCCGAGGCGGGACCGCTGCGATGGGCCCGCAGCACCTCGCGTAGCCGCTCCGCCCCGTATACCTCACCGGTCGGGCTGTGGGCCTCCACCAGGCCGTCGGTGAAGGCGAAAAGAGAGTGACCCTTCTCGAGATTGCGCGTCACCGCGGTGAAACGCGAATCGGGGAGCATCCCCAGCGCCGGCCCGGTCGGCCGCAGCTCCTCGATGCCCCCATCGGGCGCAATGATGAGCGCGGGCTCGTGGCCGGCGTTCACATAGACTAGCTCACCGGAGTACGGTTCGAGGGAAGCGAGGAACACCGTTGCGAACATGTTTGTCCGCCCGTGGAGCCGCGCGATGTAGTCGTTGGTGAAGCCGGCAACGCGCGTCAGCAGGTCGGCCGGCGAGGCCGACTGGATCGCCTGCATCACCATCGTGTGGCGGCCGCCGATCATCTGGATCGCGCCGCCGCCCACGGGGTCGGCGGAGGCGCGGATCAGGCTCCGGAACAGCGCCATGAACAGCGCCGCGCCCACTCCCTTGTCGCACACATCCCCGACTACGAGAATCACCTCGCCCGACGACAGCAGGAAGCAATCATAGAAGTCACCCGAGACGTCCCGCGCAGGGCGAAGCGCCGCCTCTATCTCCATGCCCCCCACATCCGGGAGTGATTCGGGCAGGAAATCACGCTGGATCGTCCGCGCCACGGACATTTCGCGTCGCAGATATTGGCCGTCCTGGATGCGCCGTCTGTCCAGCGCAGCGTTGACACGCAAGCGCAGCACCGCCGGGCCGAAGACGCTCGGCAGGTAGTCGTCGGCGCCGTATTCGAGAAATCGCTCGACGGCGTCCATGTCGTCCGACTGGGAGGTCACGAGCACCGGCAGACTCGCAAGCTGTTCGTCGCCACGCAGCGTTTCGATGAACGTCCGGCCAGCCGCGCCCGAAACGTCAATGTCGACCAGCACGAACTCGAAGCGTGCCGAGCGCAGCCGCGAGAAAGCGCGACTGGCTTCGATCTCCGAGATGATCAAATATCCTTCGCCTATCAGCCGCTCCATCAGCGCTGGGGCATCCTTGTAGCTCCGGCCAATTAGGAGCACTCGCGGCGGAATTCGCAGTGTCGTCGCCGTGCCCTGCTCCACTGGCGACTCGGTCATCGCTGCGTCCCGTCGAGGAGGTTGAGCTGCCACAGGTCTTGCGTGCTCGTGTGGACGAAGGGCTTCAGCGCGCGCATCCCGGTTCTGCCGATGCTCCGCTCGAGATACCGCACTTCCTCGAGCTTCGCCGGAAGAGATGGATCGGGGTCGGCCTCGAAGCCGGCCTCGCGCATGAGCAGGATCCCCTTGGCCCTTATGCCGAGCTCGGCGCGCAGTCGGAGCATGCACATCATGTCAACGATTACCTCTGGCTGGAAGCTCGTCCGCAGCCCCTTCAGGTAAAGGCCCACTGGCGTGTCCGAGACCTCGCCGGCACGCATCACTCGCAGCAGCTCCTGGTCAGTGTCGAAGCCCGTGCCGAGCCAGCTCCTTATCTCCCGCTCGCTCTGCTGGAAAAGAAACATCGCGACGTAAGGGAACACCAGCACGATCAGCGCCGTCGCGAGCAACGGCGCGACCAGGAACTGATTGTACATCGAGTGCATCACCACGGCCGCTGCCAGCCCGGGCAACAGAAGCGCCGGCCGGAGCACCCGCGAACGATTGTGGAGCGTGCGTGATATCATCGCAAAGATCGCCGTGGTACCGCTGTGCATCAGCGCCGTACCGAATCCGCGGACGATCCAGGTCCAGATCGTCGCATTCGGGTGCATTTGCAGAGAGACGATATTCTCGACGAATGCAAATCCGGTCCCGACTGCGAAGCCGTAGGTCGCCGCGTCGACGACAAAGCCTACCCTGCTCCGGCGCAGCAGCCAGACGATGTACATCGCCTTCAGCAGCTCCTCAAGAAGGGGAGCGACGTATACCGAGTAGCGTGCTGTGTCCAGCGCCAGCGCCGGCTGAAGCGATACGTTAACAGCGTAGGCGACACCAGCGGCGGCGGCCCCCGCCGCGACGGCGAGCAGGATCGCTCGCAGCGGAATCAGCTTGTAGCTGTCGAGCAATACCAGCGCGCCGAGAAATAGGAAGACCGGCAGGACGCTGACGGCCAGGGCAACGGCCGTGCTCACATCAGCTTGAACGAGATCATCAGCGCCGGGCTGCGCCGGATCCCCTCGCCAGCCGCCGCCGCAACGCCGACTGAAAAGGTGGACTCGAGGTTAGAGAGCGTGATCAATCTGAGGTCCGCCTGCGCGCCAAGGTTCACGAAGCTGCGCCTCGTTGCGGCATCGTCGAAATCGGTCACGAGGCCGCTCGCGAAGGCCGACAGCCCAGCCCAGCGGAGGTAGGCGACGGGGACACCGACTTTGCGGAAGCGCAGCGGCGGCGACGTCCACTCCACCTGCGCCTTGCCGTACGTAGCGCCGCCAACCTGGTTGATGGCGAGGCCAGGGAAGCTCTCCGTATTCCGGAACTGCTTTATACCGCGGTAGTCCACCCAATTGTTGCCGAAACCCCCAAAATATGACCGCGCGAACGGATCATTTCGGTTTCCACCCAGACGCGTGCCAGCAGCAGCGCGGAGCCAGACGGACGAGTGGTCGAGCGATAACAGAAATCCTCGCGACCCCTCGAGACTCACGCGTGGGTAAAGCGTACTGCCGGCGTAATTGCCGCGGGCGCTCGCTCCCCAGGTGCTTCCGAGCTCGTCCTCAGTCGCGCCAAGCGACCGCCGGAGCGACTTGTAAACGAGGTCGCCTGAAAGAGTGGCGAGACGGTCGTACGACGACGCGATATCCTGAAACTCCGGCACTGTCGCGAGGTTTCCGTAGCCGGCGGCGCGGATCGTGTAATTCAGGCTCGTCGGCCCGTCGAGCAGGAGATTCCGCTGGTACTGCGTCGCCAGCGAGTAGCCCTGGCGGCTCACCCTGGTCGGCCCGAACAGATCGTAAAAATCGGCGCGGTTGAGCGTGCCGGAGACGCTCCAGTTCCAGTGGCGGAAGACCGCGCGCAGGTGCAGCCGTTCGCTGGCATCCAGCTCCTGCGTTGGAGAGTATGACCCCGTGAAATCGAGCCCCGTGGCGCCGAGCCTGTCCGAGAAGTTGACGCGCACGCCGCCGGCGACGCCGCGATTGCCATCGGCATCCTGATAGCCCTCCACCACCGGGTAAGCGTTGTCGAGCTTGAAGTTGCGCAGAGCGCTGTACTCGCCCGTCGCAGCGGTGAGCGCGTCGCGGTTCACGTCGGCTCCCGCCGGAGGCATCCACTCCTGCACCTCTTTCCTCTTCTCGGCGATCTCGTTGCCGAGGAAACGGATTGCGCTAATGCTGTCGGGCACCGTGTTCGGAATCATCGATGGCACGAAGCCCTGACGCGAGTACGCGAAAACGACCAGCGAATCGCCCGGGAGCGGAAGCGGCTTGAAGAAACCGGTCTCCGCGTTACTCAGGGGTTGCATCCGCCCGCGCGCAACGTCGTACCGGTAGATGTTGGACACCCCTGAGTAGTATGACGAGCCGTACAGGAATTTGCCGTCGTTGGAGAACACGAAGTTGGACGGAGACCAGTCGCCGAAATCGTAGAGGACCTCGGGCGTCGCGTCGCCATGGAGAAGGCTGGCGACCTTCATACGCACGAGTCGCTGTTTCCCGCTGATGTCCGACATCGAGCCGATGAGTGTCGAGCCGTCACGCGCGACGTCGAGATCGAACAGGTCGCGTCCGTACGTCAGGGTGTGCACCTGGTTCCACTCGGTGTACGGGTACGGAATCCGTACGAGCGTGGAGAATCCGTTGTCGTGCCGCACGCCCCAGAGCGATCTGTCCGCCCGGTTGAAGGCCAGGTCGCCGATGCGAGCGTCGTGAAGCAGCACACGAGTGCGGCCGGTTGCAAGGTCGAGCGCGAGCAGGTTTCTCCAATCTGCGTTATTGGTGGTGAAGAACAGCGTCCGCGATGAGATGTCGAAGGCAAGCGATGTCACCGACAGACCGGATGCGCCCGGGATGTCAAGGATTCTCGTAAAGCGACCGCTGGCTATTTCGATCGATGCGATGTGGGCTTCCTGGCCAGGATAGCGTACGGCGACGAGGATGCTCGCCGTCGCCGAATCGTACCATGCGCGCGAGACCGAGCCGAGCACCCGATCCGTCAGCGGCCGCGTGCCGGTGGTGGGGTGGCGGCGGATGGCTGCGATATTCTCGCGCTGCCAGTCGTGTTCCCACGCAATCCACCGCGACCACTCCTCCTCCAGCGAGCGACCGTAGATCCTCTGGAACTCCGAAGCAAAGTACCGCTTGCTCCCTTCGGTGCGATTGAACCATGAGAGCATCTTCTCGTTCCCGTAGCGCAGCGCGAGGTAGCTGATGAAGCGCGTGCCGTACAGGTAGGAGTTGACGCCCACCTGAAAGTCGATTGTGGTGCCCTCGGACTCGAGTCCGACGACGTCGTATATCCTGACGCTGTCGCGGACGAGCGTCCGGAAAACCATCTCGTCGTATGGCCCGATCGCGCGACCGAGGCCACCATTCATCCAGGTTTCCAGGTAGGTCGCAATCCCTTCGAGGTACCACCGCGGCGCGTACCACCGGGGCGCGGTGAGGTAGCTGAACGCCACCGAGAGTGGCACTTCGGCATTCGGCGTGACCTTGCCGAGGAAGATCGAGCGGAAGAACCGGTCGGATGCCGTGGACTTGTCGGTGGTGAAGATGTGCGCGAGCTCGTGGTTCATCGAAGACGCCATCCGTTCGGGCGCTGGTGCCGACTCGTAATCGTGGCTGTAGGGCGCAATTCCGAGGGTGACGTGATTCTCTGGGAGGGGTCTCGCGCCGGCGTTTCCGTAATGCCAGAGATCGTGAAGGAGCACGTCCGTCCGGTGGGGTGGCACGTAGTCGAAGAGTTTTTCGTGAAAGCGGAGCGCTTTCTCGAAGCTCGCGACGACCTGCGGGACCAGATAGGACTGAGACGGTGATGTGTAAATGAGGCGCATCGTCTGCGTTTCGACGGCTTGGAACTGCGCGCTGAGGCTGCACGGTGCGGCTGCAACGCTGCAGGCCGTGGCGGCGAGTAAACTCAGGCGTTTAATCGGGGATTGGCGAATCACGACGGGTACGAAACTACACGCAGGCCCCAAGCCGCCGAAAGAGGCAGCCGGGGCCCGCGAGAAATCACATCGAACTCATGAGGTAGCGCGGGTTACCCCGCGCCGATGTTACTGCTGCGCGTGCATCGCCTGGTTGAGGAACGCCTCGGACAGCGACTGGCTGCGTGAAAGCGCGCGGAACATATCGCTCGACTCCAGCTGACGGTACGCGTCGTTCGCCATCACCGCGCGGAACGAGTCGTTCGCCATTACCGCGTGGGACGCGTTACTCGACACTAGCTCCCGGAATGCGCTGCTGTCTCCAGGGAAAGCTGCTAAGGGCGCGTAGCGAGTGCCCCTTTCCTCATTCGGCATGTCTGCGTGCCTCGGCGCTTCCGCAGCACAGAAAAACGTACGGCCCTGATCGACGTATTGGAAATCCCGCGTCACTTTGCCCCTTGACCGAATGATTCAATCCAACGCATTGCACACGGAGGGATCATAAATCGCCGTATTTTGCAAAGGATGTTTATTTTATCTTTCTTGCCTGGTGTGACCTTTTACCGGGTCGTGCGTCAATCGAGTATCTCCTACCCTGTTCACTATGAGATCCAGCTATCTCGTTATTCCGTTTTTGTGTGCGGCAGTAGCCTGCCAGACCGACAACACCGTCTCGGAACCACTTCAGACGTATCACGTTGTCGCCAACGTGACTGGCTCCAACACTTGCTCAGTGAACGCGCTCGAGACGCAGTACGGGTCGGTGGGAAAGATTCAGGGCGATTTGCCCTCGAGGTTTGTGGGCACTCTCGCTAACAAGGGCTATCACGGGACCAGCTGCTGGGTGTCGATAGATGGCGGAAATACCGCGACCGGTGATTATGGATTTATCAACGTTATCTTCTCGCAAAACACATTCGGTAAGCCGTTGGAGGTAGGGAAGTACTCATTGCGGCTCGAGATTCTTGATGATACGCCCCCGATGACGGCGACTATCCGGTTCCATCCTGTATCGTTGAACAACGACGAACTGCGTCCTCTCGACAATGCCGTTGGAAGTATCGTTGTCGATAGCACCGCCTCAGGGGCTCGCAATATTCACGTGGACCTTCAGGCGGTTCGCTGGCATTACGGCGGAATCTGACGGCTCGAGTCGTGCCAATAGGGACGCGCGCCGGCCTGTGGGCCGGCGTTTTTTTGCCGCGCTAACAAGGGATTCGAACTTATCGGCCGTCAAAGAAACGCGCCGCAAACGATTCGATAAGGCTTTGAGGTATAAGAGAGCCGCGCTCGTCGTTGGCGAAAAACATCAAGCCGTCGATCTTGAAGCGATTGTCGATGGCAGTCTGTTCGAGTTGTCTAGAGCAAGCGGGATAATTCGACATCGAGTTGTATGTGTACCAGGGATCGACGTAGTCTAGCGTCGCGAGAATTTTCGGGTGACTCTGGATCTGCAATTTGCTGGCAAGGTCGTCAGTGTAAGGCTTGGTTCTGCTCATGACGCAGAAACCCGAAGCGATTAGATAGTCGAAGTGAGAGTATCCCTCTAACGGAAAGCTGAACGTTGCTCGCTCGACATCGACGTTGTTGTAGGAATCGAACCACATTAGCTGTTTGCCTGCGAATGAACGTTGCGAATACGCGAGGAATGTCTCGATCGCGGTCGCTTCCGCAGGGGAATAGCCGGGGCCGTCTCCGTCGTGCCAGCGCCCCCGGGTTCCGAGTTGGTTGTCATAAAGAATTCCGTCGAACGCGAGATCATCCAGATATCGTTTTGCTTGATCTACTAGAAAGCTGCCGCAGGTGGTCCCATCCGAAATACCTTCGGGGCTCGAGGCATAGCCGAAATTGTCTGGCTGCAGCTTCCCTCGAATATCGAACATCCCC
>JBBQYO010000072.1:0-12715 GCA_038208605.1 Gemmatimonadales bacterium | reverse complement strand
TTGGAGATGCGTACGAGCGCGAGTCGCGCCTGCTGCCATTGATCGGCGAGCAGAAGGACATTCGCTACTACTCGACTGCCGCGCGCAGCATTCTCAACGGTCCCGAGACGACTGGGATGGGATTCTGGTCCATCAATCCCTACGTCGGATGCGCGTTTGGCTGTGCCTACTGCTATGCGCGGTACACGCACCGGTACGTAATGGAGCGTGCATCCGATAACGAGCGGATGGAGAATGCTCTCGCCGACCGGTACGAGGCTATGCCTCCATGGCTCGCGTTCGAGCGTAACATCTTCGTGAAGCAGAACGCGCCGGACATTCTCGCGAAGACGCTTCGCCAGGGAAGCGAGAAGCATCTGTCGCTATTGAAGCGTGAAGCGATCGTGATCGGCACTGCGACCGACCCGTACCAGCCTGCAGAGCGACGTTTCCGTGTGACACGGCGGATCCTGGAAGTGCTGGCGGAGCATCCCGGACTGAAGGTGGTGATCATTTCGAAAAGTCCGTTGATTACGCGCGACATCGATGTGCTGTCGCGCATCAATCGTCACTCGGATTTGAGCGTTCACGTTTCCCTCATCACGCTCGATCGCGATCTCGCCCGGAAAATCGAGCCGAGGTCGCCCACGCCGGAGGCGCGCGTTCGAGGACTGGCCCGGCTCCGGGAAGCGGGGATCGACGCCGGCGTCAACTGCATGCCGGTCCTGCCCGGAATCACGGACAATCCTTCGGATCTCGAAGCGCTCGTGAAGCGGGTGTCGGAAGCGGGGGCGACTTACGTCGGCGCTTGCGCCGTGAGGCTGCGCGCGACTGCCAAGCAACGTTACATGCCGTTCATCATGAAGGAGTTTCCTCATCTCGAGGAGCGGTACCGCAATACATACGCGCACGATTCGAACGCAGGCAGGAAGTATCGGGAGGGTCTATCGCGGTTCTTTCATCAGCTGTGCGTGAAGTATCGCGTCGAGAGCCGGGCGCGCGTCGATGACACAAACGACGAAGGGGACGGAGCACTCAGCGCTGAGCACCCCATCCCCTCTCTGCAGCTTGCGCTACCGTTTCCGGATTAGCGCAGAACCAACGTTACAGCAGGGTCAATCCATCTTTCTCATCGAGACGTCCGACTCACCGTAGCCGATATTCATCGCGACGAGAACTGCGCCTGCGTTGTTTTTCACATGCAGCTTTCTTGCGCAGATAGCGATTCCGCGGCGGGTCGAGCCATCGAGCACACCTGTAACGTGCGAATTGCCGCAACCCTTGTCGCGCAACTCCTGCTGCAAGGCAAGGAACTGTGGTCCAGTTAGACCGGCCACGCCCTTCGAGGACGGGCACTTCCACGGACAGGTTGTTCCGTCAGAAGGCGGAACGGGCCGCGGTCCGTTTACGGACATGGCGGGCAGCATCGACATACTTTTGGACGACGCCATTCCGGAAGACATATTCGATGACGTGGACATGCTCTTGTCCTTCATCATCATGGTGTCTTTCATCATTGTGTCCTTCATCATCATCATGGTGTCTTTCTTCATCGTGGTATCGGTGGGCGTCTGCGCACCAGCGATAACCGGCAGCGCGGCGAACCCTGCTGCCACTACCAGCATTTTGAGCTTCATCATCTCCCCCCTCGGTGAGCTAAAGTCAGTACTGACGCTCGGAAAGAATGCAAGGCGCAGGCCGCGCATGCAAAAACGCCAGTTCCGGGTATACTCCGAAACTGGCTCTGAATGTACGACAAAAGAAGCGTCAGCGTACCAGCATGAACCCCAGGATGGCGCCAATCGCGAGGATCACAATTCCGCCGATTACAGCGGTGGCTGTCGTGAGCTTGAATCCCGTCTCGGCCGGTGGGTCAGGAACTGCCGGCAGATCGGTGAGCGAATTGAGGATTCTGCTCTGGACGTGGATCGGCGTGTTGCGCTTGCGCAGCTGAGCCGCCTCGCTGTTGATCCTCGTCCAGAGCTCTGCCGTCTCCTGCTCGTCCGCGGTTGCAAGGTGATCGCGCGTTTCCTCTCCGTCGAGCCATGCCTGAACCATCGGCGTCGCCGGCGGGGTTTTGCGACGTATTGGTTGATCGGGGGCGGAGGCCCCGGTTGTCTCATCGGTCATGCGTACTTCTCCTCGAGGAGTGCCTGCAGCGATTCGCGGGCGCGATGCACCCGCATTTTGAGAGCGCCCACCGTCGTCTCGAGCAGAACCGCCATTTCTTCATACGATCTGCCCTCGACGTGCTTCATCACGAATGCTTCGCGAAGTGATTCCGGAAGTCGCGCCAATGCGTACTCGAGATCAGTGCGCAGCTCGTTGCGATCCATCTCTTCTTCCGGCGTCGAGAATGAAGAGGGCTGATCGTCTTCTTCGTAGCTCACGTGCGTCCGACGAATATTCTTGAGCCAGTCCTTGCACGAATTGGCGACGATTCGAAAAACCCACGCATCGAACCTGCCGCGTACCTCGCCAAGGTGCTGGTATGCTTTGATGAAGGACGCCTGAAGGATGTCCTCCGCCACATCTGGACTTCCCGTCATGCCGAGTGCGTGTCGGTAAAGGGGATCGCTGTAGCGTTGAATGAGGACACCGAAAGCGTCTTTGGAACCAGCGAGGACGCGAGTGATGATTTCCTGGTCGGCGTCGGCCTGATCGGCCGGCTCGACTGAAGGTGCAGATGTAGTCACGTCGCTAGTCTAATGTTTTTTCGTTTTTCTGGATATAGAAGAAATTTTAAGCGCACTGGCAGCCCGATCGTGACGGCAGTGCTTTCAGCTTTTCAGTTGGAACACGTTCCATCCATCTCGTCGCACGGCTTCTCCGTGCTCATCCAGCAAAGGCGGCGGCAACCGCACAGTACCCGGCACACTCGGCGCAATTCCAGTGAGAGACGACGCCTCGACTTCGGCGAGCGATTCGAGAACCGTCTTGACGACTCCACACGGAACACCCGCAGCGTCGAGCACGGAAATCCATTCTTTCGCCTGCCTGTCAAGAAGTCGTCTGGATATTGCGCCAGTGACCCGGTCACGGGCAGCAAGTCGTCCCGCATTGGTTGCGATTGATGCATCGCTGGCAAGGCCGTGGAGGTCCAGCGCCACTGCGCATGCCTTCCATTGCGTGTCGTTGCCCACAGCGACAATGATCGGTCGATCCGAAGCATTGAACAGCTGATAGGGAACGAGGCTCGGATGCTGATTCCCCCATCGCTTTGCATCGGAGCCCGTAACGAGAGCGTTCTGCGCAACGTTGATCAGCGAGGCAGTCGCGCTATGGCTGAGTGATATGTGGATGTGACGCTCTTCATGGCCGGTCGGGACCTTCGCCACCCCGCGGCGTACCAAAGCGGCAAGGATGGCGATCGTCGCGTCCTTACCGGCGATGATGTCAGCGAGAGCGATACCCACTCGCATCGGCTCGCGGTCGGGCTCACCGGTGATCGACATCCACCCGCTTTCAGCCTGAACGACCAGGTCGTACCCTACTCTGCTGCTCCGCGCACCAAATCCGGTGATTGTGCACCAGATGAGGCCCGGGAGCGCTTCGAGCAGTGCTGCTGGAATGATTCCGCGTCGCTCCAGCGTTCCAGGCTTGAAGTTGTCGACGACGACATCGGCTCCATTGATGAGCTCGAGTATCAGGGCTCGGTCCCCGGCTTCATTCAGGTCGAGCGCGACGCTTTTCTTGTTTCGGTTGACTGATAGATAGTATGCGCTTTGCCCCCGTTCGTCGAAGGGAGGTCCCCAGGCGCGAGTGTCGTCCCCGGCGCCCGGTCTTTCGATTTTAAGAACGTCGGCGCCCAGATCGCCGAGAGTCATGGTACAGATTGGGCCGGCCAAGACGCGGGAAAGATCGAGGATTCTGAGGGTATTGAGCATATTGTGGCGTCTCGATGATGTGATGATGCTATCAAATTGTTCGGAGTTGAGTGGCACCGCACTATGGCATCACGTTTTGGAGCGGCCCATGCTTACTTGTGTTAACGACGAAAAATCATATACTTACCGCCGCTTGCAACCTCGCTGGCGCTGAATCAGTTCGCGCCCTGGGGCCTTTCCCCTCCGAATGCAATCGCTGCGGCATACATATCAGGAGCGTGTGATGGCTGAGAACGACAAAGCGTCCGAACCCGGGACCGTTGCACCACCCGCTCCCGACGGAACGCCGCCGGTTCCTCCCAAACGCAGCCCCGGGCACCGCGGCGCCGACGTCAAGGACACCGTTGCGGAGATGGCGGCCAAGGCTCACGAGATCAGCTTGGAAGCGGGGAGTAAGATGTCCGCGGCCATGAAAGATGTAGTGAACGCCGCCGCTGGCCTGACCGGATTCGTCATGGAAAGTGCACGCGACCTCGTTCAGTTCATGGTCCGCCGCGGGCAAATGACCCAGGAAGAGGCGGACAAGCTCATCCGGCAGGTGGAAGAACACCAGCCGAAACGCCCCAAACCCGCGGCACCGCCCCCGAAGGCCGAGCCGGTCAGGCATGTTGCGGCAGCAAGTTCGCCGGCCGCGGTGAGCGCCACCACTCCCAAACTTGTCGCAAAACCCGCGGTCGTCCAGCATGTGGCTCCCGCGAAGAAGGTCGCTTCCACGCCAGTAAAGCCCGTTAAGCCTTTGAAACCCGCGAAGACTGCCACGCCTCCTAAAGCAGTGAAAAAGGCCGCAGGCAAGCCTGCACCGAAAAAGGCAGCTCCGAAAAAAGCAGCTCCAAAAAAGCCGGTCGCCAAAAAGCCCGCGCCGAAGAAAGCAGCTCCGAAGAAACCGGCTCCGAAGAAACCGGCTCCGAAGAAAGCCGCCAAAGCCAAGCGCAAGTAGCGCCAGCGAGAACCCGCTTCGTGAACGCGGGCGACACTGATATCCCCAGAGGCGATGCGGTTGCGCTGACGCAGGCGCTTACCCGGATCGACTCACAAAACCCTACCCTCGTACCTGGCGCACCGGGAGAGCAGCCTATCGCTGTCGCCCTTGCCGGAGTTCTCGAAAACTGGGGCTTCCGCGTCACGTGGATTGAATCCGCTCCCGGCCGGTCGAGCGTGCTGGCGCAAATCGGGCCCGATTCCGGCCGGTCGCTCATGTTCGCTGGCCATCTCGACACTGTGGGGGTTGAAGGAATGACCCACGCTCCCTTCGATGCCGCAATCGAAGGGGATCGGCTTTACGGACGCGGTTCGGCCGATATGAAATCAGGTGTCGCCGCGATGTGCTGTGCGGCGCTCGCTGCTTACGACGGCATTGGCTCCGCGGCCCACGGTCAAATCATCATCGCCGCCGTCGCCGACGAAGAGTACGAAAGCCTCGGCATGCGATCGGTGATCGATAGCGGCGTCAAAGCTGAATGCGCGATACTCACCGAACCGACTCGGCTTGCGATCTGCCCCGCCCATCGTGGCTTTGTATGGATTGAAATCGAGTTCACCGGGCGAGCAGCGCACGGCAGCCAGTATGAGATAGGAATCGACGCAATCCGCCACGCCGGTCTTTTGCTGGCCGAGATCGATGATCTCGATGCGGGCTCGCTTCACGACCGGAAGCATCCCCTGCTCGGACGCGCATCGGTTCATGCCTCGACAATCACTGGCGGAATTGGCATGTCGACCTATCCCGACCGCTGCGTGCTTTCCATCGAGCGCCGTACGATTCCCGGCGAGAATGCGGACACGGCGATGAGCGAGCTTCACGGCGCACTCGCTCGCGTTCGGAGTAGAAGACCTGAGCTCGATGCGACAGTGAGGTTGATTGGCGCTCAGGCACCGAGCGACGTCGATACCGGCGCGCCAGTGGTAAGAATGCTGGAGCGGGCAATCACCAAATCGGGAGCTAGGGTATCGGTCGAGGGATTGAGTGCATGGACCGATGCGGCGCTGCTCAACGAAGCCGGCATTTCAGCGGTTTGCTTTGGTCCAGGTGATATTGCACTCGCGCACGCGGCCGCAGAATTCGTACCGGTTAGCGAGATTGTCAGGGCGACGGAGATACTCACGCACGTCGCTCGCGAATGGATGATGGAGAAAGGTTGAAGCAGCTGACACACAGGCAATACGATGCGCTCGAAGCGGCCATCACACACTCCCGCAGAGTGTCGATTTATCGCAGGGGAACCGAGTATCTGGGAATTCCCCAGCGGATTTTTCAGGATGGCCGGCGCGAAGCAGTCTCGGTCCTTCACCCCACGACCGGGGAGGAAATCACCATCTTCCTCGACGAAGTGGAGAAGCTCGACGTACTCACACGATGATGCTCGACCTGTTCGGTGAGGAGATACCCGAGAAGCCTGAACCCAGGCGTACTGCGGCGAAGCGAATCGCAATTCCGCTCTCGGCGGGCGAGGCCGACACAACAGCATCGCTCGTCGCGATCTACGCCGACGAATCCTGCCTCGGCAACGGCCGCGAAGGGAGCAATCCAGGGGGAGCTGGTGGCGTCCTCGAGATGAGGGATCAGGAAACGGGCGATGTGACGCGATGGGATTACTGGATCTCGGAGCCCGGTGCGACGAACAACAGAATGGCGCTCCGCTCCGTAATCGAGGCGTTCGGCGAGCTGACTCAAATGAAGCGCCCATTTCGCGTCGTGTTCACGAGCGACTCCAAGTACATTGTCGAAGGGATGCGCTCGTGGGTCGCCGGATGGATTGCGAGGGGATGGCGGCGTAAGGCCGGACCGATCGAGAATCTCGCCCTGTGGAAGCAGGCTGTTGAGTCCACCGCGCCGTTTCAGACACAATGGAACTGGGTGCGGGGGCACAATGGCCAGCCGCAGAACGAGTATGCGAATCATCTCGCTACGAGCGCGGCGGCGGAACAATCGAATTCCGGCGGTTTACGTCCGTCTGAGTTCGACATGTGGCTGTCGCAGCTCAAGACAGGAAAAAATGGGTTCAGGGACATCGCTCCATTTCCTGAGCCTGGGACATTCATGCCAAGCCCGAGAGTATGGACGATCTAGACCGCGTATTTCATCGACTGGTCAGCAACATCCGCCACAGGCATTCCGAGTATCTCACGCTGCCGTTCACGGTTCAGGAGCTGTATGAGACCCTGATTCCGTACCGTCATCACAGGCGCGAGCTCGGGATTGAGACCAATCAGGATTATGAGATCGCGATGACCCGGATGTTGTCGGGAGAGCGCGACTATCTGCTCAGCGATCAGGCGATGCGCGACAAGCTTCAGGCGGAGCTCGCGTCGCCGAACATGGATCCGGGTGCGTTCAGGGAATTTTCGGAATCGAAGGTTTCGCTCGCGCCGGAAGCGCTCCGGAGAATTCGGGCACTGACCGCTTCAACAGACCCGACGCCCGTTGCGAACCCGGTGATTCCTGGCACTGCCGTGCCAGCGCCGTCAGTGCCGTCTGCAACTCCGGGGTCATCCGCAACTGGTTCGGCCGCGACTCCAGCAAGCGTTCCTCCGACACCAGCGATCACAGCAACGTTTCCGGTTTCGGCACCCCCCGCTCCTGCCGAGCCCGCCAAGGGTGGGGCGCCGCCGGCGCCGGCG
The DNA here is from genome assembly GCA_038208605.1 of Gemmatimonadales bacterium. GTDB lineage: Bacteria > Gemmatimonadota > Gemmatimonadetes > Gemmatimonadales > Gemmatimonadaceae > UBA4720. Next base: position 5,231 of record JBBQYO010000072.1, on the reverse strand, counting down.
GCATTGTCGTCGATGCTCAACACTTCGATTCCTGAGGGCTGCAGGTTTTGTGGCGGAACTTTGCCTGAGGGGCGCGCTGTGATCTACTGTCCGCATTGTGGAAACAATCTTTCGGTATCCCGTTGTCCCGCGTGCGGCAGCGAGCTCGAGACTGGCTGGAAATTTTGCGCAACCTGCGGGCGAGTGGTGGGGGAGTAGAATGCTCTTCCGACCCTTCGAAAGGCCGAGAGGTTGACCCTGACAACAATGCAGCCCCGATGAGCACACCAGAAGAAGGGATCGTCTTTCTATCAGCAGTGCGAACAGCGTTCGGTACTTTCGGCGGTAGCCTGAAGGACATGACGTGCACCGAGCTGACAACGCACGCTGCGAAAGCGGCCATCGAGCGTTCTGGCATTGGCGCTGAGGAAATCGACAGCGCGATTTTTGGCAACGTCCTCTACACTACTGCCGATTCCGTGTACTTCTCGAGGCATGTCGCACTCCGATCGGGTATGCGCGAGGAAAGCTCGGCGCTGACACTCAACCGGTTGTGCGGCTCCGGATTTCAGGCGGTCGTCAGCGGTGCGCAGGAAATCATGCTCGGCGACTCGAAAGCGTGTCTCGTCGGCGGGGCGGACTCGATGTCGCAGGCTCCGCATGTCGCGCGAGTTCGCTGGGGGTTGCCGTTTGGAAAATCGCCGCCGCTCGAAGACACATTGTGGGAAGCCCTTCGCGACAACTATGCGGGACTTGCGATGGCGGAGACGGCCGAGAATCTTGCGGTGAAATACGACATCGGCAGAAGCTGCGTGGACGAGTTCGCGCTCCGGTCGCAGCAGCTCGCGCGCGACGCGTGGGCCGCGAATGCATTCGCCGACGAGATAATCGGAGTTCCAGTTCGGAATCCGAAGACAAAGCAGACGGAAATGTTCGCGCGAGACGAGCACATGCGTCCCGACTCGACGATCGAAGGACTGGCGAAACTGAAGCCGGTGTTCAACGAAAACGGTGTGGTCACCGCCGGCAACGCGTCGGGAATTGGCGACGGTGCGGGTGCGATGGTCATCGCCAGCGAGAGCTTCGCTAAAGAGCGCGGTCTCAAGCCGCTGGGCCGGCTTGTTTCCTGGGGAATTGCAGGCGTAGATCCGAAGATCATGGGGATCGGACCGGTTCCATCGTCAAGGAAAGCACTCGCTCGGGCGGGCCTCACGCTCGACGAGATGGATATTATCGAGATCAACGAGGCGTTTTCGGCGCAGACCTGCGCCGTGCAGCGCGAGATGTCGATCCCTGATGAGAAGCTCAACCGGCAAGGCGGAGCGATCGCGATCAGCCATCCGCTTGCCGCGTCGGGAGCGAGGATCACGGCCCATCTACTGCATACGCTACGGGCTGAAGGCAAACGTTTTGGCCTGGGCAGCGCATGCATTGGCGGCGGACAGGGTATAGCACTGATCGTGGAATCAATACAATAGTCCGGGCGGTCTGCCGGGCTTGAACTTCGCGCCTCGCGCGACAAACCCGGAGAAATACAAATGCGTTTTTCAATAGCGCGATTCGCATCGATGGCCGGAATCGCTGCATCGCTCGCCTGCGCATCGGCAGGCGGGCCTGGCTCCGCCGGATTGCCGGGGCCCGACACAGGACCCGGACGATCCGGACAATCGCCCAACCCGGCGACGATCTGGCCGGTGAAGACGATGTATCATGTGGACCTGTGGCTTCACGGCTTCGCAATGATCCAGGATGACACGACCACCGTTCCGTTCTTTCGCCGAGGATACAAGGCAGAGCTGAACGATGTGAAGCGCCGCGCCAATTCAACGACGCAGCTCGACGTGAATGTCGTGAAGCTGCGCGCGCGGCTCGCGCAGAATCCACAGCTCGTGAACGCTCAATTCATTCCGTTGTATTTCGAATCGATCGACGAGCTGACACAGGCAACGGATCTTTTTTACCGCGCCGATGGAAATCCTCAGGCCGCGAGCAGCCAGGAAGCGGCCACGCTGATCCAATTGCTCAGCGGCTACTTCCCGACGCAGGCAGACCGAGACTGGGCAAGACTGTTCGTGCAGTCCATCCGAGATGAGGATGCGCATTTCTATCGCTCGTACTGGAACCAGCAGCAGGGTGAGCGTGCGACCGTCGTGACTTCAGTGGACAACCTCTGGCAGAATACCTATCGGCCACGGCTGCAGAATTTCCTGAACAACACAGGACAGACCTCTGGCGAGATCATTCTGTCGTTGCCGCTCGATGGCGAAGGCCGCACGCTGTCGGCGGGAAAGAGACAGAACTCGAGTGTAGTGTCTTTCCCTCAGCGTCCGTCCGATGCAGTTGAAGCGATTTACGTGATCGTTCACGAGCTCGCCGGCAACATCGTCCAGACTGCGGTGAGAGACAACGTCACGCCTACCGACCAACGCATTGGCCTGGCTGACCGGTACATCGCGGCCGGCTCGGTGAGAGCAGGCGCCATGCTGCTGCAGAAGGTTTCGCCCGATCTGGTGGACGGCTACGCGCGATACTACCTGCGCTCGGCGAACAGGAGCATCGGTCCGAATGCCACTGCATCGCTTTCGCAGGCGTTTGCGTTGCCCGATAAGATCAGGGACGCAATCTCGCGGCAGATCGACGTCGTGCTCGGCGGCATCTAGCTCTCCGACAAACCAACCGCGCCACGTAGGCACGGACGGCACGGAGGAAAACAAACGATGATTGTTGACCACTCGCGGAGCGAAATCATCTCTGTCGAGCGAGATCATTTGCGGAAGCGGGTTGTTTAACAAATTTCTTGTCAGTTCTCCGTGCCATCCGTGCCTCCGTGGCGCTTTGATCCTGAGCTGCAAGATGGTAGCTCTCCCAGCGCAGCTCTGACGTTTAGTTTTCTGGACCATGCCCGATGAACCGTCGAACCTTCCCGCGAAGAATCCCCCGCTCGATCGCAGCGCGATAGAGCGAGTCCTCGCGCGCGCGTCGGAGCTTCAGGCGACCTCCGCGAACACCGACGGGAGCGGGCTGCTCACCGAGGCCGAGCTCATGGAGATCGGCAAGGAAGCGGGCATCAGTCCAAACACGCTCACTCAGGCTCTCGCGGAAGAACGGTCGCGCATCGCTGTCGTCGAAGAACAAGGGTTCGTCGCGGGAATCACCGGTCCGGCGATGGCAACTGCCTCGCGCGCAGTTCGAGGAACGCCCGATGAAATTCTTGCAGTGCTCGACAAGCACATGCAGAAAGAGGAGTGCCTCCGCGTGCAGCGCCGGTTTCCCGACAGGGTGACATGGGAGCCTCGCTCAGGAATGCTCGATCAGCTTCAGCGAAACTTGAACATGAGCGGCCGTGGATACCATCTGACCCGGGCCAGCCAGGTTGCCGCGACGATAATCCCCGTCGACGACGAGCGTGTTCTCGTCAGGCTCGATGCAGATTTGACTCAATCGCGGGATGCGCGTGTTCGAGTGGGAGCTGGCGCGCTCGTCGCAGGAATACTGGGAAGCGGAGTTGTCGCGATTCTCGGAACGCTGATTGCCGCACCGGAGGCCATCATGCTCGTTGGCGGGGCCGCCGCGGTTCCAACTTTGCTTGGAGCAACCGCAGGCTATCAGGTCGGCAAGGGACACAGGCAGCTGGTGCTGCGCGCGCAACTTGCACTCGAGCAAACCCTCGACCGCCTCGAGTTCGGGTCGAATCGGAGAATCAAGTGAAGCAGATTGAGAGTGTTGGGGTGCTCGGCGGCGGTCTGATGGGAACCGGAATTGCGCAGGTCGCAGCCGCCGCCGGGTTTCCGACAATCGTGCGGGAGATCTCCGAGCCACTCGGCGACAAGGCGCGCGCCGGAATCACGAAGATGCTGAACAAGGGCATCGAGAGGGGAAAAGTTACCGAGAGCCAGCGCGACACCACGCTCGGCAATCTGACGTTCACCACCGATGTCGCGAAGATGTCCGTTTGCGACATCGTGATCGAGGCCGTCGTCGAGGATCTCAATCTCAAGAACGCCTTGTGGAAAGAGCTGAATACGGTTTGTCCGCCGGATACGATCTTTGCGTCGAACACCTCGAGCCTCACCATCGCGGCGATGGCCGCGGCGTGCGGCCGGCCAGAGAAGATGCTCGGACTTCATTTCTTCAATCCGGTTCCACTCATGAAGCTCGTCGAAGTTGTAAAGACAATTACGACGAGCGATGAGACGGCGAACGCTTCCTTCGACTTCGTAAAACGTCTTGGCAAGGAGCCGATCAAGGCGAAAGACAATTCAGGCTTCGTGGTCAATCTGCTGCTCATTCCATATATGATTGACGCGATCAACGCGCTCGAGAGCAACGTCGCGAGCGTCGAGGACATCGATAAGGGAATGCAGCTTGGTGCGGGTTATCCAATGGGGCCGTTCACTCTCCTGGATTTCGTCGGACTCGATACGACCTACAAGATCGCGGAGATCATGTGCGACGAGTACCGAGAGAAGCGTGATGCGCCACCACCACTGCTCAAGCGCATGGTGATGGCCGGGATGTACGGAAGAAAATCGGGTAAGGGGTTTTATGACTATTCAGAGGATCCGCCGAAAATGAGCAAGCTGGGCCTGTGACCGAGCGCGAATCCGGTCAATGTCACCTTCCGCCCGCTGGATTTCGCGGGATCTATCGCGCTGATGCGGTAGCGCGCGCGGTTTACTCCGAAGCGGCCGGCATTGCGCGCATCGTTCCGGCAGCGGTCGCGGTGCCGGCTGATGCAGATGATGTGGTCACTCTCGTGAAGTGGGCGAGCGCCAGCTCGTTGTCGCTGGTTCCTCGCGGATCGGGCACGAGCATGGCAGGAGGAGCGATCGGCTCCGGTGTAATCGTCGATCTGAGCAGAATGAATTCGATCGGCGATATCGACGTCGAGCACAAGTGTGTCTGGGTTGGCCCCGGCGCAATCAGAGGCTCGGTAGATTCTGCCGCCGCCGCAAAGGGCTTGCGGTTTCCGGTCGATCCGTCGAGCGGCGACTACTGTACGATCGGCGGCATGGCTTCGACCAACGCGGCTGGTGCACGCTCGCTCGGCTTCGGACCGATGCGTAGATGGGTTCTCGCACTGGATTGCGTTTTCGAGGACGGTTCTCGCGCCACTATCGAGAAAGGCCAGCCACTTCCTGAATCCTCGGACGTGATCGAGAGATTCATTGCCGGTGCGAGCGAGCGGGTGCTGACTGAGGGAATGAAAGTCAGCGCGTGGCACCCGGGAGTCGCAAAGGATTCATCCGGCT
>JBBQYO010000071.1:0-12858 GCA_038208605.1 Gemmatimonadales bacterium | reverse complement strand
GTGAACCTCTCAACTTCCCTTGGTAAGCTTGTCTTCGCAGGGGCCGCAATTGCTCTCGCGGCGTGCGGCGAGTCCACCTCTCCGCCCAAGCCGGCATCGATCGCTCCCGCCCTGGTTGTCGCCGATGGAACGGCCGGACTTCCGGTCGGTAGCGTCCCGACTTTCTCAGTTAAGGATGCGAGCGGCAACATACTTGGGGGCGTCTCGGTCACGGTCGCGATAACGGCGGGTGGCGGAACATTGCCGGATGCTCCGACAAAGACGATCGCGGGTTCGCCAACTCCAATTGGAACGTGGACATTGGGCAAAGTTGCGGGCGACAACACTGTTACGATCACGGTCGGAAGTCTGGCGCCGCTTACGATAACCGTGAATGGCAGGCCCGGCGCACCGGCTGCGATAGTTTTCGTCGCGGGCGCAAACCAGAGCGCGCTCGCCGGCACGCAGGTCCCGATTGCTCCGGTCGCACAGGTGAGAGATCAGTTCGGCAATGGAGTGCCTGGCATTCAGGTGCTGTTCACCGTACAGGATGGCGATGGAACTGTCGTCGCGGTCCCGGTCACAACCGACGCTCAGGGTAATGCTGCTGCGAATACCTTCACGCTGGGGAAGAGCGCCGTCCCGCAGACGTTGAAGGCGACCGCCGGTGCCCTGACGGCCACAACCTCGGCGACCGTTCGGTCTGACTTCAATGTCGACCTTCGGTTCTACGGGCCGCCAATGCCCGACGCCGCCTCGGCAGCGTTCACCGCTGCCGCCGCCCGCATCAGGGGCAGCATCATCGGCGACATTTCCGACATCAACGTTGGCGCTCCGATCGACCTCAATCAGTCCCCCTGCTTTGTGACTGGCGTGACCCTTCAGGCAGGAATCATCGATGATGTCATCATCTATGCGGCAGTAGCGCCCATCGATGGAGTTGGCAAGATCCTCGCCTTCTCGGGTCCGTGTTTCCTGCGGAACATCAGCGGACTGCCGGTGATCGGAGTGATGCAGTTCGACACTGACGACATTCAAGGGTTGATCACCAACGGCAGACTCAAGGACGTCATCCAGCATGAGATGCTGCATGTCGTTGGAATCGGCACTGTCTGGCCGTCGAAGAATTTGCTGGAAGGCGCCGGCACGGTTGACTCGCGATTCACCGGTCCACTTGGGATTGCAGCATGTCAGGGTCTCGGCGGGACGACCATCTGCGCAACGTCGGTCCCGGTCGAGAATTCGGGCGGCCCCGGTACTATCGATGGTCACTGGAGAGAATCGACCTTCGGCAGGGAGCTCATGACGGGATTCATCAACTCGGGTACCAACCCTTACAGTGTGATGAGCGTGCAGTCTCTCGCTGACCTTGGCTACGTCGTCAACACCGCGGCCGCCGATGCTTACACCATTCCCGGGCTCGCTCTTCAAGCGACGCGCTCGTCGATTCTCGCTGATCTCGCGCCGGCATGGGAAGTTGTCAGGAAGCCGACGATGCTCATGTCGAGTCAGGGCCGCCTGAGTGTGATGGTGAAACAATGAGGGTCATTCACCTCGCGGCGGGCCTCGCCTGTGTTGCTGCAGCCGTAGCGGGTTGCAGCAAGGCCGACTCATCGGCCGCGAAACCCGACAGTACGGCAGTTCTCGACACCGCACGCGTTCGCGACAGCATCCAGGCGGCGTTCTCGCGAACCAATGACAGTCTTGCCGCGGCCGCCGCTGCGGCTGCTTCTGCAAAGTCTGGCAATTCTACAACCGGGACGACCGGTGAAACCCGGAAGTCTGGCCATCCCGCCACGTCGATGCCCAAAAAATCGCCAGGTGGCAGAATCATCGGCCGTGACAGCATGACGATGCCGGTAGGAACGATGGACTCAATGGGCAAGGTCACCAGGATCAAGCGCGAGACCCGCTGATTTCGCTCGTGCAAAAGAAATAAAAAAGGGCCGGCTGATTAGCCGGCCCTTTTTTGTTGTGCGAACCGATCGCTACTGCGTTCGCAAGATGACGAGCGTCGCACCGGTGAAGCTCGCGGTAGTAGTTCCGTCCTTGTTGAATAGCCTGAAGCTTCGCGCCGAGCCGCCGGCCGCCCTCGTGAACCGGAAATAATCTCCGGACCCCGATCGCGCCTGGACATTCGACAGAACATATCCGGTGCCTGTCACATCATTCACCTTGAGCGGGTACGTACTGCTGCCGCTGATGACTGACGCTGACTCGTTGCTCCGCATGTTATACGACTTGTATGTGTATTTCGCCGGCAGCCCCGCAATGCCGGCATCGTCGGCGTAGTTGGCAATCATCCACCCGGCGATGAGCGTGTCGAACGGGATATTGCCTGACCGGACTACAAGGTTGTTGACACCGGTGTTCGGCCCGCCCGCCAGGGCCTTCGTGAACGCCTTGATGTCTCCACCGGGCGCATAGTTATCGGCCGTGTATCGAAGCAGCGACCAGATGGCACCACGGTCGGCGAGCGACGTATCAGCGCCGAAGCTGGTCGGCGAGTAGTATCCGGGGTTCACAAGGTACCGCTGAAAACGTGCGAAGTTCTGGAAGAAGAACGCGCTGTAGTCTTCGCGGTTCGCGAACAGCGTTTCAAACGGTGCGTTCGCATCGTCGGCGAGCCCGCGAATCACGCGACCGTTTACATCTTCAGCGATGTGCGCGAGTCCTTCGTCGAGCCAGACGTCCTCGAGTTCCTGTTCGATCGGGCTGCGAATACGCTCCGATGCGTTGATCATATGCTCGAACTCATGGGCGATTGTGCCGCGGGTGCCCTGCCGAACGCTCGCGGTGGAGCGTGCGTTTCCGTTGATCGTGCCGCCCGGATCCGGAGCCAGCAGGTAGAAGATTTCGCCAACATTGCTCTGCGCGCACGCGCCTGTTCCAGTCGCCGGGAAAAGATCTCCGACAAAGAAGAAACCACCGACGAATGATCCCGGATTGCCGGAGGGCGTGAGCTTGTTAACCTGGGGCGTGTAGAAAATGATGACGTGCCCGTTGTTATCGAGATCGAGCGGGGTTCCGAAGTAAGCGACATCCGTCGGGTAAATCAGGTTGTCGAATTCGTTCGAAATGTCCTGGAAATCCGCCGTCGAAAAGCCCCCCGGAGGCGCGGCAGAGTCGGTGTAGATGATAGCCTTGCTGCCGATGTATTGGGCGACGCCGGTGACAGTTGTGAAGTTCATGCACGCGTCTCCAGACCCGGGCACCTTGAACTTTGCCTTGTCGCCGACGTTGGGCACTGCCGCGGCGAGCGACGCGCGGCCCTGAAATATCGCCGCGCGTTCACGATACCCCCGCTGACCGTTCGGAAGGCTCAGCTCGCGCCGCTCGGCCATGCGAAGCTTACTCTCGAACGCCGTCTGCAGATCGTTAACAGGCGGTGCGGCTTCCGCACCAAGCCCGGCGCTGACTCGGTACGGGTTTACGAGCAGATTCGTGTTCGGCACCACCTCTCCGGTGTCAGACTTGAGAACGAGCGTCTCGAGCTGATCGGGGATTGGATTGGTGTTGGCGGTGATGACGATGTACTGCGATGAGGCTGCAGTCACCGAGAGCTTGATGCAGCCGTTGCTGGCCGTTGAGGTTATGACCCGAGACTGGCCGACCGCAAGGTCGACTACCGTCGGACCTGATTGACAGGACGCGACAGGGGCGATGACTAATATTGAACCTGTGCCCGTCACCGTACCCGACTTCCCCTGAATCGTCGCTGTGCCGGCCGCGAGACCTTTGATAATGCCTGAGGTCGGGTCCACTGACGCGATAGTGGGCGTAAGACTGCTCCACACGATCGACTGGCCGGTGAGCGGATTGCCGTTCTGATCCTTCACAACGGCGCTCGCCTGGGCCGTGCCGTTCACACTGATTTGCGCTGGAGATGTCGCCACGGTTAGCGAAGTAGCGACGAGGGGAGCCATTTTATCGGACCCGCCGCAGGCGGCTGCGAAGATGAGGAGACCGCAAAGCAGAACTGACTTTCGCATCGAGAACGTACTCCTCAGCAAATTGAGTGGGGACAAACCTGACTCCAAAGTACACGTGAGGCCCGAAAAAGGTCTATGCCATTCTGCAGGCAGAGAAATGGAAAACGCGCAGAAATCGTTAGAAATTTGAACACCCTGATTGGCTCCGACCCCTATGTTGGCGCATAATTGCGGTTCGAAACCATCATTGACCTGACCCATGAACTGGAAGACGCTGCCTGTTTTTCTTTCGTTAACTGGCTGTGCCGCGCATTCGCCCTTTCCTTCTCCGGAAAGCGTCTTGACGAATCCCCCGGCGCTCGCCAGCGCTCCTCCGCGCGATGTCTTCATGCGCGAAAACGTGAACCGGATTCTCGATTCGGTCATGATTGCCGGAATCAGCGGAGGCGCGGCACCCGGTGGAGCGCTCGCGGTGGGACGCTACGGGCGCATCGTGCACATGAAAGGCTATGGCCAGCTCGATACGGCGAAGGCATCGGGCAAGGTCGACGAAAATACCATCTACGACATGGCCTCATTAACGAAGGTCATCGCAACGACGACGGCATCGATGATCCTCGAGGAACAGGGGCTGCTCGATCTCGACCGAACCGTTGCGAGCTACCTGCCGGAATTCAACGCTCCCGACAAAGCGGGAATCACCGTCCGAATGATCGTCACACACCGGGGCGGCCTCGAGGCATTCGCCGCCCTCTACAAGACGTTCAAGGGCCGGGACCAGTATCTCGCTCAGATCAGCGCACGGCCGTTGAAGTCCCTGCCCGGTACCGAGACCGTGTACAGCGACTGGGACATGATCCTGCAACAGCTCATCATCGAGCGAATCACCGGTGTCACTCTCGATCGTTTCGTCGACGAGCACGTCTTCAAACCGCTCGGCATGACAAGCACGATGTTCAATCCCGACAGCTCGCTGCTTGCCCGGATTGCTCCAACGGAAATCGACACCGCTCGCGGGGGACTGGTGCACGGGAAAGTTCATGACGAGAACGCCTGGGCGATGGGCGGAGTATCGGGGCATGCGGGATTGTTCTCGACTGCGCGCGACCTTGCCATATTCGCGCAGATGCTCCTCAATGGCGGCTCATATAACGGGGTGCGCATCGTGAAGCCGGAGACTCTCGCTCGCTGGACAGCTCCGCAAACGAGAGGCTCGAGCCGGGCACTCGGATGGGATACTCCGTCCAAAGGGTCGAGCTCCGGAGATTATTTCTCGCCGAGAAGTTTCGGACACACAGGGTTTACCGGTACGTCGATCTGGATCGATCCGGAGCGTGGCCTGTACGTAATTCTCCTCACCAATCGTGTGGATCCGGTGCGGGACAACACGAAGCACGTACCTTTGCGCCGCGCTGTGGCCGATGCGGCGCAGACCGCCGTTCTCGATGCGCCGCTCGTAAACTGGGAGAAGCAGCGATGATGGCACCGCGCGAGCGCGTCCCCGTGGTGATCGCCGAGTACGACGAGATAGCGTGGATTGTGGCGAAGCGAATCGCTGATATCATCGCAGAGCGGCGAAGTGAGGGGCGCGCGCCGGTACTCGGGCTCGCTACCGGAAGCACGCCGATCGGCGTGTATCGCGAGCTGATCAGAATGCATCGCGACGAAGGGCTCGACTTCTCGGATGTCGTGACGTTCAATCTCGACGAGTACTTCCCGATGAGGCCCGACAGCATCCACAGCTACAATCGCTACATGTGGGAGAACCTGTTTGACCACATCAACGTCAAACCGGAGAATGTGCACATTCCGCGCGGTGACGTTCCCCGGGAAGAGCTCAGCGAGGAGACGAAGGGTTACGAGCGCGCGATCAAGGCGGCCGGCGGCATCGACCTGCAGATCCTCGGCATTGGAAAGACAGGACACATTGGATTCAACGAGCCAGGCTCGGGAATCGAGTCCCGCACTCGCGCGATCGCTCTCGATACGGTTACGCGCAGGGACGCAGCGGCTGATTTCTTCGGAGAGGATAACGTTCCAACCGAGGCCATCACGATGGGTGTGGCGACCATCATGGAGGCGCGTGAAGTCGCGTTGATCGCGACCGGTGAGCACAAGGCAGCAATCGTCAGACGAGCGGTCGAGGGCGATCCCGTGCCAGACGTTGCTGCGACATACCTGCAGCTGCATCCGCGCGCAGTCTTCTATCTCGATCCCGCCGCCGGCGCTGACCTCACCAGAATTCGCACTCCGTGGATCGTTGGCGAGGTGGAATGGACGCACGATCTCGAGCTTGCCGCAGTCATCTGGCTAAGCGGTGTTACGCGCAAGTCAATTCTGAAGCTCGACAGTCTCGACTACAGGGAGAATCACCTCAGCTCGTTGCTCGCACGTTATCAGGAGGCCGGACCGCTGAACGGCGAAGTGTTCAACGCGCTCATTTCGAAGATTCGCGGACGAAGCAAGCTGCCGAGCGGGAAAAGCGTAATCGTGTTCTCGCCCCATCCGGATGACGATGTGATTTCGATGGGTGGAATGCTCAACAAGCTTCACCAGAATCACAACGACATCGTGGTTGCTTATCAGACGTCAGGCAACATCGCGGTATTCGATCACGAGGTTCGCCGCTATGTCGATTTCCTGCAGCGATTCGACCGGGACTTCGCGACGGCAGACAAGACGACGCGCGAGCTCATCGACAAGGTGGAAGCATTTCTCGCGACGAAGGCGCCAGGCCAGGTGGACATTCCCGAAGTGCAGACGATCAAGAAAGGAATACGCGAGGCCGAAGCAGTGTCAGGCATCGAGACATTCGGAATGAGCCGTGATCAGGCGCGGTTCCTCAATCTTCCGTTTTACCAAACGGGCAAGACGCGCAAAGACCCGATCGGACCAGGAGATGTTGCGATCACTCTCGCGCTGATCGAGGAACGGCGACCAACCTACATTTTTGTTGCGGGCGATCTGAGCGACCCACACGGAACACATCGCATGTGTCTCGAAACGGTGCAGGCGGCGCTCGGGCAATACTCGGGTGAACAACCCGAGATGTGGTATTACCGTGGAGCGTGGCAGGAGTGGGATATCAAGGAGGCCGACGTACTCGTGCCGCTATCGGAGGATGAGTTGCGCGGGAAGATTCAGGCGATCTTCAAGCACCAGAGTCAGAAGGATCGCGCGCCGTTTCCGGGGCAGGACGACCGGGAATTCTGGCAGCGGGTCGAGGAGAGAAACAAGAATACTGCCGCTGTCGTGGACCGGCTCGGGCTGCCGGAGTATTTCGCAATGGAAGCTTACGTGGTGCGGAAACACGGAGAGCGGGTAGAGCGAGAACCGATGCCGACGAGCGCGCTTGGGGCACCTGGTGCGGAGGTCAGCGCGCGGCCGCGGGCACGTTAGCGTCGGACAACAACAAAACCTTCAGCTTTTTGTCTTCGCGTTCTTCGCGATGAAGGGCTTATCCGCCGGATCGATCAGAGAGCCCACCGCGCCTTCAGCATGACCGCAGGATCATCGCTGATGATTCCGTTGATGCCATCGTTCCACAATGACACAGCAACAGCGGGATCATTAACAGTCCACACGTGAGTCTGCTTTCCCTGCGTTCTCGCAGCTTTCGCGAATCGCCGCACAGGTAAGGGAAGCCCAAAGTACGAGAGCGGTACGCAGAGCGCCCGGTACTTCATCGCGCTCACCGGCGACCCACGCAATATCTGCATCATCAGCCGCGAGACGTCCGCTTTCGCCGCACCGTAAGCTATACCCGAGCCTTCAAACCGGCGCACCGCGATCACGCTATAAGCGTCGACCAGCGCGCGTGACTCGGCCTTTCGCTCCTCGAGGATCTTGCGAATGCTCGTTGCTGCGAGCGGATCCTTGATCTCGATCAACAGTGCGGTCGATGGGAACGCTTCGACCACTTCCTCGAACGACGGGATGCGCTGCCCTGCCCCCCGATACGGAAACGTCCTTCCTCCGTCAGCCGTGAACTTCGACCCTGCGTCGAGCTTGCGCAGCTCGGCGAACGTCATCCGCGAGACTTCTCCAGTGCCGCCGGTCGTTCGAGCTACCGAAGCGTCGTGATGTACGACGGGGATTCCATCGGCGGATAACCGCACGTCGAACTCGATTGCGTCGGCACCGAGTGTCACTGCCTGCGCAAAGGACTCGATCGTGTTCTCCGGCGCGTGAGCGCGATTGCCGCGATGCCCAACAACCGGGCGCGCATCAGGATCGAGGAGAATATTCATGGGGCCAATTTATGTGCCGACCCAAAAAGGAGCGGTGCACCGCGAGGCGCACCGCTCCTTTATCCTGCGCAGGAAAATGTTAGAAAGTCACCGACAGTCTGCTGATGATGAGCATTCCGATCAGGCCGCCCTGTGCGAATTCCTGGTGCTTCTTGTTGGTCAGATTCGTCCCGTTGACCGAGAACAGTACCCCGTTGAGTTGCGAGGGCCTGTAAGAGAACCCGGCATCGAGAAGCGTGTATGGCTTGACCGTTCCGGAAATGAAGGACAGCGCCTGGAAGCCGTCGACATGGCGCTCACGAACTTCTGCGTTCCATCCCGCTCCCTCATCGCGATAACGGAACGTGATCGAGTGCTTGTTCGCCGGAGCGTTGAGTGAGATGTCCTGCACACCGCCGACTTCGGAGCGCGGGAACAGATTCTTGTTCACGTACGAGTAGGTTCCAAGAACAGAGAACCCACGGTCGAGCAGCAGCTCCGCGCCGAGGTCACTACCCCAGAGATCGAGGTTACCGAAGTTGCGGTAGGTGACGATAACATCGGAGCCTGACGACAGCGACTCGTTGAAGTTGACTACGCCGAGCGGGACGCCGGTTGCCGTTTTGCTGCCAGACACTCCTCCCAGTCCTCCAGCGATCGTCGGTGCAAGCGCGCCGATCGTGGCGGCGGGAAGTCCGATCGCCGCAAGCTTGCCGGCGATGAAGCCGCCGAGCGTCGTTGCGTCGAGGAATACGTTCGGAGTCTCGATGATGAGCGGACCAACGAAGTTCTTGCGGTTTTCCTTCCAGGCATCGACCGACAACTGAAGACGGTCGCCGAGTATGCCTTTGTAACCGGTTTCGTAAGTGCTGTGAATTTCCGGCTTGAGGCGAGCGACGTCGCGAAGATCGGTGGGAGCCACGTCGAGGAACGTCTTGTTGCTCTGCAGCGTGCGGAGCTTCGTGCCGACTTCGGTGCCCGTTGGCTGCTGTGAAGCGAGATATGAGACGATGCTTGCAGGCACACCGGCCGCAATGAGTCCGGGACCAGCCGCGGCAAATGCTGCCTTGTAAAGAAGCGCTGCGTTGGCAGGCAGCGTCTGAACCGTCGGCGTCTGGGTGAAGGCAGTCGGCACCTTCATGCAGAGCCCGCCGCCGACTCCACCCGCACAGTTGTGCGAGAACGTGAAGCCCGTGCTCGGTACGCCGAGCGCGCGTACACCGTAGAGCTTGACGCCGCCGCTCGCGATCACGTTCGCCTGAAGATCGAGAAACAGGTTGTTCGTGCTCGGCGTCGAGAAAGCGCGGTTGTACGTGAGACGGAAGTTCTGGTTCTCGACCGGCTTGAAGACGAGCGCAACACGCGGCGAAAACACTGCATCCTGAAGCCGGCTGTGCTTGTCTACACGAGCCGCCGCGGTGAGCTGAAACTGATTCGTGATGTCGGTCACCGAGTGGATGTATCCACCGTTCTCGGTGATATCGTCATCGTTCTCGTTTCGTCCGTTGATCGTGTTTTCGGTCTTCGGCATCGTGTGGATGTAATCGTATCCGACGAGGAAACGCTGGCGTGTACCGAAGTTGAAACCGTCCTGAATTTGCGCTGCGAGCTGTGATGACTTGTCGATGATGCATGCAGGATCGAGAACGTCGGGACAATTGGTCGAGGGCTTCACGGCATTGAGAAGGAACGTCTTTCCGGCATCGCTCGTGTTGAGAAAAACCTGTCCGAAGAGCTGCTTGACGCGACCGCGAACCTGGTAAGTCTGGTAAACCCAGTCCTTCACCTGCGCCGGACCAAGTCCTGTCGGCTCCACCGCGCTGCCGGCCATGGCACGGCCATAATTGGCGATGATCTCGCTCGATGAGGTTGGACGGAAGTCAGCCCTGATCTCTCCACCCTGACGATTTACGTCGCGATCGCGTGCCTTCTGTTCGCCGAGCGTGTCGCCCGGAATGAAATCCCATTCCTTCGCGTGAAAGACGTCATAGGTCGCCTTGAATCCAAACTTCGGCGAAGGCGCCCATGCGGTGCGGAAACCTCCACGAATGAGATTCTGCTGGCCGCCGTCGATCGTCACCGTCGTTCCCGGTGAGGAAAACGGCGACTTCGTCATGATTGCCATGACTCCGCTCGCCGTGTTCGGTCCATAGAGTGCGGCACCGGGGCCAAGCACGATTTCGATTCGCTCGATATCCTCGTTCGTCGTTGGCGAGAGGTAAGGAATGTTGACGCGAAGCGATGGAACGAAAGCGAACCGGTTGTCGGTGAGCGTCAGAAGGGCGCCTGAAAAAATGTTGTTGAATCCGCGAGCCACGATATTCGAGCGCGCGATTCCGCCGCGAGCGACATCGATACCCGGTTGCGCGACGACGTGATCGGCAATGTTGACTGCAGCGCGCTCTTCAACCTGAGCAGCGGTGACGACTGACACCGAAGCCGGTGCATCGATCACTTTTTCCGGCGCGCGCGATGCGGTCGTTACGACCTCGTTGAGCTGAGACGGCGCTGATGTAAGCGAAATGTCCGTCGTCGCTGAAGCTCCGGAGCCAACCGAGACGTTGTCAATTCGCATCGGCGCATATCCCAGCAGCCGCGTGATGACCGAGTATGATCCAGCCTGCAAGTTCGTCAGGCGGTAGTTTCCGTTCGCGTCACTCTGCGCAGCGGCAACAGTTCTCAGCCCGGAAATCGCCTGAACGGTGACGCCTGATATCGGCTTCCCGCCGGATGTTATCGTGCCCGTGATCGAGCCGCTCTGCGCGGAGGCTGATACGGCAAAGGCCATAAGAGCCAGAACGAACAGCATTCGTATCCGGTTTGCGAACATCAGCTACCTCGAGTTCATGTAGAATTTTTCGGCGGCAGGACGTCGCGCCCCGCGCGCAGAAGTGTGCGCCATAGCTAAGGGTAGTCGCGCCTGCCGTCAAGGCTTGGATAAACATCGGAAGTTGCGTACTTGCCGCATGCAAGTACACGGGCAATTATGAAGCAACGAGGAGGAGCGTCGGATGAGCACAACGATCCAGCCACCCATCAGCAAAAAGCATTACGAGCCTCCGGTTGACGATGATCCAATCGTCACGTCGACGGTATCGTCAATCGCGCCGGGGCGCGAGCGCCTGACGTCGCTCGATGTCTTTCGCGGCATCACTGTCGCGGGAATGCTCCTCGTCAACAATCCTGGCACATGGGCAGCGATATATCCGCCACTCGAGCATGCTGAGTGGAATGGGTGGACACCGACCGATCTGATCTTTCCTTTCTTTCTGTTCATCGTCGGTATCACGACACACCTGTCGCTTACCGCGCGCCGACAGCGTGGCGATGACGACGCGACTCTCATCAAGCAGATCCTCCGCCGCGGCGCGATCATCTACCTGCTCGGGTTCCTGATGGCGGCGTTTCCATTCTATCAGTACGGAACAGCCGCTGGAGTGGACGCGACGCTCGTCCAAAAGATCATCTACAGGGCGCAGCACGTACGTCTGCTCGGCGTATTGCCGCGAATCGCAATCGTCTACATCTGCTCAGCCCTGCTGACACTGCGGACCAATCTCAAGCAACAGGTGATGATCCTCGCTGTACTACTATATGGATATTGGTTCGCGATGACTCTCATCCCGCTCAACGGCACGCTGAACGGTGTTCCGGGCCGGTATCTAGGGTTTCACCTCCTGAGTACTCCGAGCGAAACACTGGCGGCTCATCTGGATCGGGCGATTCTCGGCACGAATCACATCTGGTCGGGAAGCGTGACTTTCGACCCCGAAGGACCGTTCTCGACGATACCGGCGATCGGTACCGCGATATTGGGAGTGATAACAGGCCGCTGGATCTCGCAGCCTCGGCCGCTCATCGAGAGAATAGCGGGACTTTTCGCAGCCGGATGCCTGGCGATGGTAGTTGGCCTTATGTGGAACTGGTCGTTCCCGATCAACAAGAATCTCTGGACGAGCTCGTATGTGATCTTCACGGCGGGAATGGCGTGCGCCACTCTCGCGACGATCATGTGGATCGTGGAGGATCAGAAAGTTCGTTGGTGGACAAAGCCTTTCGTGATCTACGGCGTCAATCCAATTGTCGCGTTCGTCGGGTCAGGAGTTCTCGCGCGGTGCATCTACACGCTGTGGCTCGTTCCATACCAGGGAAAGCCGACGCCGATGGAGGGCGTGATCTTCTCGGAAGTCTTCGCGCCGTTCATGGAGCCGAAGAATGCCTCGCTCGCGATGGCATTCGTGACGGTGATGTTCTGGTTTGGGATACTGGCCTTCATGTACAGGCGGAAGATTTTCCTGAAGGTGTAGCTGCGTTTTACGCTCCGCCGTCAACTGCCGTTTAACTACGATGCACAGATGAACACGATGAAAAGCCGAGATCAAAAGCCGTTTAACTACGATGCACAGATGAACACGATGACAACAGAACCAAAAATGTGGGGAACCACCCTTCCGATCCAGATGTGTTTGTTGTTCCCCATGGTTTTGTTGTTTTCATCATTTTCATCTGTGCATCGTAGTTAAACGGGTTTTGACGGCACCGCGTAAAACGCCACTACACCTTCAGGAAAATCTTCCGCCGGTACATAAAGGCCAGAATCCCGAACCAGAAAAGCACAGTGACAAATGCCATCGCGAGCGACGCATTCCTGGGCTCCATGAACGGCGCGAAGACTTCCGAGAATATCACGCCCTCCATCGGCGTCGGCTTTCCCTGGT
>JBBQYO010000070.1:0-13053 GCA_038208605.1 Gemmatimonadales bacterium | reverse complement strand
CGCGGTGAAGTTGTGGATCGATGCGGATGCGGCTCCGCGAGAAGTGAAGGAAATCTGCTATCGCGCCTGTGAGCGCCTGCGCCTCGACACGATTCTCGTGGCGAACCAGCGCTTGCAGCTGCCCGTTGGCTATCCGCAGCTCAGCGCAGTTCGCGTGGAGGGTGGTCCCGACGTCGCGGATCTGTACATCGCGGATCACGCAGAGCGCGGAGATGTTGCAGTAACCCAGGACATTCCTCTCGCGGCGCTGCTGGTGCCGAAGGGAGTCGTTGTAATCGACCCTCGCGGCGACGAGTACACCGCAGAGAGCATTGGAGAGCGCCTGTCCGTACGGAGCTTCATGGATGGACTGAGAAGCACCGGCGTAGATACGGGTGGGCACGCCCCGTACGGATCCAGGGAAAGACAATCATTTGCCAATGCGCTTGACCGGGCACTGACACGTGCACTCAGACGCTAGCCGCCTTGCGCGAGAGCCAGGCGATGACGAGCGAGATCGCGCCGACGGCGATGTTGAACCACGCAACGACGATGTTCACGTTCAACAGGCTCACGATCAGATCGCTGATTCCTGGAACGAAGCGCAGCACACCGACGGCGATCAGCAGGACGCCGAGGAAGACGCTGAACTTGCGCGCGCCACCACGCATTCCGGTCCAGATGCCTGCTATGCCAAGAAGTATGTGAATGCACGCATGAAGCGTGTTCGTCGTGAGCGTCCCGAAAACCACCGGGCTGTTCAGACCCCAGATTCCCTCGACAAGCAGGAACGATCCAACCGCAATCGCCCACGGACTGCTCATTCCACCTGACCGATTCATTTTTGGCCTCTTTGATTGGATAGGGTGCGCCACCAGGGAGTCGAGCTCGAGACAAGCGACGGCTCGATCGGTCTGCCAAGCGGCGGCGTTACGATTCTCACTCCTTCCCTGCTTGCGAGAGTCAACAGCGTCTCCGCCGGTTCTTCCCACGAATGCAGGGCAAGATCGAAGGTTCCCCAGTGAATCGGGAGAAGAGTTCCTCCGCCCAGCATCTCGAACGCACGCAATGCATTCGCCGGGCCAAGGTGAATGTCCGCCCACGCGGGATGCGACGCGCCGATTTCAAGCATCGTCAGATCGAACGGCCCAAACCGCTTTCCGATTTCGGCAAGCTCATTCGTCAGCCCTGTATCTGCCGAAAAGAAGAGATTGTGCCGCTCAGTCTTTATCACCCACGAAGACCACAACGTCAAGTTGCGATCCCTCAACCCTCTTCCCGAGAAATGCTGGGCCGGAGTCGCGGTAAGAGTCATCGTTCCAACAGCCTGGCTTTCCCACCAGTCGAGCTCGGTGATACGCGAAGGATCGACGCCGAATCGTTCGAGACGCTCACCTACACCCAGCGAAGTGATGAAGGGAACACCTATTTTCGCAAGCTTGCGAACGCTCGAACGGCAGAGGTGATCGTAGTGATCGTGCGAGAGCAGTACGGCATCGAGCGGCGGCAACTGCTCGATCGTGGCGGGAACCGGATGAAAGCGTTTGCGCCCGACCAATGACACCGGCGATGCGTGGTCACCAAAGACTGGATCGGTCAGCAGGCGAAACCCGTCGCATTCGATGAGCATCGTACTGTGACCGAACCACGTTACGCGAAGACCGGTAGATGGAGCCGTCGTCCACGCCTCGAGCGGACTCTCTACCGGTAGCGGTTTTCGAGGAACCCGGTTTCTTCCGTCAAAGAAGAAGTCCCTCATGATCGACATCGAGCTGCCGCTCATGGGCGATCGCATCGCTCCACTGTTGTGAAACCGGCCGTCGCTGAATTGTTTCGAAGCCTGAACCCGATCGAGTCGATCGCCAGTGAATTTGCGCATCAGCGAATTTTAACAGTCGGCCCGCGTGTGATGCATATTCACATCATGAATTCAACGCTCGCGAAACTCGGCCGCCTCGGCTACGCCGCAAAGGGAATTGTCTACATCGTAGTTGGGTTTCTCGCTACCGAAGCCGCTCTTGGAAAAGGAGGCAAGACGACCGACAGCAAGGGCGCCCTTCGCACAATTGGTGAAGCGCCGTTCGGAAAATTTGCCTTGATAGTCGTGATGGTCGGCCTTTTCGGTTATGCAGCGTGGCGGCTCGTCAGCGCGGCGACCGATGCTGAGCAGCGCGGCGATCAGCCGTCGAGCATTGCGCTGAGAATGGGAGAAGCATTTCGAGGTTTTGCCTACGGCTCGCTGGCGTTGTGGACACTCAGGTACCTCACACACAAACGGCCATCGAGCGGCAACAGCGCTCCGGGATTCGTGCACCGCGTGATGGGATTCCCCGGCGGAAGATTCATCGTCATCCTCGCCGGTTTGGGATTTGTGGTCTACGCGGCGTACCAGATCTACAAGGCCGCCTCGGGCAAATTTCTCAAGCGACTCGATCTCTCCGGAGTTTCTGCCGCGGCCCGGAAGCTGATCGAAAGATTTGGCAAATTCGGAGTGGCTGCGCGCGCAGTTGTGTTCGGAATGATCGGCGTACTCATAGTGCGAGCGGCGTGGTCTTACGATTCGGCAAAGGCTGGGGGAATTGCCCAGTCGCTCGACGCAATTTCACGGGAACCCAGGGGACACATTCTTTTCGCGATAGTAGCGCTCGGACTGATTGCGTTTGGAGTCTTTCAGATCGCGACGGCAAGATACCGCGTGATGCGTGGCGGAGGCCAAGCTGCCTGACCGCACGCTCACGCGTTAACGGATCTCATCATCGCCTCCGGGTAGCGGCTTCCTGCCGCCGCACCGTTGGGAAAGATCGAGTCGAGCTCCGCGAGCTGGGATTGAGTCAGAACGAGATCGACTGCGCCTGCATTTTCTTCGAGATACGTGCGGCGCTTCGTGCCGGGAATCGGAACCAGGTCTTCGCCCTGAGCCAGCACCCATGCCAGCGCAAGCTGTCCCGGAGTGCAGCCGATGGTCGTCGCGAGCTCGCGAACTTTTTCGACGAGCCGAAGATTTTTCGAGAAATTATCTTCCTGAAACCGCGGACTGTTTCGCCGGTAGTCGTCATCCGCGAAGTCTTCCGGATTCGTTATCGCGCCCGTCAAAAATCCTCTTCCGAGCGGGCTGTACGGGACGAACCCGACACCGAGCTTTCTGCACGTTGCGAGCAGATCATTTTCGGGATCGCGACTCCAGAGTGAGTACTCGCTCTGGAGTGCGGTGATCTGATGGACTTCGTTCGCCCTGGTCAGCGTTGCGGATGACGCCTCCGACAAACCAATGTGCCGGATCTTGCCTGCCGTCACGAGGTCGGCAAGGGCACCGACCGTGTCTTCGATCGGCGTGTCTCGATCGACGCGATGCTGGTAATAGAGATCGATCGTGTCCACTCGAAGACGGCGAAGGCTTCCCTCGACCGATTTCCAATGTAGTCGGGCTTGCCGCTGATGCCGCGCTTTGTCGGATCGCTCGGGTCGCGAATTATTCCGAACTTCGTCGCGATGAAGAACTGATCGCGTTTTCCGTCGATAGCCTTACCGACGAGCTCTTCGTTCGTGAACGGGCCATACATGTCGGCGCTATCGAGAAAATTGACGCCGAGCTCCAGCGCGCGGTGAATGGTGGCGATCGATTCCGCGTCGTCGCGCCCGCTGTAGAACTCGCTCATGCCCATGCAGCCCAACCCGATTGCGGAGACGGTTGGACCATTCGCACCAAGCTTGCGTGTCTTCACGATTTCATCCTCTTCTTATGCCGCAGTTGTGCCATCGACGACGGATTACGCCATAATATGCTGTAGCGGAGGAATTCCATGGATAGGCCGGCCTTCATTTACGTCCTTTACATCAAGACGACCCCGGAGAAAGTCTGGGAAGCGCTGACCCAGCCAGAAATCACGCGGCAGTACTGGAGCAATCACCGGAACGCGTCGGACTGGAGAATCGGATCGCCGTGGCGTCACGAAGATTTCGACGATGCGGCACTCGTCGACATCGTCGGCACCATTCTCGAGAGCGTTCGGCCAAAGCGGCTCGCAATGACGTGGGCGTTGCCGGACGACGCAGACGACGGAAGCAGAATTTCACGAGTTGGATTCGACATTACAGAAGACGACGGGATGGTCAGGCTGATCCTCACTCATGACAAGCTCGACGAGCGATCGCCGATGGCGGAAGGAGTTACCGAGGGATGGCAGCTCGTTCTGTCGAGTCTCAAGACGCTGCTCGAATGTGGCAAGGCACTGCCGGAAATCTGGAGCCGTGATGGAGATGTCTGGACCAGACTCAGGTTCAACTGACCTGAGTCAGGTATCAGCGTTCAGCACGCCTCGACGGTTACGATTCTCGCGGCTTGTAAGTGATCACGAAGAACATCACTCCCTGAGGCGACATCAGTCCCGCGAAACGACCGATGTCGGGAATGTCATGAAGCGGTACGGGGACTGAGCCACCGAGCTCCTCGGCCTTTCGCACAGTCTCGTCGACATTGTCCACGGTGAAGTAAGTGCCCCAATGCGGCGGTATGCCACCCATTTCGGGAGCGATCATCATCATCCCTGCGATCGGCAGCTCGTCGCCAATCCTGAAAGTCGTGTAATCCATGCCGGGCATGTGCATCACCTCGGGAGTCCAGCCAAAGAGTTCAGCGTAGAACTTCGACGCGCTGCTCATGTCAGTCGTGTAATTCTCGAACCAGCTGGGAGAGCCATGCGCACTCTTTTCGGCGGTCGCCCCCGGCTGTCGCTTGGCCTGCCATAGATCGATGTTCGCGCCGCTCGGATCGTGGCACATCACCATGCGGCCGTTTTCCATGATGTCCATCGGCGGCTGAGCCTTTCCGCCAAGTGATCTGACTCTTTCCGCTATCGCATCGGCGTCTTCGACTTTGACCATTACGCCGATTACTGGCGGAGTTCCCTTCGGAGTTTGCGGGCTGTTGATGTCGAACAACCCGCCAATGTCTCCACCCCCCACCTTGATCAGATGGCCCATCCCATCCATGTCAGAAAAACTCCACCCGAGCAGCTTGCCGAAAAACTCGCGCGCTTCAGCGGGCTCTGGTGAGAGAATGTTGATCCAGCAGAAATCGCCATTGGCGCGGACGCCTGTCGTCATTGCAGTACCCTCGTCAGTGTTGGTCAAAAAACAACGCCAGTTTTGAAGAACTGAATCAGATCACCGCGGCAGACCTCGCGTGATCTTCAGAGCGTTCATGTAGTAAACCTTCCGCAGCACCGCGTCGGGGAGATCGATTCCGTAGAGCTTCCAGAACGCGTGATAATGACGGTAGTAATCGAAGTACTCGTCGTGCGTTTCGAATACACGCCAGTAGTACGGATACTCTTCGGGCTGAAATGAATCTTTTCCGAACATGATTCGATCCTGGTACTTGATGAAGAAGTCGTGCGCCCCGCGCGGCTGGCGTCCGATGTCATACAGTACCGCGCCGACTTCCGTGTACACGTTCGGGTAGTCGTCGAGCAGCTTTGAGAGGCGGCCGAGATCGTTCGCATACCACCCCATGTGCGCAGCGACGAACGTTGTCTTCGGATGTTTGCGAAAGAGATTGTCCCGCTCCGTCATCAGCTCCTCGAAACTGGGGAACTGCTCCTGGGGATACCTTCGGCCTGGAAACAGCGAAAGCTCGAGCCAACGCTCATTTGAGTAGTCAGCAGCCTTGAAGAATTCCTGCGGATCCGCGGTGTGAATGAACACGGGAACCCCGAGACGAGCGCAAGCATCCCAGACCGGATCGAGATCCGGATCGTCGATGCGCAATCGCGAGCCGTCTGGTTTCTTCACCGACAGTCCGAGACTTTTTGAGATCTCGCCGACTCCGACAGCACCGGCGGCAAGGTCTGACTCGAGCTGCCCGACTGCTTTATCGGCCCAGCCAGCGCCAACATTACGAAAGTCGATTCCCGCCAGCACCCGGACTCGGTCCTTCATTTTTGGAGATGCTCGGATCGCCGCAACACTGCGCTGAAGCCTCTCGCCCGAGAGATTGTCGGCGGCGACCATCAATCGAACATTGATACTGTCGAGCGCCGCACCAAGCTGCGCGAGGCCCTCTGCCGAGGTGATGAGATCCTGCGGATGACCGTGATAGTCAATCGCGGGAAATTTTGCCATCCGCACGATATGAGACGGCGTTACGAGCGTGGAATGCGGGCGGTAATCGAGAATGCTTGGCGCCGGTGATTCGGGCGGCCTGCAGAGTCGCGGACGAATTTCAGTCGTGCCCGCCGGGCAGGTTGCATCCGCCGCGATCTGCACATCTCGCGTTGCCTGACCAGGCGCCTGCTGGCCGAGGGCACTTCCCGACAACGTGAACGTGCCGAGCACCGCTGCACAGATCAGGCGCGAGCGCATACGAAGTGTTAAATCTCCACCGCGAAAGATTCCAGATAGCCGCACCTGCCGCAGCGCAGCGTCGTCACCGGAATTTTCTGCCGGTCGCCCACTGCCACTCCGGTCCAGAAACTTTTCTCCGGCTCGCCGTCGACCCAAATCGACTGAAGGTTGGCCCCGTACGTTCGATCGAGCACGAACCCTTCTGCCATTGGTCCGTCGCACTTCGGACACTTGCCGTTCGGCATCTCAGCGCTCGTAGAACGGAGGAGGCTCTATTCCGAGAGATCTCAGGTACACGTAACCCTGGCCGCGGTGGTGAATTTCGTTGTCGATGACGTAGAGGATGAGCGAATGAATCGGCATCTCCCACTGACCGAACGCCTTGTCGGTTTCCTGCCATCGGCCCGCCGGAATTTTTGCCCACATCGTATCGATGTCAGCCGTCGCCTTGTCCCACGCGTCGAGCAGACCTGCTTTGGTCGTGGGCTTCGCAGCGTCATCACCCGCCGGCCAGGTTCCAGTCGTGACTCCCTG
This sequence comes from Gemmatimonadales bacterium, assembly GCA_038208605.1. Taxonomy (GTDB): domain Bacteria; phylum Gemmatimonadota; class Gemmatimonadetes; order Gemmatimonadales; family Gemmatimonadaceae; genus UBA4720. The sequence goes on along the minus strand of JBBQYO010000070.1, from coordinate 6,198 downwards.
CAGCGTTGGGGCCGCCATCGACAGAAATTCCATGGCGTATTCGGACATCGTGCGCATCCCCCCGATCGAATAGTTGAACAGATCCTTCTCGGGAAATGCATCGATCACCCGGCGAGTCAGTTTGCGGTGGCCCTGCCACTGCTTCAACAGCTGATCGGCTGTGATCACCGGCATCTGCGTTGCGTCTGTCACTCTTTCTCCAGAAAAATTGCGGGAGAAAATTATGCAGCGAGGTCACGCGGATAGACAGTCTGAAGGATCACATAATCAGATGAAGCTCTCCGAATTCGTGCCAAAGATTGAGGCAGTCCAGTAATTCTCTGTTCACGCGCCCCACTCGCTCAGCGACATTGGATTGCGACATCTTGTGAGGATCATCCTGAGCCACGTTAGCCACAGAGAGTGAATGCAGTGAGTAACTCTGAATCATTGAATGGCGTAGTCGGAAACGTCATAGCGATCTTTCGCTATCCCGTAAAATCGATGGCCGCGGAGCGCATGAGCTCGATCGACGTGGGATGGAACGGATTGGCCGGTGATCGCCGCTGGGCATTCGTACGCGGTGGTCTGGTTCGCAGCGGTTTCCCCTGGCTGACGATTCGCGAAAACTCGGAAATGTGGCGCTATCGTCCGCGTTTTCTCGAGCCCGACCGGCCCGATCTTTCGCCCACCAACGTCATGACGCCCTCTGGCGCCGAGCTCGACGTTGGCGATCCAGCGCTTGCGGATGAGCTTGGTTTCGGATCGCACGTCATCAGGCAGGGCCGAGGCATTTTCGACACAATGCCTTTGTCGCTGATCTCAACGCAGACAATCGGCGAGCTCGGCTCGATGATCGGATCAGAGCTCGACCCTCTCAGGTTCAGGCCGAACTTCGTCATCGAAGCACAAGGCGGATCGGAGTTTCCCGAAGACGGTTGGGTCGGTGCAGTGCTGCAGATCGGGGAGATCCAGATGCGCGTCGACCAGCGAGATAAGCGTTGCGTAATGATCAACGTCGACCCGGAAACCACGGCGCGGAATCCGGAAGTTCTGAGAGCAGTTGCGCGCGAGCGGCAGGCGTGCCTCGGTGTATACGGCTCGACAGTTCAACCTGGCCGCGTGGTCATTGGAGACTCTGTAACAATCCTGTCGAGATCGAGCGGGCCGGGATAACAAATCCATCCCGGCCCTTCGGCAAGTCGGCTACATTCGCGTCCCTTCGGTTCGTAAAACGCGCACAGAGTCGGGCCCCTTTTTGGCGTAGTGAGCCACGGTTTTTCCGACGAGCTTGTCTCCATCCATGTGCATAGCACTATGCGTCGTAACCATGACGCCTGCCTGGAGCGCGCTGGAATAAGGGCCGTTCTCGACGACGACACTGTCGTTGTCCAACGAAATCACGCGAATGTCCATCGGCTGGCGGTTGGGAAGCGTCATCTTCCATCCAGCCTTGTTGTTCGTCGCTTGGAGCATGTAGATCAGCAGCGACGAATCCTTGCCTTCCGGCATGACGTTCATGCTCCACTTGCCAGCGATGTTCATCGTCGTCGCCGCGGGTGCCCCGGCGGCTGGAGCGGGAGCCATTGCGGCGGATGTATCAGCGGGAGCTTCGTCCTTTTTCGAGCAGGAAATAAGGACGGGAACAACGAGAAGCAGTGCAACGCGTGACATGGTGCCTCCTCAATACGGTAAGAGACTCAGTCCGGCGGGCAGCGGAGAGACTGCTAACGTACAGGTCCCGGGCGGCGCTTGCAACGGCGAGCGGCGCGCATCACAGCCCGACCGACATTACCGATGCGTGAACCATCGGCACGTCGCCAGGCAAGACGCCCAACTCGCGTAGATCACTTGAGAGTTCGTCGCCGGTGTGCATGTTAGTCAGTGCCGAACTGCGCCGAGCGGCGCGGGGACTCTTTCATAAGACAACCGGGAGACATGATCATACTGCTGATCCGCGAAATCATGCACTGCAAGCCTGGCAAAGTGAAACCGATGGTCGAGAAATTTCTGGCGATGTCGAAACTCAATGAACAGGCGGGGATGGGCAAACTTCGGGTCATGACCGATTTTTGCGGAGAGCCCTACTGGACGATCGTTTCCGAATTCGAGGTGGAGAACATGCAGAGCTTCGAGGAAATGATGCAGGGCAAAGGAATGACCGCCGACCTGATGAAGGAATTCGACAAGCTCATGGAGGGATACCACGATCTGGTCGTCAAAGGACGCCGGGAGATTTTCAAGATCGAGGGCTAGTCGAAGTCCGCTGCACAGGCCCGCGCCGAACGCGCGGGCTCGTCCAGATACACTGCGTTACGGCGTCGATTCTGATACAATTAGCAAATGAATCAGAGATCCCGTATCCTCGCGTTAGTCGCTCTTGCCGCATGCACGCCGTCCGTCACGACAACTGGCAGCGCGCCAGCGATCGCTAACGCCTCGCGTATCGCCGAAGACATCCGCACCATCTCGTCGGATGCGTTCCTCGGTAGAGGCCCAGCCACGCGCGGCGAAGAGCTTGCGACGAGCTATATCCGTGACCGGCTGAAGGCCGCTGGAGTCGAGCCGGGCGGTCCAAACGGATCGTGGTTTCAGGAAGTGCCCCTACTCCAGTCGAATATCGTTGGATCGCCGAAGTTGTCGGTCAACGTGAATGGGGATGACGTTTCGCTAACGCAGGGAAACGAGGTCGCGATCAGGTCTTCGATGCAGAACGTTGATCACGTCACGATCGCGAACGCACCTCTCGTGTTTCTCGGTTACGGCGTTCGCGCGCCGGAGCGAAATTGGGACGACTTCAAGGGTAGCGACCTCCACGGAAAAGTCGGAATCGTTCTTATCAACGACCCGGACTTCGAATCGGGCCAGGGTGATTTTGGCGGCAAGGCAATGACATATTACGGACGCTGGACCTACAAGTACGAAGAAGCCGCGCGTCAGGGGCTGGCTGGATTGCTGATCGTTCACGAGACAGCCCCTGCGTCGTACGGATGGGCGACTGTAAAGAATTCGAATACCAACACGATGTTCGACATCGTTCGCTCGAGCCCGGCAGACGTGCATCCGCTAATGGAAGGATGGGTTCAGCGTGACGATGCAGTGCGGTTGTTCAGAGCCGTGGGCCTCGACTTCGAAGCGCAGAAGCGCATCGCCCAGACGCGTGAGTTCAAGCCGGTGACGCTAGGCGGCGCGACATTCTCTGCCAACTATCAGGTCAAGCAGCAAACGATTCGATCGAAGAACGTGCTCGGTCGCATCGCAGGAACTACGCATCCGGACGAGACGATACTTTATGGTGGACACTGGGACCACCTGGGAGTCGGCGCTCCCGATGCGCATGGCGACAGCATCTACAACGGGGCTCAGGACAACGGAACCGGCGTTGGCGCTGTGCTCGAGCTCGCGCGAATGTTCGCCGCGGGACCGAAACCGCAACGGTCGATAGTCTTTGCATTCTGGACGGCGGAGGAAAAGGGATTGATCGGGTCCGAGTATTACGCGAGCAATCCGGTGTATCCGCTGGAGACGACCGTCGCGGGATTCAATATCGACGCGCTCAGTGTGGTCGGGCGCGCGCACGATGCGCTCGTCATTGGCTCGGGCCAGAGCGACCTCGAAGATCGTCTCAAGGCAGTCCTGACATCTGAAAATCGAGTGATGACGCCGGATGCAAATCCGGAAGCAGGATATTTCTTCCGGTCAGACCATTTCCCGATGGCGAAGCGCGGCGTGCCCATGCTCTACATGGACAGCGGAATCGATCTCCTGAATGGGGGCACCGCGGCGGGCACCGCGGCCGACGTCGCGTATCGCAAGGATCAATACCATCAGCCCGCTGACAACTACGACGCTGCGAAATGGGATTTGTCCGGCGTAGCCGAGGATGTGACAGTTCTCTACAGCCTGGGTATGCAGCTCGCGAATTCACGCGACTGGCCGAATTATCTGCAGTCCTCGGAGTTCAGGCCGGTCAGAGACAAGTCGGCAGCTGCGCGGCAGTAGCCACAGGTGGCGGCGACGGAACCGATGCCGACGGCGCCGGATGCGCCCAGGAGAAATCCGGGTACAGTCAGAGTGTGCCATGGAGCGCTCAGAACTGCTGACAACATCAGCACCGCGCAGAAATGAACGATGGTCGGCGTTCCGAAGGCGCCGATCAGATCGGACGTTGAGCGACCTTTAGTTTCAGCGACCAATGCCATTACAACAAATTGCAAGCCCGTCAGCGCACCTGCCGACGACCCGACGATGACGTAGAAGTTTTCCCATTCGAGTAGCTCCGGTCTCAAGTCCTCCTCCTGCTCCACGGCTGCGCGATGGCCAATCGTGAAAATGTAGTGCCGCTGTAGTATTCTGTTAGAATCGCTTACCCCCAGCCCCGTCTTCCTATGGCAATGAGACTTCTCATCGTTGGCGCGCTTGTCGTCTCGACGGCTATCCATGCATCTGCACAAACCGGCTCGAGACTCGAGACCGCTGTGGACTCGATCGCCAATCAGGTGCTCACCAACACCGGGGTGCCGAGCGCAAGTGTTGCGGTGGTGCAGCACGGGCGAGTGGTGCTGGCGAAGGCATACGGCGCGGCCAGGCTCGAACCGCGAGCCCCCGCATCAACCGATATGCGGTACGCCGTAGGATCGATCAGCAAACAGTTCACCGCCTCGGCGGTGCTGCTGCTCCAGCAGCAAGGCAAGCTCAAGCTCGATGACGCCGTCGGCAAATACATTCCTGGATTGTCTCGTGGTAATGAAGTGACGATTCGGCAAATTCTGTCGCACACGTCGGGTTATCAGGATTTCTGGCCGCAGGATTACCTGATGGAGCCGATGCGTCACGACGCGACTCCGCAGCAGATCATGGATCGGTGGGCGAAACAGCCGCTCGACTTCGAGCCGGGAACGCGATGGCAATACAGCAACACCGGCTATGTCCTCGCCGCGATGATCGTGGAGAAGGTGAGTGGAATGCCGTTCTTTCAATTCGTGCAGAAGAATCTGCTCGACCCGGTTGGAATGAAGAGCGCGAGCAACTTCGACTCGAACCCGCGCGTTACAGATGCGACAGGTTACATCAGGTATGGGCTTGGCCCGTTGCGCGCAGCACCGGATGCCGGCAAGGGATGGATGTATGGCGCGGGGATGCTGGCAATGACTGCGTCTGATCTCGCGAAGTGGGATATCTCGCTCCTCACGCGGAGCCTCATGGCACCTGCGTCGTACCAGGCGATGTTTGGCGAAACGACGCTCCGGAACGGTGCGTCGAGCAACTACGGTCTCGGCCAGTTCACGCAGATGTCAGGCGGACATTTCTTCATCGAGCACAATGGTGAAGTGTCGGGCTTCACTGCGGAGAATTTCGTATATCCCGATGACACCGCAGCGATCGTTGTACTCACGAATCAGGATGCAGCACCTGCGTCTGGCGCGATCGCCAGTCAGATCGCGCGATTGCTTTTCACGACCGAAGATGCGCTCGCCGCGAATCGCACAGCTCAGGCCCTGGCGATTTTCGCGGGCCTCCAGAAAGGAACGGTCGATCGAGCGCTGTTCACGTCGAATGCAAATGGATACTTCAGCGACGCCGCACTGAAGGATTTCTCCGAGAGCCTGTCTCCGCTGGGAACGCCGACAAACTTCGTGCAGACCGGGACATCGAAGCGTGGCGGAATGACGCTGCGCTCATTCCGAGCAATGTTTCCAAACCGCGCGTTGCGCGTGTGGACCTATGAGACCTATGACGGGAAGCTGGAGCAGTACCAGATCGCGCCCATAGGATGAGCTCTCGGCATAATCTTCTCCAAAACGGAGGTTATGCCGGTAGCGAACTAGATTGAACGCTACCGGAGTGCTATGGACACAAAACCGTTTGTCGAAGACATCGAAACGTACGCGCAGGATATCGTGGACACTGTGCGCGAGCCGTTGCTCATGCTCGACACTACCCTCCGTGTTCAAAGCGCCAATCGCGCTTTCTATGAGACGTTTCATGTTTCGCCGAGTGAAACCGAAGACCAGCTGATCTACGAGCTCGGGAATGGGCAGTGGGATATCCCCGCACTGCGCACGCTTCTCGAAGACGTGATTCCAACGAGCTCGGTGTTCAACGACTTCGAGCTCGAGCACACGTTCCCGATCATCGGCCGAAGAGTAATGCTGCTCAACGGCCGAAAGCTGCGCGCCGGCAGCCACTCGGCGATCATCGTGCTGGCGATGGAGGACG
>JBBQYO010000069.1:0-13065 GCA_038208605.1 Gemmatimonadales bacterium | reverse complement strand
GCTGCGTCGTCGGACGTGCGGACGAGCTCCGCCGTGACATGCAAACGATCGCGCGATCTGCTCACCGTTCCTTGAAGTACGGCACCGACGCTGAGCTTCGACCCAATCCTGTTCGGTGCTTCACCGGCCAGGTTGCGCGATGAACTTCGTGCCCTCACCGTCAGCGCAGGAAGCGCGTTCAGTGCGTCGCGAACCTGATCACTGATACCATCCTCGAGATAATCGAATGTGGAATCGCCACTGGTGTTCTCGAATGGAAGAACAGCGATCGAGCGTATGTCAGCCCCGGCGGAGCGAGATCGCCACCAGAATCCGAGGGCAACCAGAGCAACAAGCGCGACTGCCGCGGCGCCGATCCATACGAACCCTGGCAAGCGACGGGCGCGAGCTTCCGGCGGTGTGAAGGCTTGCGGCGGTGTGTGAGCTCCCTCGCTTATGCCATCAAGCTCGTGAAGAATCTCCGTCGCACTCTGGGGACGACTCTCAGGATTCTTCGCGAGGCACTTCATCACCAGGTTCGCGAGACCTGGCGGAGTGTCCGGACGAACTGCGGATATTGGCTGTGGGTATTCGGTAACCTGAGCGGCCATCATGCGTTGCGGACTTCGCCCCGCGAATGGCGGTTGGCCGGCAATCATTTCATACGCCATGCTTCCAAACGCGTAGATGTCCGCTCGCCCGTCGACATTGGGATCAGCCGCTGCCTGTTCCGGTGCCATGTAGGCGGGCGTGCCAAGGGCTGAGCCGACAGACGTCAGCTCAGTGCCGGACGCTGCATCCGAAAGTGCTTTGGCGACCCCAAAATCAGCGATGACCGCGGATGTCCCGGCAATCAGGATGTTCGCCGGCTTGATGTCGCGGTGTGCGATCCCTTTGCTGTGCGCGAAGTCGAGTGCCCTCGCAACGTCCCGCAGAATCGTGATCATCTGGGGGAACGAAGGCTTCTCACGCGCGAGAAACTCGCGGAGAGACTCGCCTTCCACGAACGGCATCGTGTAGTAGGGAAGGCCGTTCACTTCGCCCGCGGCGAGTACTGGAACGATATGCGGATGCTGAAGGCGAGCAGCCACTGCGATCTCGCGACGAAAGCGGGCGATCGAAACAGCGCCCGACAACTCTTCCGGCAAGACCTTCACCACCACTCGGCGTCCAAGCGCCGCGTCGCGCGCAACGAAAACGCGGGACATTCCGGCACCGCTGAGCTCACGCTCGATTATGTATGCGTCTCCTAGAGATGCCTGAAGCTGGTCGCGAAGCTGGATCATGTCTCGGCGAAATCGGGAAGGAAACGTACATCTTAACCGCGTCCGCGACGAACCGATCGGCGATCGATGGCGATGCCTAGGTGAAAGTGACGGGCCGTAAAGATCCTTCCGGCTTCCGGCATTCCGGCCGTCGGCCCTCGGCCCTCGGCCATAACAGAACTGATGCTATAAGCTCCATTCCCTCTGTTTTCGGCCGGCCGCCGATGGCCGGAATGCCGGCAGCCGGAAGGATTCTTATAAGGGGTTAAGATCGTGCGGCGGCCTACTCTAATGAAGAGTAGTGGCGTAACCGATTCTTCAGATATGGTCATTACATAGAGTTTGTTCACATGAGCACACCATAAACAGGATGTAAAAGATCCTGCCGGCTGCCGGCCCTCCAGCCACCGGCAGCCGGCCGAAACGGAAGGGATGCTCACGCCTGCTGCCTGAAGCTCGCAGCATGTTCCGCTGCCGCCTGCCGCCGACGGCCGGTTAGCCGGACGCCGGAAGGATTCGTTCCACAAAACGACGCAACATTTGCCAGGGTAGTCATATCATGACTATCTTATGACCATGTCCAAAGTAGGCGTTGCAGACCTGAAGGCCAAGCTCAGCGAGCACCTGCGCACAGTGAAGCGAGGCGAAGAAGTGACAGTCTACGACCGCAATGAGCCAATCGCGCGGATCGTGCCTTTCACTGCTCGTTGTGCACTCATCGTTCGCGAGCCCGTGCGCGTCTACAAGTCTTTTCGAGACATCAAGCTTCCTTCTCCCGTAAAGCTCGATGCCGATCCGGTCGAGTTTCTTCTCCAGGACCGGAACAGAGAACGGTGATCGCGTACATCGACTCGTCGGTCGTGCTGCGGGTTGTTCTCGGGCAACCCGGACAGTTGGCGGAGTGGAAGACAATCACAACAGGCGTCGCAAGCGGGTTGATCGAAGTCGAGTGCCTTCGAACGCTCGATCGACTCCACTTGAGCGGACAGTTGTCCGGTCAAGTATCAGCAGTTCGCCGTGAGGCAGTCTATCGCGTGATCGAAGCACTCGAACTGGTGGAGCTCACGAGCGCGGTGCTGCATAGAGCGGCGCAGCCGATGCCCGCTCCTCTGGGGACACTGGATGCAATCCACCTTGCGACAGCGGACATGTGGCGCGAATCCAGAGGAAAGGAGTTGGTTCTCGCAACGCATGACCGTGCGCTTGCACTCGCTGCGCGGGCCGTCGGACTTCAAACGATCGGAACCTCGCGCAAATGGCAGGCATGAAAACCAACACGCGGCACTTGGCAGGCGTATGGAATCCCGCGGCCTTCGATTTCGTTATCAGCCCAATATCAACTACAAATTCAGCGTCGACAGCCAGGTATTTCGCTCAGGCCATGTCAGCGGTTTCTGACACCAATTTCCGGCGCGATAATTTAGCCGAACATGCGACTCTGGGCCACGGATAGTTCAGCGCGCGGGCCGGCCACCTGTCGGACCGGTGAACCCTCTTCCCTCCAGCCCCGCTTTCCGGAGAATTGCCGCGAAGCGGGCGCTGTGTCGAATGGGGTCGAACAGGCGCTCGGCAAAGAACATCGTCTGCGGAACTATTTCCCGCCGCGCGAAGGCTTCCTCCATTTCAGACAATGCTTTGGCCGTATCGGGAACCGCGAGATACGCATACGCGCGCATTGTGTGAACGAGCCAGGTTGTGTCGGGCATCTCATCGAGTTTTTTTCTGATGCCGCTGGCGCGAGCCGTGTCGCCTGTCTTCTCGACGATATACGCCGTCATTCCGGTGAACGGGAAAGGCGTATCTGTCTCACCGGCAATTACACGCGCCTCATCTAGCCGTCCTACGGCAATGCGATCGAAAGCCAGAAAGGTTCGCGCCGTCCCCAGATTAGGGTCGAGCTCGCGTGCGCGCTTGCTGTCCTCCCACGCCGCCACATTATCGCCCGAAAATGAGAGCGCGTGAGAAAGCAGGACTGACGCTGTGCCTGCCAGGGGGTCGAGCCTTCGTGCAGTTTGAGATTCTCGAACGGCTTCAGGAATTCGGCCGACGCTCATAAGGAATCGGCCATACTGAGTATGTGCGACCGGAGAAGTCGAGTCGGCAGCAATAGCGCGGCGAAATTCTGCTTCTGCCTCATTCCACCCGAGTGCGTGCCAGTGCGCCATTGCTAACGCCACGCGCGGCTCAGCAAGAGTGGGATCGAGCGCGAGACTGCGCTCAACAGCATCGCGCACGCGGGCTTCGATTCGATAAGCCGGAACTCCTGCGAAATACGGAAAGAGCTCCAGCGCTCCAGCGAGCCCTGCATATGCGCGAGCAAAACCGGGATCCTTCTCGATCGCACGAGTAAAATAAACCGCTGCCTGTGCGACGCCCGCGCCACGCCGCTCCACCAGGTACAGCCCGCGAAGATACAGATCATAGGCTTCAGGATTGGATGTGCCGGGACCGGTTCTTTTGTTTTGTTCACTAGCACGACCCCCACCCGCCAGCTCAGGGCGAAGCGCCGCAACAATAGCCTGCGTGATATTGTCCTGCACTGCGAAGACATTCGCGTTCTGTCGCTCGTATGTCTCGCTCCACAGCGTCAGTCCATCGGTTGCGTTGGTGAGCTGTGCCGTCACCCTCAACTGATCGCCAGATCTTCTGACTGTACCTTCGACTACTGCCGAGACACCGAGTTGGCGCCCGATCTCGCGTACGTCAAGGTCGTGTCGCCGTCCAACTGCGATAGCCGAGGTGCGCGAAGCGACACGCAAGCCGGGGACTTTTCCAAGCGCGGTCATGAGCTCGTCGGCTATACCCTCGCCGAAATAAGCGTTCGCCGAATCGGGTCGATCATCGGCGAAAGGAAGGACGGCGACAGAACTCTTTGCAGCGGGCACGGCAGTGTCGTGACGTCGTGACCAAGAGCCGTATCCACCTAACCGCGAGCAGCGTTGCGAGAAGCAACGTCAACACAACCAGTTTGTTGCGATTGACTCGAGGAGCGGGAGCTGTCGTTTGACCGGGTGTCTCGAAGGCGGTGTCGATTGTCTCGAGAAGGTCGGTCGCCGACGCGGGCCGCTGCTCGGGCGATTTTTCAAGACAGCGCATCACCAGATTCGTGAGCGACAACGGAAGGTCAGGCGCCTTGAGAGCGAGCGGAGCTGGAACCTCAGTGAGTTGTGCCGCCATCAAGTGAATGGCGGAAGTTTTGTTCACAAAAGGATGAGCACCGGCGAGAAGCTCGTATGCGACCATGCCCCAGGAATAAATGTCGGCGCGGTGATCGAGCGTGTCGGCCGCGGCTTGTTCGGGAGCCATGTAAGCTGGCGTTCCGACTGTTGAGCCAGCTCGCGTCAGGGTCGATCCACGATGAGCGTTTGAATCGCTGGATGCCGAGCTTCGAGCCGCTGATATCGCCTTGGCGATTCCGAAATCGGTGACGACTGCGGCGTCGCCTGACAAGAGGACATTGTCGGGCTTGATGTCCCGGTGAATGACCCCTTCACCATGCGCGTACTGGAGCGCACGCGCGACATCGCGCAGGATCGAGATCGCCTCGCGCCGCGGCAAAATGCGCGGCTCCTTCATCCGTATCCGAAGCGATTCACCTCTCACATACGGCATCGTGTAGTACGGAATGCCGTTGGCGAGTCCGGCAGTCAGAAGAGGCACGATATTCGGATGCTGAAGCGACGCCGCGAGTCGAACCTCGCGCGCAAAACGCTCACCGCTCAGCCATGCGAGGGCGTCTCCGCTCAGAACCTTGACGACTACCTTGCGGCCGAGCGAGGTGTCGGTCGCGAGGAACACGCGGGACATTCCTCCTCCGCCGAGCTCACGCTCGATGGAATAGGCGTCTCCGAGAGTGGACTGTAATTGGTCGCGGAGCTCCATGCGTCGAACTCTGCATGAGGGAGGTTGAGCGACCCAAGCTATCCCGGCGAACGCGCTCAGGCACGGAGTTTCGCGCAGGGCTGGAACGACTAATCCTGGTGAGATGCTACTGGAGGAGTTCGTTAAGCCCTTGGAATTTTTCGGTCGGGTTTCGCTATCCGACTCGGCGTGTCATTGCCCCAGCCAGCTACCAGCGACTAGCGGTCGGGTGAAGCGGAGGAAATCCTTCCAGCTGCCGGTGGGCCGGACATTGGCGGCCGGCTGAAACGGAGGAAATCCTTCCAGCTTCCGGCGTTCCGGCTGCTGGCTGCTGGCCAAAAACGGAAGGTATGCTACACCCGACGTATGAAGGCTCGCGGCATGAGTTCGGCTACCGCCGGCCGCCGAGGGCCGGTTACCGGGAAGCCGGACCGATGTCGGCCGAGGAATCGTGGAGAAAAACATTGCCGCGCGAATTCGCGGGCGCGGCCCGTATGAGGGAGTGAGCTCCGTCGATGCCAACGCCTTCGCCGCGAAACGAAGCCGGGTTTCGGAAGATGCTATCAGCGATGCTGTTGACTACGACAAAGCGTATGGACTTCCATTGCTTGTGAACGATCCTTCGAAGAGGCCCAATGGAGGAGTCTTTGCAGTGTCGACCGGGCTTGGAAATCCGTTTCGAATCGTATGCTTCGAGGAGCTCGAGCAACGAGGCCCTCGCCGATTGCACTGGGAGTGGACTCGCGACATGATCCACGCCGGCCGCATCCCGAACGGGTATGCGAGTGAATTTTCACAACACGACGCCGACGATGTTCTCTGTTACTTGAACGAGCTCGAAGAGAACGAGCTCGATTTCCAGATGTACGCCAGGGTGTACTTCGGCCAGTCTCTTCTCTCGCAACAAAAGACCGCGATGTTCCTTGACGAAGAAATTGATCTCTCCGCCACGGACTTCGATCCATGGAGCCTAGGATGGAAACCAAGTGGTGATGAAAGATCCTTCCAGCTGCCGGCGGGCCGGCCACTGGCTACCGGCAGAAACGGAGGGAATCCTTCCAGCTGCCGGCGGGCCGGCCATTGGCTACCGGCTGAAACGGAGGGAATCCTTCCAGCTGACAGCGGGCCGGCCATTGGCTACCGGCTGAAACGGAGGGAATCCTTCCAGCTGACGGCGGGCCGGCCATTGGCTGCGGGCTGAAACGGAGGGAATCCTTCCAGCTTCCGGCGCTCCGGCCGCCGGCAGCCGGCCGAAACGGAAGGGATGCTCACGGCTGCTGCGTGAAGCTCGCAGCACGTCCCGCTGCCGCCGGCCGCCGATGGCCGGTTGGCCGGAAGCCGGAAGGATATGTTCTTTGAGGTGTCAGCCAGTGCACCGCCGGCTGTTCGTCGTGAAGCAGTGTATCCGAGTATCGAAGCGCGAGGCGGCAGGATTCTTGACGGTGGTAGGCTCGTACCGTCTCATCAAAACGGAGATGACATTGAAACTGAAATCCGGAAACTGGTTCAGTCGCTATTCGCTGGCACTCGTTACCCTGCTTGGCGTGATGTCGCTCAGCAGTTGTTTTGGATTCCTCGGCGGATCTGGCACGTCCAACGATTATCGAATCACCATCAATAACAACAGCTACAAACGGGGAAACACCGGCGAAGCGACGATCAGGAACGCAACAGACAAAACCCTCGAGTACAATCTCTGCCAGCGGAAGCTGGAACGGCAGGAGAACAAGTACTGGATCGTTGCGTTCGAGTGGCCAACCGCTGGCGGAGCCTGCACGACCGAGGCAAGACGTCTGACGAAGGGCGCATCAGTCAACACTCTCTTCGAGATTCCGACCGGAGTGCCGGCCGGCAGATATCGCGTGATATTCACCAGCTTGCTCGATTCGAATGGACGAACGCTATCGTCGGACCCGGCAGCAACTCCGGTATTCGACGTCAGGTAAACGCGTTAGCGCCGCTCGGCCATCGCCGCGAACAGGTACGTGAGATTCGCGGTACCGTCCATGATCGGCTCGTTGGTTGAGTAATCTCCGACGTCGTCGTGGTAAACGATGAAGCCAGTATTGAACTGCGCGTATTCGTCGGCGTCATGAAGGCTGATGCCTTTGAGATTGCCATAGATGGAACGGTACACAGGTCCGTCCAGCATCCCCCCGGTGAGCTGAAGCTTCAGCTCTTTCGCTACCACCGAGTGCGGATCGCGCGCAAAGTTGCCTGAGCCTGGAAGACCGATGATCATCGACACGCCCCAGGGGTTGGCGCCGAGCAGCCAGTCGAGCGCGGCGGCCTCGTATTCGATGAAGTGCCTGTCACCAGTCATCTGGCGATAGAGGTACGCCTGGGTCGCGAAGCTCGCCATGAGGTTGCTCGAGCACCAGATGAACGGGATTCCTACGCGGAACCCATTGTGCGCCCGGCCCACAACTGCCTCGATGCCCCTTCTATAGTATAGGGCGAGCTGCGCACGCTGAGCGGGCGAGGCGTGGCGCCATGCTTCGTAGTGCCCGTTGTTGTGCCACGGATACCATTGATAGTGGCGGGCTGTGTCGGCGCCCATCCACGGAGTGACCGGCTCGGCCGATGCGTCGCGCATCGCGTCATCGACGAATTTCTTCTGGCCGGTGAGAGCAGCGAGTGACGCGGCACCAAGCTCCATGTCGTCGTGCCAGTTGTCTTCTTCATAGAAGTAAGGCGCCCGTCCCGGCGCGGTCTGGCACACGCCCGGCTTCGCTCGGCCCAGTGCATATGCGGCGAGAGCTTTCGATTGAAGCGTTCGCGCAAATGCGCGATCGGTCTTCGCGAAGATCAGCGATGCGGTCGCGAAGGCTGATGCATATTTGCCCGCCGTCGACGCAATTCCGTCAGACCGATTCTTGTATTTGAGAATCCCCTGCGGCTTCCCGGTGCATGGATACACCGGACGCTCCTTGCCTTTGCCCCAGCCGTAGTCCGACGAATCGGTCCATGGCAGATCCCAGTAAGTGTGGTCGCGATCGTCGCCGAGCTGGTTGAACATGTCGTTGTCGGCGGGATACATGGCGAGGAGCCACTCGAGTCCATGACGGGCTTCGTCGAGGACATCGGGAATTCCATTCGAGCCGGGAAGTCCGCGCGCGTCGAAGTGATCGGAGAACGACTTCGGGTGATCGCGATATGCCATGAGCATGACGAACGTCGCGTTCGCTGATGTCGTGACGTACTGGAGGTAGTCGGATGCGTCGGCCCACCCACCGCTCACGTTGATGAACTTGTTGGCGCGTGCTGGGTCATCGACGATGAGTCCGTCGTGCTTGTGAACGGAGTCGCGGATGACTGGATTGAATCCGGAGCGCTGCTCGCGCATGTACTGAAGCAATGTGTCCGCCGCGCCGTCGTAGGTTCTGGCGTTGATGTTGACCGGAGGTGATGACGCGCCGCCCGCCACGATCGTGTAGCGGCCAGGTTTTGTGAGACCCGAGAAGTCGAGGCGATGCGTCGATGTGCAGGGTCCGAACGCTCCGCTATTCTTCGCTTTGCGTGGGCCGACGACGACGCGGCCTTCGCTGTTCTGCACGATGAAGGTGCGGATGAGTGCGGAGTCGAGCGAGCAGACTATCGCGATCTTCGGTGAGCGCGGAAGATATCCGAGCTGGTTGATTCGGATGAACGTGCGGGCCGGTGCTGCCGGTGCCTGTGCTTTTGCGGCGAGCGGAAGAATCGCAAGAATGAGGTAGATCCGCTTCATGTACTGGCGCACCGCTAGCGGCGTGAGGCGATTTCGGTCAGTCGATCGGCGTCCGCCAGATCCTGTGGCCGCGCAACTGCGCGCTTGTTCACGATGAGATGCGCGAGGCTGATAGTCGGAACTTCGATGTTGTCAACGCGAACGGAAATGCGGTCGCGCCATGCCATCTCAAAATCGACTCCGTCAATTGAAGTGAGCAGATCCACGCGGCGGGGACTTATACCGAGCTGTACGACTCTGTTCGGCATCTCGAAGTCGTCGCGTGTCAGGAGATCGAGCGGTGCGCCGAAACTTTCGAGAGCCATCCAGGTAGCTCTGGCGTTATCGGGCGTTGATCTGATCCAGAGATCGATGTCTCCGGTAGCTCGCGGCAGACCATGGACTGCTACGGCGTAGGCTCCGACAAGGAGGTACTCAACGCCCTTGGCGTTGAACTCTGACAATATGTCGCGGAAGTCTGGATTCAGCATCGTCGAGTCCGGTGAATGCCCAAGCGTCCAGCGTGAGCTGCCACATCATCGCTAGCCTGTCGCCCGCGGAAGTTCCTGCGTGGACATCGCTTTCCGGGGCATGCAGGTCGTGCGATCTGATCGTCAAGGCTGAATCGCGCATCCCCAAATATACGGAAATTGACCGACGTTCAGGACGTAAGCCGACCGGATCGACTTGAGCGTCAAGGTAACGAGTCCAGCACCCGCCGTTTGCCGAAGTTGTCGATGTCGAACGCTACAGCGCGGATTTTCCCAACCACAGCACCGCGAACAATCGAGAGCGCGTCATAGTATTCGAGGTATCTGAACGAAGAGATTCCTCCGCGGATGAATTCGTACTTCGATACCGCGTCGCGCCACTGCGCGACATCGTCCGACACATCGACGTAGATGTACGGCTGGAATCCGTCGCCGTCTTCCCAGTTGTCCGCGTACCAGATGCCACGAATTCCGCGATACGCAGGATGCGCAGTAACGACGCCATCGAGTGATGCGAGCAGAACTGCATCCTGGACGATCGCGCTCGTGTTCGAGTGATCCTTGTGGATGCTGTTCTTCCAGTGCGTGATGACGTAGTTGGGCTTCACCTGCCGCATCACGTCGGCGACGTAGCGTCGGGCAGCCTCGTCGTTCGGTATCTCACCATCCTTGTACGGCGCAAAGATCGACTCGGCCCCGATGACCGAATCGGCAGCAAGCGCTTCGCGGCGTTTCTGCGCGCCATATGCGGCTGGCGACATTTTCGGGTTGCCACCTTCCCCGAGCGTCATGTGGAGAATGACGATGCGGTCGCCTTTCTTGTGCTGGCGAATGAGAAGGGCGCCGGAAGTTATCTCAGCGTCGCCGGCGTGAGCGCCAATGGCGAGGATGGTTCGTGTTGGCGCCGGGGATTGGGCGAGTGCCGTCGAGGGGAGAATCGCCAGGGCGAGAAAGATCCATCTCATGCGTCGAGAAGCTATGGGGCTCGATCGTGGGGTGCCAGCGGTTTGGCTTTAGGGATTGACCGCCGAGGCCGCCGAGAACGCCGAGAACAAACCACTGTCCTTTTTTTTTTTGATTTTACTCGCAGCATTATGGTCTTTTCACGCTTAAACGAGCGAGCGATACCGTGTCTATGCGCTCTCTGAACGACCCAGAAGACCTTATCACCAAAGAAATCATCGGGAAGGCGATCGCGATCCACCGCGTCCTCGGACCGGGATTGCTCGAGTCTGTCTACAAGTATTTCCTTGCGCACGAACTTCGCAAGGCCGGCTTGCACATTGAACAACAGAAGCCTATTCCGGTGGAATACGGCAGCGAAACAGTCGACGTGGGTTTCAGGCCCGACTTGATCGTCGATGGCGAAGTCATAGTGGAGATCAAAACGGTTCAGAAGCTTGCGCCGATTCATGAAGCTCAGCTCTTGAGCTATCTGAGACTCGCCAACATTGAGCGTGGGCTCCTCATCAACTTCCACGCATGTCGCCTGGCTGACGGCATCAAGCGCCGTTCGCTAACCAGAAATCGGTAGTTCCTCGGCGCTCTCGGCGGCCTCGGCGGTCAATCGATCCTCACCGCGTAGCCTGGAGCTGCAGGTGGGACAGGCAAACCGACAGGCGGCTTGGCGTGCCCGATTCGCTTATGTCTGGTAGGGGACGCGAATGCCCGGATCATTGCGCGGAAAGTCTCGCGTATTGCGTGTCACCAGCAGCAGCCCTAGCTGTTGTGCAGTGGCCCAGATAATCGCGTCGGGAAGCCTGATCTTGTTCTTTCGCCGGATTTCAACAGCGCGTTCGGCGACACCCTCGTCTACGGGTTGAACAGTGAAGCGGCGAAGAAATTCACGAATCTTTGACTCTTCTTCGGCTTCCTGAGCCCCGACGAGAATCTCCATCCAAGAGACGAGGCTGATGTAGACAGTCTCGAAAAGCTCGAGCTCGTGCTTCGCCTTTGATGAGCCGTTCAGGTAGTCGATGAGGATGTTCGTGTCGACGACTGCGTTCACCGGGTCCACTCTCCGCGCAGCGAGTCTTCGTAGGCAAGCGGATCGATTTCCCTGGATTTCCAGATTCCGAAGGCGGCGTTCCCACCATCGCTTCGGCGCTTCTCTACGTATTCCGCCATGGCGCGCCTCACGGCCTCGGCCCGCGAAATCTTTTCACGTTTTGCAAGCGAATCGATCTCGTCGAGGATTGATTCTGGAATGTCGATAAGAGTTCTCATGGATATATTATATATCAATACCATATATCAAACAAGACAGTTAAGCCCAGCAGGCCACGGTAAGAGTATAATGACAGTCAACAGTTTTGCTGTCATATCATGAGATGCCACCGTTTCCCGAGCCGGAGTCGATTGATCTTCTAGAACTGCGACAAGGCTAGAGTCAGTTTTCGAACCATCCGGTACTACATCCAGCAGGGGCCGATACCTGCTCCCGAAACGCGCGGACCGGGTGCTCACTACGGTCCCGAGCATGTGGACCGGCTCCGGCTGATCAAGCTTCTGCAGCGCGAACATCTCCCGCTGTCGGAAATTCGCCGGCGCATCGGGAAGCTCCCGCCCGAAGAGGTGAAACGAATTCTAGCGCTGACCCGGACCCGCCGAGTTCAACGAGTAAGTAAGTTTTGCTTGACGAATGCAGTCAGCCAACTATTTCGCGCGAGCGACTATGAAGCTGGCGAAGGGAACTGACGGTCTGAGATCGCTGGATTGCGGATTGAGGACCCTTGCGGACTCAGGGCTAACTGCCATCGGCGATCGACGACTAATTGCGGATCGAGGACGGTCGGGAAGACGATCGTTGAAAGAAGAATTTGGCATTACGATTTGCGGAAGATTCCGACGTTTAAGTCTGAGGCGGACGAACGCGAATTCTGGGAGACTGCCGACTCGACCCAGTACCTGGACTGATCAAAGGCCGAGGTTGTTCGGCTCCCGAACTTGCCTCCGCGCTAAGGTTGGCGACGTTCGCCTGATGAGGGGTATTCTGGCGGTTGCAATCGTCGTCCTGACCGGAGCCTGTGCAAGCGTCCCAACTCGATCAGGCGAACGCTCGCTCCGCGTGATGAGCTATAACATCGAGTACGGGCACGAGGGACTCGACAATGTCATCGAAGTAATACGCGATCAGCATCCGGACATCGTCGGTCTTCAGGAAGTGGACGTGCATTGGTCAGCGCGCAGCAGCTTCGAAGATCAGGCGGCTCTTATCGCGAAGGGCACAGGAATGAATTACCGCTTCGCGCGCATCTATCAAATCCCAAACGCCGATCCGGCAAAACCGTCGCGAGAATTCGGCGTCGCGCTGCTGAGCAGGTACCCGATTGTCGAGTTCACGAACCGGAACATGACGCGGCACTCGACGCAGGATTCAACTGCTCCGCCTTCACCAATGCCAGGTCTGCTGGAAGCAATTCTGGACGTTCGTGGCGCAAGGGTTCGCGTATTCAACATGCATCTCGACTATCGGAGCGATCCATCCATCCGCCGGCTTCAGGTCGGTGAACTGATCGGATTCATCAAGCTCGATACCATGGCAACTATTCTCACTGGTGATCTGAACGCCGGTCCGACCAGCGCCGAGGTTGAAATGCTCTCGCCATATTTCGAGAGTGGCATTGGCGAGGAAGTGAGGCAACAACCGACGACAGACATACTCACCTATCCGGCGAACACACCAGTGAAGCAAATCGACTACGTGATGGGGACTGCTGCTTTTTGCGTGGTGCGGTATGAGGTGCCTAAGGTCGTCGCGTCA
>JBBQYO010000068.1:0-13196 GCA_038208605.1 Gemmatimonadales bacterium | reverse complement strand
TCGGTGGGAATCGGCAGTATGTACACCGTTTCGTCGAAGCCCGTGTAGGCATTGAGGTCGGCGCCGAATCGAACGCCGATAGACTCCAGGTATTTGACGAGATCGTTCTTGGCGAAGTGTGTCGTGCCGTTGAATGCTGTGTGCTCGAGCATGTGCGCCATGCCGAGCTGGGTCGGTGATTCGAGCACGGAGCCGGCATTGACCACGAGACGAAGCTCAGCGCGTTTTTCCGGTTTGGCGTTCTGCCGGATGTAGTAGTGGATGCCATTGGGCAGCTTGCCGATGCGGACCTTGGGATCGACGGGAAGATTTGCCGACAGCGGAATCGCGGGCGAAACAGCCGCGCTCCCCTGCGCAAAAGCCGGCGCGGCGGCAAGAATCAGCGCTGATGTAAGAGCTCGAAGGGACATGGATATTGGGTAAAAGAGGCGGCCGCCTCGAAGGCGGCCGCACGTAAACATCTTTTCAATATCCAATAATACAGCGAAATGACCTTCAGCGGTCCATTGCAGATGTCAGCGTTTTGTTGCCTGCGCGCAGATCAGGGCGCGCGCTTTTCGACCGCGATCGTGTAGTGGCCGGCGAGAGCCGCGATTGCGCCGATCGCAACCCAGAGCGGAATGAGGACGACGCTTGCCACCCCGATCGTGAGAGGGAATTCCATCAGTACGTGACCGCTGTCATTCTTGATCGTGATGCGCCGTGCATTTCCTTCCTTGACGATCTGCTTGACCTTCTTGAGGAGCTGGTCACCGCTGACCTTGTGCTCTTCTGTATGTGGCTGGGAGGGGTTGGGATTCGTCATTGGGAGATTGTTTGGGTTCGATATCACTACGCGAGCCTCCAGGGAAAGTGACAACGATCGTGAGTGCTGTGACCCACGCTCGGCCCGGCACTGAGTAGGTTCCAGTGATGATTATATCATTTATGCAGTTGATGCGTATTGCCGTTTCGATTGTAGCTGTGGCGGTTCCACACAGCTCGTCTCGCGGACCATTCAACACGCGGGCGGCCGAATGCGATGTTTCGCTATGGAGCCACGTATACAAACCCGTCAGGCTCACCCAGATAAAGAAATGCGTTACGGCGACCGGTACAATTACTGAATCAAACGCCGATGACGACGGGGACCAGCATCTGTTATTGAAGCTGGACCCAGGCCAGGAAGGTCTTCTCCACAAGAAAAATCTCAAGAAAAAAGACGGCGCTCTCGTGATCGAGATTGTCTGCGCCAACCCTGTCAAGCTCAAAAAGGTAGATGGTGCGTGCGATGGATACAGGAATGCGATTGCTCTGCCAGCAGTTGGCTCACGCGTGCGGGTGACCGGAACCTACGTGGTCGACCGACACAATGGCTGGGGTGAGATCCATCCGGTATCGAAGATTTCCGCGTTCCGTTGACGACTCAGTTTTTTCCATCCGCGTTTCCTCGGGCACGGCAATCGTCATTCGTCGCCATTGGCGCCAAAGCCCGATTTGCCCCTCACCGGAGTTTTCTACTTGAGAAAGTTTTCCCTGCTCGCGCTTTCGAGCGCGGTCCTCATGTCTTGCCAGGACGCACCGACAAGCCCGGCCCTCGTCGCCGCTCCGAGGACGGCTGCACAGACCGCTGAATCGTACATTGTCGTCTTCAGGAAAGACGCTCCGGACGTAGATGGACTTGCGTTTTCGCTGGCGAGCGCACACTCGGGCCAGATCCATCAGCTTTATCACAATGCGCTGCACGGATTTGCGGCGTATCTCCCTGAGTCCGAGATAGCGAGCATTCGCAGTCATCCCGACGTGGTGCTGGTAGAGCATGACCAGGTGATGCAGGCGACTGCCACACAGGCGCCAACCGAGTGGGGACTGGACAGAATCGACCAGTCCCTGCTGCCACTGGACGGGGCGTACACTTACGGCGCAACGGGTGCTGGAGTAAGCGTCTACATCATCGACACTGGAATTCGGGCTTCTCACTCTGACTTTGGCGGGAGAGCTTCGGGCGTCTATTCGACAATTGCCGGGGGAACGGTGGACTGTAATGGTCACGGAACTCACGTGGCCGGAACTATCGGCGGATCGAGGTGGGGGGTTGCAAAGCAGGTCAATCTCTACTCTGTTCGCGTTCTCGACTGCAACGGCTCGGGCCCGACCTCCGGCGTAATCGCCGGCGTCGACTGGGTGACCGCGAATGCCGTTAAGCCAGCCGTGGCAAATATGAGTCTCGGCGGGGCAGTTTCGGCGGCACTCGATGGGGCAGTAAGAAACTCGATCGCGGCGGGGATCACCTATGCCGTAGCGGCTGGAAACAGCAACGCCGACGCGTGTCTTTCGTCGCCGTCACGTGTGGCGGAAGCGATTACCGTCGGAGCCAGTACCATCACCGATGCGCGCGCGTCGTTCTCGAACTTCGGGGCCTGCCTGGACATTTTCGCTCCAGGTTACAATGTCACTTCCGCCTGGCTCACCTCCGATACTGACTCGGCGACGTTGAGTGGAACGTCGATGGCATCGCCGCACGTGGCTGGCGCGGCCGCACTGTATCTCCAGGCCAACCCCGCGGCCCTGCCTGCGGCAGTGTCCGCTGCGCTCAGCGCTGCAGCGACGGTGAACGTCATCACGAGCCCCGGGACAGGTTCTGTGAACAAGCTGCTGTTTGTCGGGGGGTCTGCTACGCCGGACAATCCGCCGGTTGCCGACTTCACCTCGAGCTGCGCGGCTTACGTATGCACGTTCAGCGGCTCGCCCTCGTCTGACGATGGCACAATCGTTTCGTACGCCTGGAATCTTGGAAAAACACCCAATCCCACCGCGACCGGTCCCGTCGTAACCGTGACCTATCCGCCCGATGCCTCGGAGCGAACGGTGACGCTGACGGTGACCGACAATGGAGGAAAGACTGGCACGACGACGAAGGTCGTGACTGTCACGACAGCGGCGCCACCGCCACCACCGCCACCGCCACCGCCGCCACCACCGCCGTCCAACGGTCCACCCGTTGCCAGCTTTACGTGGAGCTGCGTTCAGCTGACGTGCACGTTCAACGCGTCTGCATCGAGCGATGACGGAGCGATTGTGCAGTACAACTGGGATCTCAATCGCTCTCCAAACCCGACTGGAAACGGCGTAATCATTGCCGTCGACTATCCGCACACCGGACAGCGAACCGTCACCCTGACAGTGACTGACAACACGGGCGCGACTGGGAGCATCACTCAGGTGGTTACGGTTGGCTCTCCAGCGCCGCCACCGCCACCGGTCGACAACCCGCCGGTTGCGAACTTCACATGGAGCTGTCCATCGCTGACGTGCACGCTCGATGCATCGAGCTCAACGGATGACGGCTCGATCGTTTCCTACGCCTGGGACCTGAACCGCTCTCCGAATCCTACCGCTGCCGGGGTCATCGTAGAGGCTGCATACCCCCACGGCGGGAACAGGACGGTGGTATTGACCGTGACTGACAATACCGGCAAGACGGGCACGATCACGAAGACTCTCGTGGTGCAATAGCAAAACGGCCCGCCCGCATAAACCCTGTTTCGAGGATCGAGATGATCAATTAGCTGGAAGACTTGCGCGCGTTGACATGATGTGTTTGTTGCCGAATAAGGGATTCATCAGTCCCCCGGTCAGTATCCCGACCACTGACCGGAGTTATTGCCTTGAGAAAGATTGCCCTGATTGCTCTGTCGAGTCTCGTTCTCGGCGGATGTCAAGATTCCCCAACGAGTCCCGCGTTACATCTCAGTCCTGAGGCGTCTGCAGAGGTTGCGGAGTCTTACATCGTTGTCTTCAAGAACAACGCAGCTGATGTGAATGCCCTTGCGCAGTCACTTGCCACTGCTCATTCGGGGGTGATTCATCACCTCTACCACAACGCAATCCACGGATTTGCTGCGTATCTGCCGGCATCCGAGATAGCGAGCCTGAAGCTTCACCCGGAAGTGGCGCTCGTCGAGCACGATGGCATCATGAAGGCTGACGCCTCCGAGAGTCCCGCAGAATGGGGACTGGACCGAATCGATCAGGTGAGCCTGCCGTTGAACGGCACCTACTCATACAGCGCAACAGGCGCGGGCGTGAACGTCTACATCATCGACACAGGGATAAGGGCGACTCACACCGATTTCGGCGGCAGAGCGTCGGGGGTCTTCACTTCGGTCGACGGCGGCACCGAAGACTGCTACGGCCATGGTACCCACGTTGCCGCGACGATCGGCGGGACGAAATGGGGCGTCGCGAAGCAGGCGAGGCTCTACGCCGTCCGCGTGCTGGACTGCTACGGATCCGGAACAACGTCTGGCGTGATCGCGGGTGTTGACTGGGTCACCGCGAACGCGATCAAACCTGCTGTCGCCAACATGAGTCTCGGCGGTGGTGCTTCGCCGGCGCTCGACCTAGCGGTACAGAATTCCATCGCTGCCGGCATCACGTACGCGGTTGCTGCGGGCAACAACAACGCAGATGCATGCGCCACTTCGCCGGCTCGCGTTTCGGAGGCTTTGACCGTCGGAGCAAGCACAATCAACGACACGCGCGCCTCGTTCTCGAACTATGGGGCGTGCCTCGATATTTTCGCTCCGGGCCAGGCGGTGACTTCGGCCTGGTTCAACTCGGATACTGATTCCGCAACGCTCAGTGGAACCTCGATGGCGTCGCCGCACGTTGCCGGCGCCGCCGCATTGTATCTCCAGGCAAACCCGAACGCCCTTCCGGCCCAGGTCGCCGCTGCGCTCGTCAGTGCCGCCACTCAGAATGCGCTCACTGATCCGGGCCCAGGCTCATCCAATCTGCTTCTCTTCAGCGGTGCAGTAGCATCGGGCCCGAACAATCCGCTGTCCGCCAACTTCACATCGACGTGTGCGTCATATGCATGCACGTTCGATGCGTCGACTTCGGCCGGCAACATCGTTCAATACACGTGGGATCTCGGCAGACAGCCCAACCCCGCCGCAAGCGGCCTTAACGTGAGTGTCACCTACACTACCGAAACGCCGACCCGGGTAGTGAATCTCACAGTGACGGACAACACCGGCAAAACCGCTACTATCACCAAGACCGTGACAGTGGTTGCGGGACAGGTCAACAACAGACCGCCGACGGCGAATTTCACCGCCACGTGCACAGGTCTCTCATGTGCGCTGAATGCCTCGTCATCCACGGATGACGGCACGATCACGAGCTACCAGTGGTCGATGTCAGGCTCGACGCCTTCTTCGCCGACAGGCATGACAAGCACGGCGAACTACTCGACCGCGGGCGTCAAAACGATAACGCTCACGGTGACAGATAACGGCGGCCTGTCGGTCTCGGTCTCGCAGTCCGTAACGCTAGTCACGTCACCGACGTCACCACCACCGCCACCGCCGCCGCCGACGACACCGCCGCCGGGGAATAGCCCGCCGGTCGCCAATTTCACGGTCAGCTGCGCCGGCCTGAACTGCACGCTGAACGCATCTGGGTCCACCGATGACGGCTCGATCTCACAGTACAACTGGGATCTTGGCAAATCGCCTGGTGGCACCGCATCGGGAATGGTTGTGGTTGCTGCGTATCCTCACACTTCGCAGAGGACTGTCACTCTGACCGTGACGGACAATGCAGGTGCAACCGGGTCGATCACCAAGACCTTCACGGTTGGTGGTGCGCCGGTCGACAATCCGCCGATTGCCATTTTCACTGTCAGCTGCAGCGGACTGACCTGCTCGATGAACGGGAGCCAATCGACCGACGACGGCGCGATCGCTCAATACGCCTGGTCGCTACCCGGGGCAAATGCAGTGACTGCTGCTGGTGCTACGACGTCAGCGACGTACGGTTCAGCGGGGACCAAGAGCATTACGCTCACGGTCACCGACAACGCTGGTCAGACCAACTCCATTACCAAGACCGTGACCGTCGTCGCGGCTCCAACCAACAATCCGCCCGTCGCCCACTTCACGTGGAGCTGCCCGACTCTCACCTGCACGTTCGACGCATCGTCGTCGTCGAGCGCCAACGGCTCAATCGTCCAGTACAGCTGGGACCTTGGAAGGTATCCAAGCCCGACCGCAACGGGGATGAATCTGGTCGTCACTTATGCGCACACGTCGACTCGAATAGTCGTGTTGACGGTGACGGACAACACCGGCAGGACTTCCAGCATCACGAAGACGGTGATCGTGCCATAGGGAAAAAAGGGGCTTCGGGTCATCGTGCCACGGCCGTAGATTACGGCGTGGCATGACCTGACCCGGTAGCTCAGCTGGTAGAGCAACGGACTTTTAATCCGTAGGTCCCGGGTTCGAGACCCGGCCGGGTCATGAAAGAAATCCTGCAATGAGCCTGTGACAGAGTCACAGGCTCATTGCATTTGTATTATTCCCCGCGCAATGGGACAGCCGTTCAAAACGGCAGATTCGCATTGTCGAACAATCGCTTCGACACGATCCACGACGGCGATGCCAAAGGCCCGGACGTATTGCTCCTCAACGGACGACACGTTTCACTCTCCGGCAATCACTTTCGGCATCGCGGCGACAACGGCACGATTCAGCGATGCATTACGCCAGGCGACCGCCGAATGTGGTAGTCCGTGATTGCCGAATAGCCTTGGCCGAGAAAAAAAGCTCGCGCAAATTGCGCGAGCTTTTTTCGGTCACCCTGATGAACTAGCGCTACCGGCCGAGCCAGTACGTCGCCTTCAACTGGAAGATGTTCGTGGGACGATCGCGGAACAGCGCACCTCGGTCGCGACTGAAATTGAAGTCGCCGAACGCATCTGCCCCATCACGCGCCTGCGTCCACACGAAGAACAGAGTCGAGCCCGGCCTGTATTCATATCGCACCACAGCGGTGCCTCGAAGTGACCGGAAGTTGAAATCGGGATTTCCAATCGTGAAGGCCTTCGCAACACCACCTCCGTCCGGATCGATCGTATACGTCGTTCCATCCGTCGCGCTCGAGCTCTTCACGACCGTGCTGCCATTGTCGCGGCCGTAATAAGTCATCGTGCCTGAGTGCGGCTTTGCGAACTCCTTGAAGTTCGTATAGTGCCCGCTCGCCAGGAACGGCTGGGCGTAGAGCTCCAGCGTGAGATTAGGTGTGAATGTTGTGTTGAGCCGTGTGTCCATCGAGAAAGTCTTCTGCTCGAGACGCCCGAACACATAGCGGACATTTCCGAACCCGGCAGGCGCAGTCGCATCGCTGAATGAAGTGACGAACTGCTGCGCCGTAAGATCGTGGTCATACGACGGGGACAGTGTAAGACTCATCGACGAAGACGGCTTGAGTGTTACGAACGGATAATAGCCTTGTCTTCCGCCTTCGGAATTGTCTACGGGTGTGGTCAAGTTGTAGTTGAGACCGTACACAACCGACGACCTGCTGTCGGAGCTGAGGTTGACACCGATGAGGTTGTAGCCATAGTGAAGAACTGTTGGCCCGCCACGCGTCAGCCGCTCATCGAACGTGCTTGGATGGTAAATGTTGAAGATGCCTGCGTTCCAGTAATTCTTGAGAGTGGCCGACAGGTTGGAGTGATAGTCGATGTCTGTGCGATCGCCTTCGTAGTTCAGCTGCTGCTGCGCGCCCGCGTTCGCCCAGATATTACGGTACCAGCTACCAGGCGTTGTCCATTGGCGCACCGCGTTCGCGAGCATCCACTTGTAATCGGCACGGCCAAGCACACCCAGGTCGTTGGCCTCGAACCCAGGGCTCCGCCAGTTCTGCATGCCCTCGAACAGCCAGTTTCCCGTCTCCTTGGCGACGCGCGCATAGAAACCGTATCCGTTCAAACGGGTGCGGGTCGGATCGTAGCTAGTCGAGAAAAGCCCGTCAGTCGTTTCGCTTCTTCCGGTTCTCTGGTAATAGCGCGCGCTGGAAAACTGCGCGCGGCGAATCGCAGACGTGTCTCCCGCAATGTCCGTCAGCGCTGTCTGGATGTTGAGCGCGTAGGCCCGGTTGCTCCAGTGATGGTCGAGGTCGAATCCAAGCGCACCAGCTCTGCTGCGAAGACGCTGCACTTCATCGGGATTGCTCAGGCTCCTGTTCACGAGCGTGGCGAGCGTTCCGATTCTCGTTGCGCCCCCGCGAAAATCCTTGCGCAGGCGTCCGATGAAATAATTGGAAAGCGGCTCGACTTCCTGCGTGTGATCAGTCAGATCGCCCGGAAGTCGATAACGTGCATCCTCGCGGTTGGTGACAGCGTCGAGCAGGCCGACGGTGAGTCCGCCGGCAGTACGTCCAGTGACCTTGCCCGCGCCCAGTATGCTCGTGGCATCGCTGGCATCGAAGTACTGGGCGCGGGAGCCGACAAGACCCGCGAGCTGCGGCGACCGTCCGATTCGGCGAGTGTAGATGAGACTCAGGCTTGATACGTTATTGCAGAAATAGCAGCTGAAGCCGCCGGTCGAGAAATACTGCGAGTTGGATACGAAGAACGGACGCTTCTCGGAGAACGTTGTCTCGAACACCGAGAGATTGACCGATGCCGGATCGACCTCAACCTGGCCAAAGTCGGGATTGATGGTTGCGTCGAGAGTGAGATTCGACGTCACGTTGAGCTTTACGTCTCCCCCAACGCGGTACTGTCCCTGACGATCGGAATGATAGGGATCGTTGCTCGCCACACGGGCCATCGTCGCGCGCGAAGTTACGTAAGGCACGATCTCCACCTGCCTCGGCTGGGAGCCCACGGTAATCCCGTCGAGAGTGCCGAAATACGCGGGGCCGCCGTACTCGTTGCTGCGCCAGAATGCCCACATGTCCTGCTCGTTCAGGCGATCGATCGCTCTCCATACCTGCATGCCCCAGAGCTGCTGCGCATCACGCGGAAACCGCAGCTGCGAAAGCGGAATGCGAAACTCAGCCGTCCATCCAAGCGAATCGATGTGACTCGCGCCTTCCCAGACAGGATCGTAGGACGTATCGCCATCCTTATGGTCGCCTTTCACCCCGAGCGGATTCAGCTCGAACCAGTCCCGGCTGTTCTTGTCATGGAACGGGTCGAAGACGAAAGCGATCTTGTCCGATGTGAGTGAATTGCCACCGTTGAGGAGCTGATCCCTGCGAGTGAGAACTGCCCGAACACCTTTGGCTCCCATCGAATCGAACATGCGGGCACCGATGTACACCGCCGACTCGTCATAGAGAACGCGGATTTCCGTCTTTTCGCTTGGCGCCTTGCCTTCGTTTGGGACCGATTGCACGAGCTCGCCGATGGGCGTCGCCGCAGCCCACGCCGCTTCGTCGATCTTTCCGTCGATCGCAACGGTGCCGGTGCGCCTGGCGGCGTGCGCCACGGGACGCGGATCACTCTGCGAACGAGTTGTCTGTTGAGCATTGCCGGCGCGGGAAGATAGCGCACAGCAGAACACGAGAGCCGAGACTTGCATCAGACCGGACAAACGCATGATACCCTCGGGGGCAGACCCGCTGCACCGGGTCGTGAATGGTACTTCGGGAACTATGGCTGATTAGACGCGGCCAAAAAGCATAAGGATTCATAGTTGACCAAACTCTTGCACTTGCAAAGTTTTAACTCGGTCAACCCGGCCGGGTGTCGAACGGCCGTTCTGTCGCGGCTACGTACCGTTACGTATTGGGCCCGCGTGATGTCGCCGTGAATTTTCAGCTCCGATTGTTTCGGTCTCTCCGCAATCGCTCGAGGAATTGGTTCTCATGAGAAAACGCTCGATGATCGTGACGCTGTCGTGCGGTTTGTTCCTGGTTCCCGGCGGCAGCAGGGCGCAAGTCGTTACGACGCGTGTCGATTCAGTGCGGCACGAGGTGATCATCACTGCGTCTCCATTCGATGTCCCGGCGCAAATGCAGATGGCGGGAATGGGGCACGAATCGATGCAGATGGATCACGATGGCGAGCTGAAGCTGTTTCGGTTCGACTGGCCCGTGGACGGATATGGCAAGGCGTTTCGAATTGAAGTGCTGGACTCGCGCGGCGCGATTCTCCCCCGATCGCTTCTGCACCACGTCATTGGAATCAACCTCGACCGCCGTCAATTCATTTATTCGGCGACGGAGCGGCTGTTTGCAATCGGGAAAGAAACTGAAGCGGTCACGCTGCCGGGCAAGCTGGCGATTCCGCTCGTCAGGGATCAGCGCCTCGCGTTCTACGTGGCGTGGCACAACGACACCGGGCGCAACCTCGACAACCTCACCCTTCGGATCGTGATGAGCTGGGTTCCTTCGAGTGCGTCGAAAGATCTGATCGCAGTCCTTCCCGTCTATCTCGACGTGAACAACGACGTTGGCGGAGACAACACCTTCGATGTTGCGCCCGGAAAATCGTCGAAGTCATTCGAGTTCGTCGCGCCGGTGAGTGGAAAGCTGCTCGCTGTCGGCGGCCATCTCCATGACTATGGAGCGGCTGTGAGGCTCGATGACGCAGCCAGCGGAGCGACTCTCGTGCGCCTTCCTGCCCAGCGCGAGAAGGACGGCCGCATCAAGGGGATGTCGCGAAAGTTTTTCGTGTTCAATCCGATCCGGCTCGAAGAGGGTCACCGGTATCGCGTGGTCGCCGAGTATGACAGTCCGCTGAATAAAACGATTGCCTTGGGCGGCATGGGAAATCTGATCGGTGCGATAGCCCCCGATGATCCGCGCCGCTGGCCACCGATCGATCCAGCGGATCCGGTTTTCCGAAAGGACATCCAATCGCTTGGCCTCACCAACTGGAGGGCCGCTGGCGCCCCTGGCCGCAGCGGCGAGGGAACGAACAAGTAGCTCCAATCGTACCTTTCCCGCCTATGCGCGGCATCGATTCACACCCACGCCGCTGGCGCACTCTCGGCGTGCTGTCAGTTGCCGAGTTGCTCGGGATGTCACTGTGGTTCGCGGCGAGCGCGGTGTCGCCTCAGCTCGCCGCGCGGTGGAACCTCGACTCTCAGCAGACCGGCTGGCTGACGACGATCGTCCAGCTCGGATTCGTATTTGGCACCGGCCTGGCGGCTGCGCTCAATCTTGCGGACATCATTCCATCGAAGCGCCTGTTCGCTGTTTCTGCGATTGTTGCCGCCATTGCAAATGCGGGACTGATAGCAGCGGGCGGTTATGGAACGGCGCTGGTGCTGCGCTTCATGACCGGTTTTTTCCTCGCCGGAGTTTATCCGCCTGCGATGAAGATGATCTCGACCTGGTTTCAGAGTCAGCGCGGCCTCGCTATTGGAACGATAGTGGGAGCGTTGACCGTCGGAAAAGCAACGCCGTATCTCGTGCACGCAATTCCGCAGGTTGGAGTGATGCAGGTGATCGCAACGGCATCGATCGGCGCAGTTTTAGCGGGTGCGATCGTCGGAGTGTTCTATTCCGATGGACCCTATCCATTCGCATCGCGGCCGTTTTCGTGGGGACTTGTCGCGACCGTCGCCAGAGTCAGGGATTGGCGGCTGGCGACGAGCGGCTATCTCGGTCACATGTTCGAGCTGTATGCGTTCTGGACGTGGATTCCCGCTTTTCTCGCGGCGAGCGCTGCTGCGTCCCGTGTGCATCGCGGGAGCAGCAGTGCAGCTGTCTCATTGATCGCGTTCAGCACTATCGCGGCGGGCGGAGCCGGCTGCGTCTGGGGCGGTTTTGTCGCCGACCGCTCGGGACGCGAGCGGCTGGTGACGATCGCATTGGCGGTGAGCGGTACCTGCTCGCTGATCGTCGGATTTTTCTTCGGGATGTCCATGTTACTCGTCGCGCCAATAGCGCTCCTGTGGGGATTTTTCGTGGTGGCCGACAGCGCGCAATTCAGCGCGCTCGTAACGGAATCTGTTCCATCGCATGCCGTCGGCACTGCGCTGACAGTTCAGACCTCGCTCGGATTTCTTCTCACGATGGTGACCATTCAGGGTCTGCCTCTCATCGCCGCGCGAATCGGATGGCAGTGGTCGTTCGCTGTGTTGTCACTGGGACCGGCATTTGGAATAGCTGCGATCAGGTCTCTTGCAAAGGTTCGGCGATCTCGCGCCGGCGAGCCATCGGTGGTGCCGGCAGTCTAAGCCGGCAATGGCACCGTCGTGTCACGGGCCAGTGAGCGCTTCCACTCCAGGTAACCCATCACCGACAGAACGAGAAACACTGCGTAGAGCAGGGAAGTGACATACAGATCCTTGTAGATGTACATCCCGATGTAGACCACATCGACCGACACCCACACAATCCAGTTCTCGAGAAGCTTTCGCGTCATCATCCACTGGGCGACGAGGCTCGTGCTCGTTGTAAGGGCATCCATATAAGGAAGTGCAGCGTCAGTGTTATGAGATAGAACGCCGCCGATGATGACGGTTGACACCGCTCCGATCGCTACCATATAAGCGGCGAGACGAGCGCTCGTTCGGCTCACTGGGAGTTCGGTACGATTCTTTCCCCCGTAGAGCCATTGATACCAGCCGTAGAAATTCAGCACCACATACACCACCTGCAGGCCGGTATCCGCGTAGAGCCTGGAGCGATAGAAAACGACGATGTACATCCCGACATTCACGATGGCAGTCGGCCAGCTCCAGATGTTCTGCCGAACACTCAGGAACACGCTGATGACACCAAAGATCGCAGCAACGATCTCGAATCGGTTCATGTACCGGGGGTTGAAGATAGGCGACGGACAATATACGAGCATATCTTAAGGAGGATGAACCGTCGCCACATTGGATTTGCCGCGCTCCTGCTGTCACTCGGCGGCTGCACCGTTTTGCACCGCAATCGTTCAGAGCCGTTCAATGCACCTGAGCTTGCGCTGGTTTCCGACAGCGTTGCCGATTCGCTCCTGGTCGATGTGCAAAGAGTCGATACGACCATTGTGGTGGACCTGCGGTATGCCACCGCGAACAACTTCACTGGCGCAGTCCTGCCGGGTTACGAGGCGAACAAGGCGTACATGCGGGACGAAGCGGCAGCGGCACTCGCTCTCGCGAACGATGACCTTCGCCAGCAGGGACTGGGCCTGAAGATTTACGATGCCTACCGGCCTGTTCAAGCGACTGATGCGATGGTCGCGTGGACCGAGTCAGCTCACCGGCCGGATCTGCTTCGCAACGGATACATCGAATCGCGAAGCCGCCACAACCTCGGCGCCGCTGTCGATCTCACGATGATCGACCTGAGAACGCGAGGCGAGGTCGATATGGGGGCGCGGTTTGACTATTTCTCCAGGGAGGCGTCGACGAAATACGCCACTGGCATTGCCGCGAAGAACCGGCAGATCTTGAAGATGGTGATGGAGCGACAGG
>JBBQYO010000067.1:0-13258 GCA_038208605.1 Gemmatimonadales bacterium | reverse complement strand
GAGCGTGATGCGCGGGCGAGGCCAGGAATTCACGATGGACGAAGGCGGCGGAGCGTTTTACGGCCCGAAGCTCGACTTCAAGCTGATCGACGCGATCGGCAGAAAATGGCAGGGCCCGACGGTTCAGCTCGACTTCAATCTTCCCGAGCGGTTCGACATCGAATACGCCGGCGCTGACAACGCGCCTCACCGTCCGGTGATGCTGCATCGCGTGCTCGTCGGATCGATGGAGCGCTTTGTCGGAGGCCTGATCGAGCATTATGCCGGCGCGTTTCCGCTATGGCTTGCACCCGAGCAAGTCCGCGTGATTCCGATTGCTGATGATTTCGCTGACGCTGCAAGGTCGGTAGTCGGGCGTCTCAAGGCGCGCGGTGCGCGCGCGCATCTCGACGACCGTTCCGAAACCCTGAACTACCGGATTCGCGAGGCTGAGACGCTCAAGATTCCGTACATGGCGGTTGTTGGAAAGCGCGAAGCTGAAAGCGATTCGGTTGCGCTCAGAATTCGCGGTGCAGGGAAGAAGCAGGAGGTGATGCCCGTTGCGGATCTCATCGCAATGGTGGAAGCCCAGATCGCAACGCGAGCACTGGCACCATAACTCAAGGGAGCTCACATGTTCATCGGACATTTTGCGGTTGGCATGGCGGGTAAGCGGGCAGCCCCGCGCGTCTCGCTGCCCGCGCTTTTTGTCGCTGCCACGTTTGCCGACATACTCTGGCCGGTGCTTGTCGCCGGTGGCATCGAAACGGTCCGTATCGTTCCTGGGGCGACGAAGTTCACGCCGCTCGAGTTTGCCAGTTATCCGTGGTCACACAGCCTGCTGATGCTGTGCATCTGGGCCATCGTCATCGGCGCCCTCTACCGGTTGAAAACCGGTGACGCCCGCGGCGGCGTCGTGCTCGGCGCGCTCGTAGTCAGTCACTGGGTGCTCGACTGGATCACGCATAAGGCAGATATGCCGTTGTATCCCGGCGGCGTGACCTATGGACTCGGGCTGTGGAACAATCCTCGTGCGACTATGGCGGTAGAGGTAGTGCTGTTCGCGATTGGCGCTGCCATCTATGAAGGGACGACAAAGGGGAAGAACAGGGCGGGCCAGTACAGTTTCTGGTTCTTGGTAATCCTGTTGCTCGCCGCATACGCATTTAACTCAGGGGGTGCTCCGCCGCCGTCGGTAAAGGCGCTATGGATGACGGCGATAGTTGGTCTTGTGGTTACGCTTGGCCTCGCTGCCTTCGTGGACCGGAACCGGACTCTCGAAGACAATGTTCGAGCCGAGTAACTACAACTACAAAAGCCGTTTAACTACGATGCACAGATGAAAATGATGACTACAAGGGCCATTAACTGCGATGCACAGATGAACACGATGCACAGATGAAAACAACTGCAAAAAAATTAAAGGGAAGTACGAGACGGCGCCGTCGACCAGAGGTGTTCCCAATTTTCTTGTTGTAGTCATCTGTGCATCGATTTCATCTGTGCATCGCGGTTAATGGCCTTGTGTAGTCATCATCTTCATCTGTGCATCGTAGTTAAATGGCAGTAGTAGTTGAGGAGGGGATTAAGTTTCAGACTTAAATCCATCCTCCGGATCGAACAAATGCCTGACCTATCAAGAACCCCTGTAATCGTCTCGGCAGCGAGAACGCCAGTCGGAAAATTCCTCGGCGGTCTCTCGAGCCTTTCAGCGCCGGAGCTTGGCGCAATTGCCATCCGCGAAGCGGTCAAGCGCTCGGGAGTTTCCCCCGACGCCATCGAAGAAGTCATCATGGGTCAGGTCCTCCAGGGCGGATCGGGGCAGGCGCCTGCCCGGCAGGCTTTGCTCAAATCCGGAATCCCCGCGACCGTTTCTGCACTGACCATCAACAAGGTATGCGGCTCCGGTTTGCGCGCCGTGATGCTGGCGGCCTCATCGATCAAGGCAGGCGACAAGCAGGTACTCGTCGCGGGTGGTCAGGAATCCATGTCCAACGCTCCCTACTATGTCTATGGTATGCGAAACGGGGTCAAGCTCGGCGACCAGAAGATGGTGGACGGGATGATCAAGGATGGTTTATGGTGCGCGAGCTGTGACGTCCACATGGGCAATCACGCCGAGCATACGGCGAAGAAGGGCAAGGTAAACCGGCAGAGTCAGGACGAGTTCGCCGCTCAGTCGCACGCGAAGGCGATTGCCGCGATCGAAGGTGGAAAATTCAGGGACGAGATCGTTCCCGTCGAGATTGCCGGCCGCAAGGGAAACACAGTTGTCGATACCGATGAAGGTCCGCGCAAGGACACAACCGCCGAGAGTCTTACCAAGCTCAAGCCGGCTTTTCCGGGTAAGGGAGACAATTCGGATTTGACGGTGACGGCGGCGAACGCGTCATCGCTGAATGACGGTGCTGCTGCCGTAGTGGTAGTCTCCGAGGAATATGCAAAGACCAACGGACTCGAGATTTTCGCTCGCATCACCGGCTACGCGACGGGCGGCACTGAGCCGCAGGAGCTCTTCTTCGCGCCGATCCTTGCAGTCAACAATCTGATGAAGAAGTCGGGTACGCAGATCGGCGACTACGACCTCATCGAAGCGAACGAAGCATTCGCTTCACAGTCGCTTGCCGATGGAGAAGGCCTTGGCTGGGACTGGAATCGCGTTAACGTCAACGGCGGCGCGATTGCGCTCGGACATCCGATCGGCGCCAGCGGAGCACGCGTTCTCACGACGCTTCTGTATGCGATGAAGGACCGGGGTGCACGTACCGGCCTTGCTACGCTCTGCCTTGGCGGTGGTGATGCCGTCGCGCTCAGCGTAGAACGAGCCAGCTAGGTCGCATTTGGACGCGGCAAGCCTTCTTCTCACCACGGAGCGCAGAATTCGCGCTCCGTGGCGCATCATCCTCTTTGTACTCGTATTCGTCGCGGCGCTCATCGTCACTTCCAGTGTCGAAGCCTTCATCAACGGTATCGTTGCCGGCCGTGGTTACGAACCGCTGGTCATTGGGTGGGGAGTGCCGTGCGGGATTCTCATCGCGACGGCGATCATGCTGCGATGGGTCGAGGGAAAAGGCTGGTCGTACGTCTGGCTCGGCAGGGAATCGACTGACACGCGCACTCTCGCTCGCGGCACGGTCTGGGGAGTGCTCGCCATCGCCGTTCCTTCCATCCTTCTCATGGCCACAGGCGAGCTGCGGTCGATCGATTCACCCGCGGGAAGCTGGTGGGCGGCCGCAGGCATCAGCCTTGCCAATCTTCTGCCTGCCGCGTTTGGCGAAGAGCTACTGCTTCGCGGATATGCTTTCGCGGTCTTGAAGGAGTCGCTTGGGTGGCGCTGGACCCTCATTGCGACAAGCATAGTTTTTGGGCTGCTGCACATCAACAATCCGGGGGCGGACGCGCAGTCGATTTCGCTCGTGATGCTGGCTGGCTTTTTCCTTGGCTCGATCCTTCTTGCGACGAGGAGTCTGTATGCGACGACACTGGCACATTTTGCCTGGAACTGGTTCATGGCAGCGGGTCTGCACTCGCCGGTCAGCGGTCTCGCGGTGCGAGCGCCTGGATATCAGGTCATCGATGCAGGCCCTGACTGGTTGACCGGTGGAGGATGGGGACCGGAGGGTGGTCTCGCGGCCGCTGTTGGAATGTTCGTCGTTTTGATTTACCTGCACGCGCGGCCATTGCGCCGTATGGAGTCATAGCATGGCGGAAAGAATTGCCGTTGTCGGTGCAGGCCAGATGGGCAATGGCATTGCGCACGTTTTTGCGCAATCGGGCTTTCCTGTCTCGATGATCGACGTGTCGCAGACGGCACTCGACAAGGGCAGAGCGACGATCGAAAAGAATCTGGACCGGCAGGTAAAGAAGGGCTCGCTCTCAGCCGAAGCTCCCCCCGAGATTCTCGGACGCGTGTCGCTCGAGACCGAACTCGATGCTTCGAGTGGTGCAGCGCT
Organism: Gemmatimonadales bacterium; assembly: GCA_038208605.1. Lineage (GTDB taxonomy): Bacteria > Gemmatimonadota > Gemmatimonadetes > Gemmatimonadales > Gemmatimonadaceae > UBA4720. Next base: position 9,326 of record JBBQYO010000067.1, on the reverse strand, counting down.
CATCATCGAGGCCGCCACCGAAAACGTCGATCTCAAGTACAAGATCTTCGGTGAGCTCGACCGTATCGCTGATCCAGAGGCGATTCTCGCCAGCAACACCAGCTCCATCTCGATCACCGAGATCGCTGCGAAAACAAAACGACCTGACAAAGTGGTCGGCATGCACTTCATGAATCCGGTTCCGGTCATGAAGCTGGTAGAGATCATTCGTGGTCTCGCCACGTCGGACGAGACGACCGACAAGGTCGTGGCGCTCAGCGCACAGCTCGGCAAGACTCCTGTCGAGGTGAACGACTATCCAGGCTTCGTCTCGAATCGCGTGCTCATGCCGATGATCAACGAAGCCGTGTACTGCGTGATGGAGGGAGTGGGCAAACCGGAAGCGATCGACCAGGTGATGACACTTGGAATGAACCACCCGATGGGACCCCTCGCGCTCGCCGACCTGATTGGCCTCGATACGTGCGTCGCTATCCTGGAAGTATTGCAGAAGGGTCTCGGTGATCCGAAGTACCGTCCGTGTCCGCTGCTCCGAAAATACGTCGCTGCCGGCTGGCTCGGTCGCAAGACCGGCCGCGGCTTTTACACCTACAAATAATGCCTTCCGATCTGCTGGATCTCACCGAGGAACAGAGCGAGATACGCAAGCTCGCCCGCGATTTTGCCGCACAGGAAATCGCGCCGTTCATCTCCGACTGGGACGAACGCTCGTACTTCGAGCCGAAGCTCGTGAAAAAAATGGGCGACCTCGGATTTCTCGGAATGCTGCTTCCCGAGGAGTACGACGGACTCGGCCTCGATACGTCCACGTACCTCATCGCACTCGAAGAGATCGCAACGGTCGACGCATCTGCCGCCGTGCTGATGAGCGTTCACAATTCGCTCCCAACACAGATCATTCTGAAGTTCGGGAGCGAAGAACAGCGAAAGCGGTTCCTTCCGCCGATGGCGCGCGGCGAAATGCTCGGCGCTTTTGCGCTCTCGGAGCCTGAAGCTGGATCTGACGCAGCATCGCTCACCACGCAGGCCGTTCGCGACGGTGACGACTGGATTCTCACCGGTACAAAGAGCTGGGTCACTAGCGGCAGTCATGCGGGCGCGATCGTCACCATGGCAAGAACTGATTCTCCGGCTGAGCGAAAAGGCGCGCGCGGCATCGGAGCGTTCATCATCACTCCCGACCTGCCAGGCTTTCACGTCGGCAAAAAGGAAGACAAGCTTGGCTTGAGATCATCACCAACCGTCCAGCTCAACTTCGACGGCATGAGGGTGCCCGGCGCAAACCTGATCGGCGATGAGAAAATGGGCTTTATCTATGCGATGAAGTCACTGGAGAACGGACGGCTTGGCATTGCCGCACAGTCGGTTGGAATCGCGCGCGCGGCGCTCGAAGCCTCGACCGCGTACGCAGGTGAGCGCATGCAGTTTGGAACTCACATCAGGGAATTTCAGGCGATTCAGTTCAAGCTTGCCGACGTGGCGACGCGAATTGCTGCATCGAGAGCGCTGATGCATGCAGCCGCGAAGGCGAAAGACCGTGGAGTGAACGTCCAGCAGGCGACGTCGATGGCAAAACTGTTCGCGAGCGAGACCGCGATGTTCGCTACAAATCAGGCCGTGCAGATTTTTGGCGGCTATGGCTACGTGAAGGATTATCCAGTGGAGCGCCTTTTCCGCGACGCCAAAGTCACCGAAATTTACGAGGGCACGTCGGAGATTCAGCGAATCGTGATCGCTCGTGAGCAGTATTCAAAATAGAACTTGTTGAGACGACGCCCGACCATCCTATAACGAACGCAAATTTTCAAATGGAAATTTTCGATACACTAGCCTCGATGGGCCACGAAGAAGTTCTTGTGGCCAGTGATCCTTCATGCGGATACCGGGGAATCATTGCCGTCCACAGCACTGCGCTCGGTCCCGCGCTGGGCGGAACGCGGTTCTGGCAATACACATCCGACGACGCTGCGGTCACCGATGCACTGAGACTCTCTCGCGGAATGACATACAAGAATGCCGTTGCCGGTCTCGATCTCGGCGGCGGCAAGTCGGTCATTCTGGGAGACAACCGAACGACTGACCGCGAAGCGATCTTCCGTGCCCACGGGCGATTTGTGGAAAGTCTTGGCGGCAGATACATCACCGCGGAGGACGTTGGGACTGGGACCGCCGACATGGGCTTCGTTCACATGGAAACGGAGCACGTCGCGGGATTGAAGGAGCGCTCTGGAGATCCATCGCCTGTTACTGCGCATGGTGTGTTTCGCTCGATACAGGCGTCGGCCAAGCAGCGCTGGGGCTCGGATGACCTGACCGGAAAAGTCGTTGCGATCCAGGGATGCGGGAACGTCGGCCGATATCTCGCTGGTGAGCTGCATGAAGCAGGCGCAAAGCTGATCGTGTCAGATATCGATCCCCAGCGCGCCGAGCGAGTGGCGATGGAGACGGGTGCGCAGGTCGTCCAGGGTGACGATATCTACAGCGTGAAGGCCGATATCTTCGCACCCTGCGCGCTAGGGGGAATCATCAACGACGAGACGCTTCCGAAATTCAAGTTCGAGATTATTTCCGGCGGCGCGAACAACCAGCTGCTCGAGCCCCGTCACGGCGACCAGCTCGAATCGATGGGCATGCTGTACGCCCCCGACTACGTGGCGAACGCCGGCGGCGTCATCAACGTATTCGGCGAAGTTGCCGGATGGGATGCACAGCATGCACTCGACAAGGCCGACGAGATTTATGACACGATCCTGAGCGTGTACGACATAGCAAAAACAGAAGGAATTCCATCGTACGAAGCGGCTGACCGCCTCGCCGAGCGCAGGTTGAGCTCAGTGCAGAAGAAATGGAAGCCGGCGCGATGAGTGACACCGCTCGTGAGACGATTCCGATTGCGTCGGATCACGCCGGCTTCGAGCTGAAGCAAAAAATCACCGCGCAGCTGCAGGGCCTGGGCTACAACGTTCAGGATCTCGGCGCAAACTCAGAGGCGCCGAGTGACTATCCCGACTACGCTCACCCGCTGGCGAACGAGATTTCGACCGGCCAGGCGAAGCGAGGCATTTTGTTATGCGGGAGCGGAATAGGCGTCGATATTGTAGCCAATCGGTACCCGCATGTGAGAGCAGCGCTATCGTGGAGGCCCGAGATAGCCGAGCTTTCACGAAGGCACAATGACTCGAACGTTCTCGTGATTCCGGCTAGATTCGTTTCCGACGCGGAAGCGGGCGTTATAGTGGACAAGTGGCTCGAAACGAAGTTCGAAGGGGGACGCCACGCACGCCGCGTGAACAAGATCGACGACGACAACGCAGAGACGGTGAGTCAGGGAGACGGTGATGCAGCAAGCTGAGGCAGCCGAACGCGCACAGATGCCGATGCTTTCGGAATACGATCCGGAAGTTGCGGCAATGATTCGTCGCGAGGTGGAGCGTCAGCGTCACGGCATCGAGCTGATCGCAAGCGAGAACTTCGTCTCCGAGGCGGTGATGGAGGCGATGGGCACTCCACTCACCAACAAGTACGCCGAGGGTCTGCCCGGGAAGCGGTACTACGGCGGATGCGAGTTTGTCGATCAGGTTGAGCAGCTCGCGATAGACCGGGCGAAGCAGATTTTCTCGGCCGATCACGCGAACGTTCAGCCGCATTCCGGGGCTCAGGCGAACGCAGCCGTCTACCTCGCGTTCCTGAAGCCCGGCGACACTGTGCTGGGTCTCGATCTGTCGCAGGGCGGTCACCTGACACATGGATCGCCGGTGAACTTTTCGGGATTGCTTTATCACGCAATTCACTACGGTGTAGGTGACGACGGACGCATCGATTACGCGGCAATGCGCGAGATCGCGCTTCGCGAGCGTCCAAAGATGATCATCGCCGGTGCGAGCGCTTACGCGCGCATCATCGAGTTCGAGCCGTTTGCTGAAGTTGCGCGCGAGATCGGCGCAAAATTCGTCGTCGACATGGCTCACATCGCAGGACTCGTTGCGACTGGTCATCACCCATCACCGGTTCCTCATGCCGACGCCGTCACGACGACCACACACAAGACGCTGCGCGGACCGAGAGGTGGCTTGATTCTCTGCAAGGCCGAGCATGCGAAGGCGATCGACAAGGCGATGTTCCCGGGAACGCAGGGCGGGCCGCTCGAGCACGTCATCGCGGCAAAGGCAGTCTCGTTCAAGGAAGTTCTCGATCCGTCCTTCAGGGAATATTCGCGGCAGATTATCGCAAACGCGCAGGCTCTTGCAGGTGCATTGTCAAAAGCTGGATTCGATATCGTGTCGGGGGGTACCGACAATCATCTCATGCTTGTCGATCTGCGAAACCGCGGGCTCACTGGCAAAGTTGCGGAGAAGGCGCTCGATGCCGCCGGAATTACCGTAAACAAGAACACGGTGCCAAAGGAGACGCAGTCTCCGTTTGTCACAAGCGGTATTCGTATCGGAACCCCGGCTGTAACGACGCGTGGCATGAAAGAGCCGGAGATGGTTGAAATCGCGGGCTTCATCGACCGCGTTCTCGCAGCTACTGATGATGCCGCGGTGGCCGCATCGATCACCGACGAAGTGAAAGAGCTGACGTCGCAGTTTCCGCTGTATCCGTATTCATTCACATCGCGAGGCTCCGACATCGGTGCCTGAGCTGGCATTTCGCGATGGTGTGATGGAAAGGATTCGACTGAGAGAATCGAGGTACGACGAGCAGGCCTATCTGTTTGTGCTTTCGGCTCTGGAGTTCTCGCAGTCGAAGCTCGACGCCAGGCGGCACATCAGCGCCGCGGAGCTTGCGAATTCATGTCGCGAGCTGGCGCTGGAGCGATTCGGCTTGATGAGCCGGGTCGTGCTCGACCGATGGGGCATTCACGCAACGTCCGACTTGGGAGAAATCGTATTTACTCTCGTCGAGCTGGGATTCCTCGTCAAGCAGCCAACCGATACGCGCGAAGAGTTTGCCGGCGTGTACGACTTCGAGCACGCGTTCGATCGCGATTATCCCTGGGATACGGCCCATTACGCCTAGTCGGGTTTATTGACCGATGAGCGTCCGCGTCGCCAGCGCAAGTGAGTCCGTGGCGTGCGAGCGAGCCACGATTGAGAAAGGTACGAAGTCGGCGGAGTTGATGCGGCGAGCCGGCAAAGGAGCCGCGGGCGAAATACTCGTGCGGTGTGCCCCGGTGGCTGGAAGCAGCGTCGCGATATTCACCGGCAGCGGCAACAACGGCGGTGACGGATGGATCGTTGCCGGAGAGCTGGCGAAGCGGGGGTTTGCGGTTCGTGTCGTAGAAGTAGAGTCGTCGCGCACCCCCGAGGCGAAGCACGCGCGCGACAACGCACTCCGCGCGGGCGCCGCGATGAGAACCGATTCCGTAAACGACAAGCTCATTGTAGACGCTTTGCTCGGCACCGGAGCGACAGGCGCCGCACACGGGCGAAACGCTGATGCCATTGCGGTCATCGAGCAGCGTCGCAGGGGCGGAGCGACAGTCGTCTCTCTCGACTTGCCAAGCGGACTCAATGCAACGACGGGCGCGAGCGTCGGAGCGGTCGTCGCCGATCTTACGTTTGCGTTTGGAACGCTCAAGAGGGGTGCGCTCATCTCCCGCGCCAATTGCGGTGAAATCGTGGTGCTCGATATTGGATTGGACTGCGAGCAGGATGACCTGCCGCTATTCGTCGATGCTGAGTGGGTTTCGAGGCATGTCCCGCCAATTCCGGCCGATGCGCACAAAGGCACTCGCGGGCGACTCGCTATCCTTGGCGGGGGCCCGGGCATGGCGGGCGCGACGATTCTCGCGGGGCGTGGCGCGCTCCGATCGGGCATTGGTCTCTTGACGATCGTCGCTGCCTCTGCAAACGCTACACCGATTCATTCTGCGATTCCGGCTGCGCTTTTTCAGGAGTGGCCGTCGACGAGCGATAAACTCGCGAGGCTTGCGCAGTCAGCCGACGCAATCGCGATCGGACCAGGGCTCGGCCGCTCACCGTTGACGCGGGATCTGGTTGAGAGTGTTCTGCTTGCCTGGACAGGACCGGTTGTCATCGACGCCGACGGACTCAATGTTTTTGCGGGCGATCTCGAAACGCTCGCGTCACTCCTCGCAGGTCGGCCGTCGGTAATTACGCCACATCCTGCCGAGATGGGACGTCTGCTGGGCGTTCCGACCGAAGAAGTCCTCGAAAACCGATTCGAGATCGGACTCGATGTCGCATCGAAGCTTCATGCAGCAGTCCTGTTGAAGGGCACGCCGACAACCGTATTTTCGCCAACCGGCGAACGATTCGTCAGCGCTACGGGAACTGCTGCGCTTGCTACCGGCGGAAGCGGTGACATCCTCACCGGAGTCGTGTCCACGCTTCTCGCTCAGATGGCTGGAGAAAATTGCGATGTAAACGCCGCTGCATGCGGCGCCTTCATCCACGGCCGCGCGGCCGAGCTGTGCGGCGCGGTGCGCGGAACCACGCTCGACGACATCCTGCGCGCGTTCCCCGCCGCGTGGAACGAGCCAAATAGAAAACTTGGCGACGGAATCATTGGCCAGCTTCCGAGTCCTGCATGAAACCCGACGATCCACTTCGGCGCCGTCGTGCAATCGAGGTCCGGCCGCCTCGGGAGCCTCCGTTTTCCGCGCACACTGCGCTCGGCGAGGGACTCGAATTCGATGCGATTCGCCGAATGCTGTTGCGATGGGGGCCCCGCGCCACACGCGTTGGTGACGACGCTGCGGTCATCACATCGCTAGGCGAGCGAGCGCTTGTGGTGAGCACCGACACATCCGTTGAGAATGTTCATTTTCGCCGCGAGTGGTTGAGTGCAGAAGAGATCGGCTACCGTGCTGCGGCAGCCGCGCTGAGCGATCTTGCCGCGATGGCAGCATCGCCGCTGGGAATGCTCGTCGCCATGTCGGTGCCTGAATCGTGGCGTCCGGAATTCGACTCGATCACTGACGGTATCGGGCACGCGGCGGAAATTTCTGGTGCGCCGATCGTTGGCGGAGACACGACGCGCGGAAGCGAGCTCTCGCTCACTTTCACGGTACTCGGAACGGCAAGAGACATTCTCTATCGAACGTCGGCTCGGGCAGGCGACAGGATTTACGTTACCGGACGCCTTGGCGGGCCGCTGTCGGCGCTTCGTGAGCTTCAGGCTGGTCGTACGCCGTCAGCAGAGTTCAAAACGCGGTTCGCGCATCCGGTTCCTCGCATCAGCGAAGCAGTCTGGATTGCGGAGAACGGCGGAACGTCGGCAATCGATATCTCGGATGGTCTGGCGGCAGAGCTGGGTCATCTGGCCGCAGCGAGCCGCTTGCGCTTCAGCGTCAGGCTCGAGACGCTACCGGTGATGGAAGGAGTTTCTGCACTTACGGCGGCCGCAAGCGGCGAGGAATACGAGCTCATCGTAACCTCGGCTGCAGATATGGATACAAAGGAGTTCAAAAGCCGTTTCGCGCTCGACCTTACCAGAATTGGAACCGTGCTCGACGGACCTGCGTCCGTGGTGATCACACAAGCGGGACAACCGGTCGCGATCCCCGCCGGTTACGTTCATTTCACCGTATGATTCTCGTCTACTTTCTGGCGACAGTGTCGCTCGCCATCACCGCATCGATCGTGACTATTGTGATCGGTGGATCATGCGTCATCGCCGCTCTGTTCCACGTGAAGGATCGGGCGGGATCGATCTACGATCTTGCGCCGAGGTGGTGGTCGAAAATCGTGCTGTTCATGACGGGTGTACGGGTCGAGGTTCACAACCTCGAGCTGGTGCTGCAGGGCACCGCTCATATCTACGTCTCCAACCACGTGAGCTGGTACGACATTCCATCGCTGGCGAGTTTTCTGCCGCGCACGAAATTCGTCGCAAAGGCGGAGCTGTTCAAGATTCCGGTGTTCGGAGCAGCGATGCGCGCGGTTGTAATGATTCCGATCGAGAGACAAAACCGCAAAGCCGCGTTTGCCGCCTACGACGACGCGGCCCAGCAGATCAGGGATGGAAATTCGGTAATTGTCTTTCCGGAAGGCACGCGCGGATTCGACTACAGTATCCGCTCTTTCAAGAAAGGCCCGTTCGTGCTGGCGATTGCCGCGGGCGCACCGATAGTCCCGATTCTCACCCATGGAACACTCGGCGTAATCGGCAAGGGATCGATGTGGGTGCATCCTGGAAAAGTGGATATACATTTGCTGGAGCCCGTTTCTGTCGAAGGCTTCGGTTACGAAGATCGCGATGCCCTTGCCGGAATTGTGAGAAGCCGCATCGCGGAAGCTCTCGCGCTTCACTACGGAATAGCGAGCCCTCTGGAACAAATCGCCGGAGAGTCGGCCGCCGAGGTCTAGCCCCACAACCAACACAAATTCATGTCCACCATCATCGACATTCGCGCTCGCGAGATTCTCGACAGCCGCGGCAATCCAACAGTAGAAGCAGATGTGACGCTGGCCAGCGGGGCCGTCGGTCGCGCCGCAGTTCCGAGCGGCGCGTCAACGGGTGAGCGCGAAGCGCTCGAGCTTCGCGATGGCGACGCTGACCGTTATGGCGGCAAGGGCGTTCAGCTCGCAGTGGAGGCGATTGAAGAACGGATAGCTCCTGCACTGAACGGTCTTATCGCGTCCGAGCAAATCGTCATCGATCGCACCATGATCGAGCTGGATGGAACGCCAAACAAGGGGAAGCTGGGCGCCAATGCAATCCTTGCCGTTTCAATGGCAGTGGCCCGTGCCGCCGCCGCCGATTTATCTCTGCCGCTCTACCGCTACCTCGGCGGGCCAATGGCGCGCATGCTGCCGGTTCCGATGATGAATATCCTCAACGGCGGCGCTCACGCGACGAATACGGTGGACTTTCAGGAATACATGGTAGTTCCGGTTGGAGCCGAAACATTTGCCGACGCACTTCGCATGGGAGCGGAAGTTTTCCATTCACTGAAGAAGGTTCTTGTCGGAAGAAAACTTTCGACGGGCGTCGGTGATGAAGGTGGATTTGCGCCTGACCTCGGAACAGACGAAGATGCGCTCAAGCTCGTCATCGAAGCGATCGAGAGCGCAGGCTATTCGCCCGGCACCGAGATCGCAATCGCACTCGACTGCGCAGCGTCAGAGCTGTACAAGGGAAAGACTTACACGTTCAAGAAGAGCGGAGCCGGCACAAAGGACGCAGATGCGATGATCGAGATGTACACGAAATGGCTCGACGAGTATCCGATTGTTTCGATCGAAGATGGTCTTGCCGAGGGCGACTGGAGTGGATGGGCATAGCTTACCGCGGCGGTCGGCGACAGAGTGCAGCTGGTTGGCGATGATCTCTTCTGCACGAACACCGAGCTGCTCTCG
>JBBQYO010000066.1:0-13329 GCA_038208605.1 Gemmatimonadales bacterium | reverse complement strand
GGTGGTGTTCGCATCGGACATTTCGTGGTGCTCGGGATTGTCGCCATACCGCTGCTCTGGACGCAGATGCAGCGTCTCAACTACGCGCTGCTTCGAATGACGGCGTTCTTCGATCCTGGAAGCGCGCCGACTCACGTGAGTGACCAGCTTCGTCAATCGTTGATTGCCGTCGGATCGGGCAGACTCTTCGGCGTGGGCTTTGGACAGGGACGGCAGCCGCTGGGGTTTCTTCCGCTGGCCTACGATGACTTCATCGCGGCGTCGATCGGGGAGGAATGGGGATTTATTGGCATGTTGCTACTAATTCTCGCCTTCGCTGCGTTCGGTTTTCTCGGATTCAGAATCGCTCGAAAGGCGCGGTCTCAGTTTCTGCAGCTCGTCGCGGTTGGAATTACCGCAACTATCGTCATCACGGCATTCCTGCACGTCGGTGTAGTTGTCGGCATGCTGCCGACCACGGGGTTGACGCTTCCATTCGTTTCATTTGGTCGTTCGAACATGGTGCTGTCGCTGCTCATGACGGGCATTCTCGTAAACATCGGCAGCACGCACGAGAAGGTGATCGGATCGAGAGCGACCGACCCGTCGTTCTCCATGCAGAGGGCGTAGATGCGGATTCTTTTCGCGGGTGGCGGCACGGGTGGACATTTATACCCAGGTCTCGCGATCGCGCGGGCGATGGTCGCCCAGTCGCCTGACGTAGTCCCGTTCTTCATTGGCGCGAAGCGCGGTATCGAGCGCAACGTCCTCCCGACAACGGAGTTCAAGCACGAGCTGCTCGACCTGCATCCATTGTATCGGTCGCGTCCGTGGGAAAACTGGAAGACCCTGCGTGGCGGCACGACCGCGTGGAAGCGCCTCAGCGCTATTGTCGGCGCGGAAAGACCTGCGTGTGTGGTGGGAACCGGCGGATATGCATCGGGGATCGCGCTCGCGTACGCGACGACTCATGGCATTCCCTTCGCCGTTCAGGAACAGAACAGCTTTCCCGGATTGACTACGAAATTCTTCAGCCGTTACGCTCGACAAATTCACAACGGCTTTCCGGAAGCAGCGAGGTATCTGCATCCCGGTAAGAATACGCGCGTTTTCGATTCGGGAAACCCGATCGAGCCACCTCCAGACCCGCTGCCCGATCGTTCGGTCGCGCGGGCAGCGTGGAATTTTCCGGTCACAAGAGGCCGTGTGTTGCTCGTCTATGGGGGAAGCCAGGGCTCGAAGGCTATCAACGACGTTGTCGCGGCCTGGGCGAAAACAGCGCTCCCCGAAAATCTTTTTATGATCTGGGCAACAGGGCCCGGCACGTTTGCGGATTACTCATCACTCGAGAGCGATCGCGTTCGTGTGCGACCGTACCTTGCCCCCGTCTCCGAGGCATACGCCGCGACCGACTTCGCCGTGTCGCGCGGCGGAGCGATCGCGACGGCCGAGCTCGCGGCGTGGGGCATTCCGCCTATCGTGATACCACTCCCGACGGCGGCCGCCGATCACCAGACTGCCAACGCCCGCGCCCTCTCGGCCGCGGGCGCCGCCGAAATGATTCTGCAAGACCACCTGACTCCCGCTATTCTCGATAGGTCGGTACGCGCGCTGCTCGATGACCCGAGGCTGTTGTCGGAGCGCTCGATCGCCGTTCGCGCGCGTGCACGCCCCAACGCGGCTCACGACATCGCACACGACATCCTCGAACTCGTTCGCACGAATGCCTGACAATCGCCCCGTCCACTTCGTTGGAATCGCCGGCGCGGGAATGAGCGCCCTGGCGGAGCTGTTTATCCTGAGAGGGTATTCGGTCACCGGATGCGACACGACGCAAGCCGTTGCCGCCGACCTTGAACGACTCGGCGTGCATGTCATGCACGGACACGATCCATCGCATGTCGATGGTGCGAGCGAAGTAGTCGTTACGTCCGCCGTACCCAAGAATCATCCGGAGCTCGAGCGCGCGCGCCAGCTCGGCATCCCGGTTACGAGACGCGCGGAAGCGCTCGGTAAAGCAGTGTCGGGCGGACAGCTCGTAGGCGTGTCGGGAACCCATGGGAAAACAACTACGACCGTGATGACGACCGAAGCCCTCACCGCGGCCGGCCTCAATCCGACAGGACTTGCAGGCGGCCGGGTTGGAACCTGGAACGGAAACCTGAAGGCCGGTTCCGATAAGCTGTTCGTCGTCGAAGCCGACGAGTACGACCGTTCTTTTCATGCCTTGTCGCCAACGGTCGCAATCGTGACGAACATGGAAGCCGATCACCTCGACATATATCCCGGCGGCATCAGCGAGATCCGCGATGCATTCGCGCAGTTTGTAGCGGGGGCGCAGACAATCGTTCTGTGCGCTGATGATGAAGGGGCGAATACTTTGCCAACCCCAAACACAGCGGAAGTAATCCGTTACGGTACTTCATCGCCGGAAGCGCGTCTCGTTGCCACGGCGATCGAGCCCGCGAACGGCGGATCAAAATTCGATGTCGTCTACGACGGCGATGCACTCGGCAGCATAGCGCTTGCTGTGCCTGGTGTGCACAACGTTCGCAACGCGCTGGCGGCAATCGCAGCTGGAATTGCGCTAGGCGTCGAGCTCCGTCAGCTCGCTCCCGGACTCCAGACTTTCACCGGAGTCGAGCGAAGGTTTCAGCGCCTTGGCGAAGTCCGCGGTGTGACCGTCGTCGACGACTACGCTCATCATCCAACCGAAATTGTCGCAACGCTCGAAGCTGCCCGCTCGGCGTTTCGTGGAAGGCGCATCATCGCCGCATTCCAGCCGCACCTGTACACCCGCACCCGCGATTTTCACAGGGATTTCGCATCTGCGCTCTCGAAAGCTGACGCTGTGTTTCTCTGCGATCTTTATCCGGCGCGCGAACAGCCGATAGAAGGCGTCTCGTCAGAGATGATAGCGGCCCCGATGCAGGACCTCGGCAAACCCCCAGTGTGGCGCGGACCTCGTGACAGCCTTGCCGCCGCTCTCGGACACTTCGTCGAGGCTGGTGATGTGGTGTTGACCGTCGGCGCCGGCGATATCACGAAGACGGGATCAGAGCTGATTGAAATCATGGAAGCTGGCGTTTGAAAGCTTCCGACTCGCTCGACGTTGCGCGACGGGGTGGCCGGTTTCGCTGGAGACTCATCGCTGCCGTCATTCTCGTTCTATTGATGGCGCCCGCGGCCTGGTTCGCTCGCCGAAGCGCAACGAACATGGAGTACTTTCATGTTCGATCGGTGCGAGTTGAAGGCACGAGCTATCTCGATCCGTCCGTAGTAGTGGAGCGGATGGGAATCGACACGATGCGCTCCGTGCTCGACGACACGAGTCCGCTTGCCAGTCGCATTCGCTCGCTTCCGCAGGTTGGCGGTGTCGAGATAACCAGGAAGCTTCCTGGCACACTCGTCGTGACGATCAGGGAAAATCTTCCCGTCGCATTTTCGCCGAGTCAACGCGGACTGGAGGCGGTGGACAGCAGCGGCGTCGTGCTTCCAATCGACCCCAGCCGGTCTGATCTCGACCTGCCGATCGCATTGCAGCGGGATGCGCCCATGCTGGCCTTGCTGGGAGGAATACGTTCTCAACAGCCGGCTCTTTTCCGCCGGGTGAGTGAGATCGGACGCGATGGGAGGGAAGACATTGTTTTGCTGCTGGAGCCGCGCACGGCGGCTGTTCGCCCTTTGCCGGCCGATTCGACCGTCATCGATTCGCTCGCGCCATCTTCGCCTTCACCTGTTGCTCGCGGTCTGAGAGTCCGCGCGCTGCTGGGGGTGTCCGTCGCGCGATTGGCCGATATCTTTCCCGTCGAGTCCGACCTCCTGCGGCGCAGAGCGAATGTCGCCGAGCTGGACCTTCGTTACCGCGATCAGGTGATCGCAAGGCTGCAATGAATCACGAACACGTCATCGCCGGTCTGGACATCGGATCTGCTAAAACAACAGTCGTTATTGCCGAAGCGGTGGGCGACCTGCACCGGCAGACGCAGATAAAAGTTCTGGGTGTCGGACAGGCTCGAACGACGGGTCTGCGCCGCGGCATCGTGTCCGATATCGAAGAGACGACTCGTTCGATCAAGAAGGCGGTCGAAGACGCCGAGCGTATGGCAGGGACGAAGATCGAATCTATCTACGTCGGCATCGCGGGCGAGCACGTACGCGCGATGACGAGCAAGGGAATCGTAGCGGTGAACGGCGACGAGATCTCCCGCGCGGATGTGAACCGCGCAAATGAAGTCGCGAGAGCGCAGCCGTTTCCTCAGGATCGCGAGCTGCTCCACGCCATCCCGCAGGAATACACGGTCGACAAGAACCAGGGCATACGCGATCCGATCGGAATGATCGGCACGCGACTGGAGACCGAGATGTATCTCATCACCATCGGCGGATCGCCGGCGATGAATCTCCGGAAGTCGGTCGAGAGAGCAGGGTATCATGTCAAGGAACTCGTTCTCGAGCCCCTTGCCAGCGCGCTCGCTGTTCTGACCGAGGACGAGAAGGAACTCGGCGTCGCGCTCGTCGAGATGGGTGCGGGCACAACCGACATCGCGATCTTCCACGAGGGAAAAATTCGCCACCTCGCAACCGTGAACTTTGGCGGGAACAACGTTACGAACGATATCGTGCAGGGAATTGGCGTTACGCAGGCGGACGCAGAGCGGTTGAAGGAGCGTTACGGCTGCGCCTACGAGCCGATGGTAAATCCCGAGGACATCGTCGAGCTCCCCAGCACGGTTGCTCAGGGCGAGCGTCACGTCCCGCGAGAAGTTCTCGCTCACATTATCCATCAGCGGATCGACGAGATCTTTTCGCTGGTTCAGGGTGAGATCGAGACAGCGGGCTATGCCGGGCGTCTCAGCGGCGGCATCGTCGTTACCGGGGGAGCAGCCGCAATGCAGGGAGTGTCCGAGCTTGCTACCGATGTTTTCGGAACGGGGGTGCGGGTGGGTATCGCGACCGATAACGTGGGTGGCCTTTCCGATTCGGTCGATGCTCCGCGTTTTTCGACGGTGGTTGGGCTTGCACTTTACGGTGCGAATCGTGTTGCCGTTGGAGGTGCGTCCGCGGCTGGAAAACGTCGCGCGATCTCATCGCCAAACGTGGATCGTTTTGCACAGCGCGTGAAAACCTGGCTGCAGGATTTCTTCTAGGCCCGGAATTCGCACGAGTCGTTGTTCGGCGACCGTTTCAATCTGTCCACATCATAAAGATTCTCGAGCGTCCACCGTTGTGGGAAACTGCAGCGCGCTAACGCCGATAAAATTTCAGTTCCGGATGTGGTGATTGGCTATTGGATGACGCCGCTTAGCGCATATATATTTGCCATTCGCTTTTCCCCACCCAGCAGCACCTGGAGTATCCCAACTGATGAATTTCGAGTTCGAGGAAAGCGCGTCTCAAAACGCTCGGATGAAAGTTGTGGGCGTTGGCGGCGGCGGTGGAAATGCCGTCAACCGGATGATCGAAGAGCGTTTGTCGGGAGTCGAGTTTATCTCGATCAATACCGACGCCCAGGCTCTTCTCAACTCCAAGTCAGACGTAAAGATCCAGATTGGAAAGAAGCTCACCCGTGGACTCGGTGCCGGTGCGCGGCCGGAAATCGGCAAGCAGGCGGTAGAGGAGAATCGCGAGGAGGTATCGCGCGTACTCACGAATTCCGATCTCGTTTTCGTTACCTGCGGTATGGGCGGCGGCACCGGTACTGGCGCGGCGCCTACGGTCTGCGAGCTCGCGAAGGAAGCCGGAGCTCTCACCGTTGGAATCGTGACGCGGCCATTCCTCTTCGAGGGACGAAAGCGCCTCCGCCAGGCCGAGCTTGGAATCGCCGAGATGCGAAAGCATGTAGACACGATGATCGTCGTGCCGAACGAGCGTCTGCTCGCAGTCGTCGGGAAGGGCATTCCGTTCCACGATGCGCTCAAGAAAGCCGACGAAGTTCTCCTTCATGCAACGCAAGGCATCTCGACGCTGATCACCGTCACTGGTCTGGTGAACGTTGACTTTGCCGACGTGCGTACCGTTATGGAGCAGGGTGGCTCGGCGCTGATGGGAACCGGAATTGGGAGAGGTGAGAACCGTGCGACCGATGCTGCTCAGCAGGCCATCGCCAGCCCGCTCCTCGACAACGTATCAGTTTCCGGCGCGACGGGAGTTCTCGTCAACATCACTGGGGGTGATGACCTCACACTGGGCGACGTTCATCAGATCGTCGAAATTGTGAAGGATGCCGTTGGGGACGAGGCCGAGATCATCTTCGGCACGGTGAATGAAAAAGCGATGCAGGGCGAGTGTCGTGTGACTGTGATCGCGACTGGCTTTGACAAGAGTCCCGCCAACATCGCCGCAATCGCGGCGGCCGATCCGCATCTCGCACGACAGTCACTGAACGCGAAGCCAACCGGCACGCCGGTCATCCAGCTTCCATTGAAGAACCGCGTAGTAACCCCGCCGCCCCGCAGTGTCTCGACACCCGATATATCCCGCCGAGTGACGCCAATGCCCGGTCCGTCGTCTTTACAGGAGAAAATAGACGGCAACGGACAGGATCTCAGTGACATGGAGATCCCGACGTTCATTCGGAGACAGATGGATTGAAGGTTCGCAGTGCACGTATCATCACGTATACAATTGTCGGGCTTTTTTCGGTCGCTGCAGTTCGCCTCACTCCCCCGGCGAACCGCACGCTCGGCCGTCAAGTCCTTGGACAGTTCGCGGAGCCGGCTCTAGCCGTCGCCCCCGCTGTTGCGCAGGCATCGGTCGGAGCGCCAGTAGCGGCAGCAGCCGTGCCGCGGTCTGATCTCGCGGTGTCGCCGGTGGTAGTTAACGCGTCGAACAAGGAGAGAGTCGATACGCTCAGTTTGAGCGGCGTCATTCAGTCAAATCTCTATTCCGCGCTCGAGAAGTCGGGCAACGGAAATCTTCCCCGCGAAGCTCGCACCGAGCTCGCTTTCTCCCTTGCCGACATCTTCGAGTATCGTCTCGACATGAGCAAGGATCTTCAGGTGGGCGACAAGTTTCACATTCTTGTCGAGCGCCTCGAGAAGCCGAACGGCGCAATCATCATCAACAAGATTCTTGGCGCGCGCCTCGCAGTTTCGGGGAACGAGTTCGACGCGATTCGCTTCGACAGCCGCGCCGCGAGCGGCAAGTACTTCGACGGCGGAGGAAAGTCGCTTCGCGCCTCGTTCCTGCGCGCGCCAGTCGCCTTCCGCCGCATCTCGAGTATTTTTGGCGGCCGTCGTCACCCTGTGCTCGGCATCTGGCGCCAGCACAAGGGAACCGACTACGCAGCAGCGATGGGCACTCCAGTGAGATCGGTCGGAGACGGAGTCGTTATTTTCGCCGGCCGCAAAGGTGGCTACGGCAATGTGATCGACATCCGTCACCGCAACGGGATGGTCAGCCGGTACGGTCATCTTCGCAGTTTCGCGAAGGGCATTCACGAGGGCACCCATGTGGCGATTGGAAGCACGATCGCCGCGGTGGGAATGACCGGCCTGGCGACCGGCCCGCATCTTCACTTCGAGATCCTTGTGAACGGAGTGCAGCGTGACCCGCGCATTGCGTTGCAAATGAAGGGCGGCGAGCCGATCCCGTCGTCGGAGCGCGGAGTTTTCCAGCAGCTTCGGTCAAAGACCCTCGCTGCATTTCCTACGGTTGCCGCGAACTAGGCGAGCCACTCTCGGCCGGTCCGACGATCACCGTGTCACCGCAAACTGCGCCACGGAGTCACTGAGGCCACGGAGAAAGACACCTCCAGCGTGGCCAGATCAGGCGATTTATTTTCTGGGTAACGGCTACGGTATGTTGGGGTTTGTCGTTCCCCCAAAATTTAAAAATTCCCGCGTTTCGATAAGTCTCATGGATGGCGGTGATGCCCTCCGTGGCCTCCGTGTCTCCGTGGCGTAGTCCGTAGGCTCCGTGGAGCGGTTCTTAGGGCTCGCGTCGAGGAAGATTATCTTTCCCCTTCCTCACTCTTTCCAACTGAATGCCCCGAATTCTCAAACGCGCCTCCGACGTCGGCTCACGCTCGCTGTGGCAGCGAGTCGTCGACCTCGCGATGCTCGACGTCACCACGCTCGCGCGCGGTGGCACAATTCAGGGCTCACTCGAAAAACTCGAAGAAGTTCTCATCGAAGCTGACTTCGGCGTCGCAACCAGCATGCGGCTCGTCGAAGACGTCGAGCGGCAGGCACGCCGGGGCGAGATAAAATCGCAGGAACAATTTCTCGCCTCGCTCGAAGAGGGAGTCGCGCGCTCTCTCGGAGCCGACACCGACGACTCGTCGGTAGTGTTCGCAGCGGAAAAACCGACAGTGATTCTTGTGATCGGGGTGAACGGGGCAGGCAAGACGACTTTCATTGGTAAGCTGGCAGCGCTCATGGCCGCGCGCGGAAAAAAAACTCTCGTTGGCGCGGCCGATACGTTTCGCGCGGGCGCCATCGACCAGCTGAAGCGGTGGTCCGAGCGAAGCGGTGCAGAGTTCGTCGGCGGCGATCCAGGAAGTGATCCGGCTTCGGTCGCATTCAACGCGATCGACGCGGGAGTGACCCGAGGCAGCGATGTCGTCATCATCGATACCGCTGGACGTCTCCACACGAGCTCCAATCTCATGGATGAGCTACGAAAAATTCACCGCGTGATCGCGCGCCGGGTTCCCGGTGCACCACATGAGACTCTGCTCGTACTCGACGCGACGATCGGACAGAACGCAATCGCCCAGGCACGCACATTTGCAGACGCAGTTCCGATCACCGGATTGGTCATGACCAAACTCGATGGAACTGCGAAAGGCGGAATCGTCGTCGCTGTGCGCGAGGCGATCAGCGTTCCGGTGAAATTCATCGGCGTCGGCGAGCTGATGAGCGATCTCGAACCGTTCAACGCCGTGGCTTTCGCGGCAGAGCTCGTCGAGGGATAGAGGTTGACCGACGACGAACGGCGAGGTTCGGCGTCCGGAAAGATTTACCTCGACATGCCCGTCACATACCTGAAGGGCGTCGGCCCCGTTCGCGCGGAAGCGCTCCGAAAGCTCGGCATCGTCACCGCTCGCGATCTGCTTTATCACGTTCCGCACAGGTATGAAGATGCGACGACAGTCAAGCCCATCTCGTCCCTCGAGCCGGGGATGGATGCCACTGTAGTGGGACGCGTGATCTCGAAGGGCATCATCCCGACGCGCAAAGGACTGAGAATATTTCAGGCAGTCGTGCAGGATGACTCCGGCATCATCGAAGCCTCCTGGCCGGGGCAGCCGTTCCTCGATCGCACGATCTCGAAAGACGACACTCTCCTGCTCACCGGAACGGTTCGATTCTTTCATGGCCGCCAGCTTCAGCCGAGAGAGTTCGTGAACCTGGGAGGCGAGATGGCGAAGCTCGGTGAAGGGCGCGTCCTGTCCGTCTATCCGGCGACGGAAGGACTCTCGTTCAAGGTCATCAGGGGAATAATCGAGAGCCACCTCGATCAGCTCCTCGGACTCGTCAGGGAATATTTGCCGAGGGAGCTTCTTCAGAAATCGCGACTCGTTCCGCTCCCTGATGCGCTGAGGATGCTGCATCGTCCTGCCGCCATCAGCGAAGCGCTGAACGGCCGGGACAGACTGGCATATGAGGAGCTTCTCTTCGTCCACCTGCTTCAGCGCCGGGCGTATGCACTCGCGCGCGCGCGCCGAAAGGGAATCGCATTCGAGAATCGCAGGGAGCTCACATCCGCGCTGCGCGCGGCATTGCCTTACACCCTGACGGGCTCACAGGCGACCGCGATTCGCGAGATCGTTGCCGACATGTGCAGTGAAAGAAAGATGCATCGCCTGCTGCAGGGTGATGTCGGCAGCGGCAAGACAATCGTCGCACTGTTCGCTTCACTGCTCGCGATGGAAAACGGATATCAGGCCGCGATCATGGCTCCGACGGAGCTGCTTGCCGAACAGCACTTCCGAACCATCTCCGGGCTTCTGGAGCCACTTGCCATAAAGCCTTTGCTCGTCACCGGCAGTCTCAATTCGCGCGACCGCGCCGCGGCGGCAAAACGAATGGCCGAAGAGGTTCCGTTGCTTGTCATCGGTACACACGCTCTCGTGCAGGAAAGCACGTCGTTCGCGAACCTGGGCTTCGTCACCATAGACGAACAACACCGGTTTGGAGTGGAGCATCGCGGGAAGCTCTCCTCGAAAGGGGAATCTCCGGACGTGCTGCTGATGACCGCCACTCCCATTCCGCGATCGCTCGCGTTGACGATGTATGGCGACCTCGATGTGAGCACGCTCTCTGAGCGTCCCGCCGGCCGCAAGCCTGTAACGACTGTCATCCGCAACGAAAAGGGGCGCGATCGCGTGCTCCAGTTTGTCCGTCGTGAAACGGACATGGGCAGACAGGCTTACATCGTTTACCCCGTCATCGAGGAATCTGAAAAGACAGATCTCAAGGCGGCGACGACGATGTTTCAGCTTCTCTCGTCAAGCGTATTCGAGGGGAAACGTGTGGCGTTGCTTCACGGCCGGCTTTCTCCGACCGAGCGAGACACTACGATGCGCGCGTTTCGCGACGGTGAGATCGACGTGCTGGTTGCGACTACCGTCATCGAAGTCGGAATCGACGTCGCCAACGCAACGGTGATGCTGATCGAACATCCGGAGCGATTCGGCTTGTCTCAGCTTCATCAGCTGCGCGGCCGCGTCGGCCGCGGCGCCGAGGCGTCATACTGTATTCTGCTCGGCGATTACGGGCCTGATGCCGCTGAAAGACTTGGAATCTTTGCCGCCACCGAAGATGGTTTCGAGATCGCGCGCGCCGATCTTCGAATTCGCGGAATGGGCAACCTGTTCGGACAGGAGCAGAGCGGCGAGGCGACGTTCAAGATCGCCGATCCCATTCGTGACGAGCGACTGAATATCGAAGCCCGCGAAGCTGCGGAAGCGATGCTTGAAAAAGATCCCGACCTGCAGAAAAAAGAGCACGCCGGAATTCGCGGTGTGCTCGCGGGCCGCTACTCGCGGGCGCTGCAGCTGTTCAGAGTGGGATGAGTGCTTTCAGCGGCTCGGGTTCGCGAGCCGCTTCTTGATACGATCTAGCTCCGCATTCGCTTTCGCGAGCTGATCCTTGAGTGAATTGACCTCGTCTTCGCGTGTCACGAATACCGTATCGCGCCCGGTGACTTTGGCGGTCTGCTGAGCCGCTCTCAGTGATTGCATCGCCAACGCGGTGCGCTTCACCACCTCGGCCTGCGATCGATACAGCGTTGTTCCGGGGGTGGAGAGATATATGTCGATAGCTTTGAGACCCTCGCTCAGCGAAGCGGTTTTGTTCGCCGGATCAACCAGGTACAGCGCGCGAAAGAACGATATCTCCTGTGCCTCCGGCCTGCCCCTCGCGGCCAGCGCGAAGTCGGAGAGAATTCTGTCTGCGCCTACGTAGTCGAGAGCCTCGACCCGTTTTGCAGCGTTGTCAACGGCGGTCTCGAAGCTCGTAACCGGCGCTGGCGGCTTTGCGATTGGTGCCTGGTTGGTACAGGCGGCCGCTAGCGCTACGGACACGAAAAGAATGGTAAATCTGCCCAGACGAGCGATCAAGCGACTTCCTCTATTGCGGGCGTCCGGTGGAATGGTGTGCGGCGGGTGATGGCCGCGCGTACGGGCAAGGTAATAGAAAAAGTCGTTCCGGCGCCAAGCGTGCTCTCGACGCGAATCGATCCGCCGTGAGCTTCAACGATCTCGCGAGCGATCGCGAGCCCGAGGCCGGTCCCTTTCGCGGCTGCGTATGCCTGATTGCTCGCCTGGAAAAATTTCTCGAAGATGTGCGGAAGCTGCTCAGCTGATATACCGACTCCGCTGTCTCGCACCGTAATCGCTACTTCCTGGCCAACGCCTTCAACGCCGAGCTCCACCGTGCCGCCGCGGTCGGTGAACTTGAACGCATTCGACAACAGGTTGCCGAGCACCTCGTTGATGCGGTCTTCGTCCCAGAGAACGTGCGAGGGAAGATCGTCGCCGCGAACGACGCGGAACGATATCTCGCGCTGCAGCGCAAGAACCTGGAACGAGGTCTCGAATGCATGGAGGAATCGATCGAGATCGACCTGCCGCCGCTCGAGCTTTCCGCCGCCCGCTTCGAACCGGCTGATGTCGAGAAGCCTCTTCACGAGGCGCGTCAACGTTTGCGCCTGCTTGCCGAGCGTCGAGCAGATTTCGCGCTGCTTCGGATTGAGCTCTCCGTAAATGTTTTCCTGGAGCAGCTCGAGGTAACCGACGATCACGTTGATCGGGGTCTTCAGCTCGTGCGATGCGACCGATACAAATTCCGCCTTCAGCTTGTCGAGCTCGGCGAGTTGTGCCGTCATCCCGTGATAACTGCCCGCAAGGCGCCCGAATTCGTCGGTGCGCTTCTCCATCTGCGGCAGACGCTGAGTGAAATCGCCGTCGGCGACAGCCTTCATTCCCTTGTCCAGCTCAAATACCGGTTTGCTGATTGAGCGGGTCAGCCAGATCGCGATGAGTGTCGCGAGCAGCAATGCAATTGCGAGAGAGCCTGCCGCAGTGCGCTGTGCATCGACGGTCGCACTTGCTGCTTCATCGACGCGATCGCGTGTCTCATCGCGAAGGAGTATCTCGATGCTCGCGATGGCGCGGTCGAGCGTGGTGAGGGCAGGACGGGTGCGCTGGGCAGAGATGTCTTCTGCAGTGTTGTCTGCACCGGCAACGAGTGCTGCGTATTCAGCGTCGGTCGATGCGCTGAGAGACAGGATGGCGTTCGACACGTCCGCGGCCGATTGTCGCTTGGAATATCTTGCGAGTGAATCACCGGTCGCCGACAGTCGCGCCAGCTGCTGGCGCATCCTCTCGATGGTACTCGGCTCATGAACGACGAAGATCGCATCTTCCGTTCTCCGGAGATCCTCTGCGATCTGCCGGAAATTTCCGAGAAGAAGCGACCCGACGAACTCGCGATCGCGAAGGGAACGCGTGGTCTGGTGCACGACCTCGAGCGAGCGCAGCGCGAGAATGAGCGGCACCAGGAGAATGATCGTGATCGACACGATCCCGAGTCCGAGGCGTGTGCGCAGTTTCATGCGCGGTTGACACCCCTAAATGTGGCGTCTAGCTTGCCGCGCAATCGCTGTCCCCTTCGTAGACCCAATGAATCCCCCATACGCTCGCATTGCCGAACTCAGCGCACACGCCGGACAGACTGTCCGTGTGCGAGGCTGGGTCACCCACCTGCGCTCTTCCGGCAAGGTCGCCTTTATAGTAATGCGCGATGGCAGCGGCACACTGCAGTGTGTCCTCGTGAAAAGTAGTGTGCACGCCGATACCTGGGAATTGTTCGCGCAGCTTACACAGGAAACGACGATTGA
>JBBQYO010000065.1:0-13538 GCA_038208605.1 Gemmatimonadales bacterium | reverse complement strand
AGGCACGGAGGACACGGAGACAGCACGGAGAAATACAATTTTCTTTTTGCACAACGCTCAGACGCACTATTTGTCCTATTGGGAGACGCCAGTTGAGTGCAATCGGGTAAACCAAATTCTTTTGCATTCTCCGTGAATTCTCCGTGTCCTCTGTGCCTCCGTGGCTAACCGCAGTTAACGAAGGAGCGCCTCCGCAACCTCCCCGACGATCGACAAGGACTTCGCGGAGATCTTATCGATCGTATCGGTCGGCTTGTGATGGTACGCATAGTCATAATCGATGAGATCGATCACCCTCATGCCAGCTTTGATCAAGGGCACATGATCGTCCGTGATACCCCCCTGGTCCTGCAACACGAAAACGTCATCGTGGCCGAGGTCCTTTGCCGTCTGCCACACCCGGTCGACCACCTCTGGAGCTTCCTGCACCGAGATTGCCTCGCGCTTGATGGACACGTTCGGCTGGCCGATCATGTCCCATAGCACTCCAAAGATCGGTTTGTACCCGGAATCCACCGGATTTGAGGCGAAATAGGTACTTCCGATCAAGACGTCCGCTCCTCTCTCGTCGAACGCTCCGTAGTCCTCTCCATCCACGAACAGAAGGTCGACGCCTGACGACGGCGGATTCTTCTTGAGTGCATCACCCAGGGCGACGAACATTCCCACTCCCGCTGCGCCGTCGTTTGCCCCCGGGACCGGCATCTGGCGCTCGGCGAGATTGGTCGAGCCGTCGCTGATCGGACGCGTGTCCCAATGCGTTACATACAGTATGTGCGTCGCTGCGCCCGGCTTGAATCGCGCGATGATGTTTCGCATCGGAAGCGCCTTCCCTTCCTGGGTGACATGAGTCCAGCTCTGAACGATCACCGTGTCGGCTCGCATCTTCATTTGCTGGATGAGCCAGTCACCAGCGCGTTGAGCTCCCGGAGTTCCAGGGATACGCGGGCCGAAATCGAGCTGTGCCTTCGCATATCGCATCGCCGACTCGCCATCGAACTTGCCGGCCTTCGCCTGTTCTCCACGGCAGCTTGCGATGACGAGGATGGCCAGAAGACCGGCAACTGCGCTGAGGCTTCCCTGCACACGCAGCTTCGGCGTCGGCATTCGGATCACTTCAGATCTCCACCAAAAAATTGCAGGTGCAGCACGGCGCTGAGCACCGTCTGCGTGAAATTTCGATTCAGATTCTTGTCGAAGCTCTCGAGTCTCGAGAAGACGAAGCTCGACGAAAGATTTTCCGCAACGTCGGTGTCCGCGCTGAAACTGAAAGCTCTGCGTCCGTTGTCGGTCAACCTGCTTTCTCTGCTCAACGCGAGCGGATTGAGCACGAAGTTATCACCGTGGGTGTTCTGATATGTAACACGCGTGCGAATGTCGCTCCTTAGCTTCCAGTCCGGCGGGACGGACCATGGCTTCGCCAGCTCGATGTTGATGTCCGAGTTTGCGTTCTTGGAGCTCAAGCCCGGTCGCGTTTCGCGCCGCTGCGACAGAGAATACCCCAGGCTCGCCGAGAGCGGACGTGACCCGGCGAACACGATGGCCAGACTCGCGGGATAACTCCTCACCAGCGTCTCCGCGCGATCGACTGCAAACGAAGGCAGAAAACCTGCGGCGCCATTGGCGGCAGGAGTCTGCAAGTCGGAGGTCTCCGGCTCTCGGGTGTTCACCTGCCTAGTCTGGACTGCTCGCGCGCTGCCGCCAATGCTGGAGATGACCCGCCGCAGCCGGTCGGGCTTCATGCTCCATCGAAGCGACAGGTCTGGAAAGACAACCTGTGATCCATCAGTGATCGCCTGGGAATCGTCGATGCGACGGGTCCAGTTTCTCGCACTGATCAGCTGGTACCTGTCGGCGATACTCGCGCCGAACGGCAGAAGAATCGTGTGATTCGCCGACACCTGATGAATCAGGCCCGCGTTCGTTGCCGGGCTCGCACCAATGGATCTGAATCTGTTCACACCTCCGATCGCCAGCTGGTAAGTCAGTGGCGGATCCGACGGACTCTGGTCGAACACCGACAACAGGCTTCGATTGTAATTCACATCGATCGGCTGGATTGCCGTCAGAAGGCGCCGCATCAGGCCAGTGCTGTCGAAGTACAGCTCTGCCGCCCGCGGAAGATCGAGTGTCACTCCAGCCGTTGTGGTCTGCGAGCTTCCCAACCTTCGCGGGAGCCGCAGACTTCCGACCGAGTCCTCGACGCGCAGAAAGCTCAGGGTATTTGGATCGCGCAGCATGTTATACGAGCTTCCGAAATCCACGCGCGGCCGAACCCACGTTGAGACTGTCGGCGTAAAGCTGAATCCCGCCTGAAGATCGCGCTGCCGCTCCAGGCCTGCATCAGCGCCGAAGAGTCTCTGACGGTCGGTGCCGGTGATGATTCCAAGCGGAGTGTTGTTTCCGTACCCGCGCAGGTCACGAATGGAGTTGAAGTCGAGACGGCCTGAAAGCGACTTTGAAGGCCGGAGCTGAAATGACGTTCCATTCCGCCACATTGACGTGAGTCCGGCGATGCGACGGGGAATGTCGTCGAAGGCGGAGGCCGGTTTGAGAAATGCCGATCGGTCGTCGCTGCCCCTGCTGTAGACGCTGGTCAGATGGAGCTCGGCCGGTGCCCAGCGCGAGAGCTCCGGCAGAAGTGCTCGCGACAAGTTGTAGTCGAGGCCAACAGTGAAATTCGTTGCGCGACCGTCTGCGTACTCGCTCCGCGCGCGGCCCGTCGTGTACGTGCTCGCACGCGGGATGTTGGTGAGCAGCGGCGCCAGTCGCGCGTCCTCGATTGGCGTCGAGCGCGCAATCCCAAGCGTCACTGATGTAGATGCCGAACGCGGGGTTCGCAGGCCGTTCACCACATCGCCCTGCAAGTCGGTTCGCGAAACGAACAATGGATCGCTGGACGCGCCGGCGTAGTTGACCGTCAGCGGAATTGAAATATTCAACGACCGGGGCAAAAGCTTCTCGACATGTACCGCAGAGCTGATGTTGACACTGTTGTCCGTCAGAAAGCTCGGCGCCTCAGCAAGCTGGCGGAAATTCGGATCGCGCCTGCTCGCATTGATCCTGATGTCAGCGAAGTCGCTCGCGAGAATGGAAACGGACGCCTGTCCCGCGAAGCCCGCTTGATCGACGACGCTGCCCAGGCGAATGTCATCGACCCACAGCTCGACTGTGTCAGACGGTGAAACGGGTCGCGCGGAATTTCCAATACCAGTCCGAATCATTCCGACCGCCATCTCCTGGACGGCTGCGAGGTTTGGCGGCGTTACACTCGGGTCGGACGTGTAAGCGATGTATCCATCCGAGCACGCGACGTATCGCGTGCCGGTCTGCGGAAGCGGAGTCGCGGCGATCAGAGCCGAATCGACGCCGGTGCACGAATTCCTTGTCACGCCTTGGAGATACGCGTTCTGAATTTCCGCTCTCAGCGCGAACAGCTTCCGAAAATCGATCTTCACCTCCGGCAGCCACGCAGTCCGATCCGATCCACCGTTGAGCGAAGT
Source organism: Gemmatimonadales bacterium (assembly GCA_038208605.1). Classification (GTDB taxonomy): domain Bacteria; phylum Gemmatimonadota; class Gemmatimonadetes; order Gemmatimonadales; family Gemmatimonadaceae; genus UBA4720. The sequence continues at coordinate 10,035 of JBBQYO010000065.1, read as the reverse complement.
TCTATAGAGGTAGAAGTTGTTCGGATCGCGGCCGACTTTTACGAAGAACTGCATGTCTCCGTTCTCTCCCCACCCGTTCCGTACACCGCGGGCCCAAAGCCTCATTTCCTTGTACGCCAGAAAATTCTTCTCGCCCTCGGGAAATCTGAAGTACGCTTCGGCGCGGTCGAACCGGTTCAGATTTCCGGCGGTCAATCGAAGAGATCGTTCGTTGATCTGAACGCGATTCGTTTGAAAATTGCTTTGCTTCGTGTCAGGCTCGTCGATGACGCCGGGCGGTGATTCGTAACTAATTCCTCCAGCGAGATTGCGGTCCTGAGTGCCGATCACGCCCGCGTTCACGAACCCCGATCCCACCGTCTCCGCGCCAATACCGCGCAATCCCGTCTCGCTTCTCTTGAGCCACGGCGCGCCCGTCAGGCGCAGTCTCGCGATTGGAATCTGAGTGAACTCACCGTCACCCAGTCCTTCTCCGGAAATCATCGTCATGCGAAGCGCGCGCATTCTCCGGAGCAAAGGGGTTCCGAGCGAATCAGTCGGAGCCTGAAACGGAATTCTGAAAAGAACCCAGCAAACCTGCTGGGGAGCCGGACCAACCACATTCCTCGGCGACGTGCCGCAGACTCCAACTCTGCTGTAGCTCGCACTATCCGCCATGTTGACCACATAGCGGCGAAGCTGCTCGGAGTTTCGCTCCTCACTCGTCAGATTGAGAACGTTGTCCGCGTCGATGTCCTCGTCGTCGAGTCTGTTGTTGCCGACCGTACAATTGCTCCGGGAGTCACCAAGGAGCTGGATGAACGAGTAACCGCCGTGACAAGTCGCAAAGTTTCCGACTACTTCCAGCCTCGGAGGAATGCCTGGCAGCGTATCGGTCACGACGTTGATGAGCCCCGCAACATCTCCCGGAAGACCGTTGTCGTTCACTCCGACGTTGAAGGCTCTCGAGAACGGGTCGCGCTCGCTGTCGAGCCGGTCGATTCCCTGAATCTTCTTGCCCCTATAAGTGGAATCGACACCAGTTCCCGCGGTGGGAGTTTTCTTCACGCGCAGTGTGTCGGGCGCGAATGCGATCGAATTCTCGGACACGTCACCGAAATCGAGAACCATGACCGGGTTGCGAGCGCGGACGGACGCACCGACCGGAATGCGCGCCCAGAATTCAATGTTCTCGATCCGCGAAAGATCGGAGCCACTCGGCCCGAGGGGCGTGCGAATGGATCTCCACCTTCTTCCGACCGTGGTTTGAGCAACCGTCCACTGGAAACCGCCCTCCCCGCGGAGTCCGCCGACGGTCAGCGGATACAACGTCATCCACAGCAGCGGCTCGGGAGCAGAGAGTCCGGTCCCGATCACGTTGGTGAGGGGGTCGATGTCTTCGATGCGCGGCCGGAACGACTTTCCCGAAGCGTCGAGTCCATCGCTTTGCCACGCCATCGTCGACGCGCGATTGAGGTCGAGCACGTTCGCGCCGTAGCGTGACGGAATTACGCGGCCTAACGCAGGCTGGCTGCTGTAGTACCATTGCGCATCGCTCAGCGGGACCTGAATTCCGCCTTCGCCCTCGAACGATTCAAGATACGCCTGACCAGCGGAGTTCGGCTTGGGACGGCTTGTCGCAAACTCTCCGGCGACGTTGATCCGGGACGGCACGTCGGTCCGACCGAATGGCAGATGGGAGACAAGGGATGTAAGGGGACTCGCATCGAAACCGAACTGTGCTGTCACTCCCGCGACAAGCGATGCAGCCGGCTCGAATCCCAGCGGTGGGCGGTTGAAAGTGCTGTTCTGTGTCTGCGAGATCGCGGTGAAGCTCAGCGATCCGTTCGTCATCGGAATTTCGGCAGTCGCACCAAGAATCGACGTCGGCGTTTCCGCAAACACAGGATTTTCCTCGAACTGAACGGTTACCTGTCGTGGCCGCGGAAAGAGAGTATCGGCCCGTGAAAACGTGACGCGTCCAAGGTCGTAATCCACCGTGTAATCGGTGCCCCGCGAAAGCGGAATTCCATCGACGAGAAGACGCTCGGAATTCGGTCGCACCTGAATGGACCCGAGCATGAGCGTGCCGCCTTCGCCGCTTCCTTCGGCCTGGTAGCGAACCCTGATGTGATACACCGACGCTGGACGCTGCGCCGACCTCACGTATTCTGACGGTGTGGTGTAGATCGTGTCGTTCGTCGGATTGAGGGGCCCCGCAAGACCGTTGCGCGCAAAAGGCCGCAACGATGGAAAGACGAGAAAGTGATCGCGTATCACCTGCGCTGCCGACGCGCCGAGGCTGAGCTCGAAGTTCGGATCGGAAGGACGGGGCCAGAGACGGTTTTCCAGATCGAACGTCGATGTATTGGTCTTTTGCGCGAGGCCAAAAAGCTGGAGGTATGTGTTGGCGCTCTGGCCGGACGATTCGGCCGGCTTTTCCTGATCGTCGCTCGTGCCCGTAACGACTTTCACGACTACGCTCTGCCTCAGGACTTCCGGACCGCCGATCCTGTAGACACTGCGGATCTCGCGCTCGAAAGCTGCGTCCGTTGGTGTGACCTGAGGATCCCACAGCAGGTTCGCGAATTGCTCCGTCTGCGAGCGAAACTCCAGATCGGGCGTTCCACCCGTCGACACGTTGATTGTGTCCATTCCGTTGACTCGAACGCGATACGCAGCGACGAGCCGCTCGTTGTTCAGTGAGAGTGGCCGAACGAGCGCTATCCACAGCTGAGATGGATCGACGTAGTAGTCGATTCCCTCGCGAAGGCGCTCGTACACCGGGCCGCGCCTCGAGCGGGGATCGCCGAGGATTCGGAATTGCGGCCCGCTCGGATTGGAAGGTTGTCCGCCGATCAACAGCCGATAGAGAAAAATTTTCGTGGGACGCAGTGTATCGGGCAGCGATCTCGCGAGCAGCTCCATCCTCCTGCTGTCGAGAATGTCGATGTTCGGATAGGCCGGTCCGAGCAGTCGCGGCGGAACAGTGAAGAAGAAGCGGCGTGGCTCGAATTGATGGTCTTCGATACGGCGGTCAACGGCCGAGAGCGTCCGGCCGGCTACGGTGAACACGCGATCGCTGACGATGTTTCCTTTCTGTTGCGCGACAATGCCCTTCACCCTCGCGGGCCCGACCCTCGCGATTGCCTGGAGTCCATAATTGCCGCTTGGAATTCCCGCGGTAATGAACCTCGAGATGGGCGGCTGAAACGTGACGTTGCCCAGCTCGATGCGCTGGATCATCTCGTTTCCCTTCCCTTCATAGTTCACGGAAATGTTGTTAGATCCGTCGAACTCGCGCTGCGTGTCGTAGTCCACGTCGACGTGGATCCTTTCTGCGACGACTCCGCCCGAGCGGGCGTTGAACTGAAAGTCAGTGATCGGGAGGAAGCTGCTCTGGCAATCGAAGACGGGCTGTACGAGTCCAACCGCGCAGCGCTCGTTCTGGTTCTTTTCAGCCCTCAGCTCCATTCTCGCGTTGAGCTGCAGCGAAAGATCGGAATGCTCAGCGATTATGTCCCCGGCTTTTGCTGCGACCTTGCGCTGTGACTTGTCCGGCGGCTCGACAGCGAACGACGGCGGCTTCTCTGCTGTCGCAAAACTGGATGCGGCAACCTGACCCCAGACCGCCTGAATGATCGAGCGCATGTTTTGCTGAAACGCCGTTGCTCTGGCCGCTTCGATCTGGGCGACCGCCTTTCGATAGCTCTCGCGATCGGCGCGTGAAAGCACGGTGGGAAGTCTCATCACCAGCGTGTCGGCGCCGAGCCGAATGCGCGCCCGAGGAGCTCTAACGGTCGTGTCTCCCGGTGGTTTCGGGATAGTATCGCGGGGGATTTGCTGAGCGGCTGCTGTCGTGACGGGCGTTCCAAACGCCACCAGCGCACACATCAGCGTCCAGCGGTGTATGAAGCGTACACGTGTACGCTGCGCCGTCGTGGAAGGGTCACAGGCGCTACGGTCCCCCGTATATTTCACCCGGTGAAGATACTCCACAAATACGTCCTCAAGGAGCACTTTGGACCGCTGGTTTTTGCACTCAGTGCGCTTACGTCGCTGTTGCTGCTGCAATACCTCGCCAAACGCTTTGGAGACCTGGTAGGAAAAGGACTTCCGTGGAGTGTGATCCTGGAGTTCCTTGGCCTCTCGATCCCGCTCACTGTAGCGCTTTCGCTTCCAATGGCGGTACTGGTCGCGACTCTCTACGCGTTCAGCCGCCTCGCATCGGAAAACGAAATCACCGCGATGAAGGCGAGTGGCGTCAGCCTGCGCAACGTACTGACGCCCGTCGTCTGGGCGGCGCTTGCCGTGACGATCTTCATGGTTTTCTTCAACGACCAGGTTCTCCCGCGCGCAAATCACAAGCTGCGGACGCTGCAGGGAGATATCGCTCAGAAGAAGCCGACGTTCGCGCTGCGCGAGCAGGTCATCAACGAAGTGAGCCCGGGTAAGCTGTATCTGCGGGCGGGGCGCCTGTCGCAAACGTCTAACCTCATGCGTGAGATCACCATTTATGACATGGGCGATCCGACGCTTCGCCGCACTATTTACGCTGACTCGGGCAACATGGCGATATCGCCCAATCAGCAGGACCTTCAGTTAACGCTATACAGTGGCACGGTGCAGGATGTTCCTACGGAGCACGTCGATCAGCTGCAGCGGCTGTATTTCAAAACACAGCTGATTCGCGTTCCTGGTGTCGGCAATGCTTTCGAGAAGACAGTCAACGACAACTACAAGGGCGAGCGTGAGATGTCGGTTTGCGAGATGCAGCGGAACGCCGTCATTTCGCACAAGCAGTTCGTAATTGCACTGAAGGATTACCGCGACAAGATCGGCCTCGCCCGCAAGAGAGGGGTGAAGCTCACCAGGGAAGATCTCGCTGCCAAGACGAAAGAGCCGTTATCGGTTGGGGTGGGGCGCGTGTACTGCCAGTTCCTCGCTCAGCTCAAGGTAAAGGAGCTTCTCGCCGAGGAAACCGTGAGGCAGGACCCGGTTGTTCAGGATCCAGTGAAACAGGATCCAGTGAAACAGGATCCGGTGAAGCCGGAGCCGGTCAAACCAGTCCCGGTCAAACCAGTCCCGGTCACACCGGTCCCGGTCACGCAGGACACGGCCGCAAAAGCGAAGCCCGAGACGCCCGTGATCGCGCCTCCACCCATACCGGCGCCAGTGAATTCGCCACCTCGAACGATAGACCCGACGGTGAAAGGGAATCTGCCGGCTGCCACACGGAATTACCCCGGGAAGTCAGTGCTCGGCACCGGGCCAGGCACACCGCCAATAACGGCGCTTAGCGCAGATACTCTTCCGCCCGGCTCGACACTGCCGAACGAAGTCATACCGGGCGAGGTCGAATCGGCACGGCTTCGATTGATCGACTCGCTCCGCAACATCAACCTTTATGAAGTCGAGATTCAGAAGAAATTCGCGCTCGCGGCGGCGTGTTTCGTGTTCGTGCTGCTCGGCGCGCCGATCGCGCTGCGGTTTCCCCGAGGCGGAGTGGGACTGACAATCGGCGTGAGCCTGGTAGTCTTTGGATTGTACTACGTTGGCCTCATCGCTGGCGAATCGCTCGCCCGGCGTGGAATGGTTCCACCGGTCGTATCGATGTGGCTGGCGAATCTCGTGTTCGGGGCTCTCGCCCTCATCCTGCTTGCGAGAATGGGAATGGAAAGCGGTTCGTCGCGAGGCGGAGACATGCGGGAGTTGCTCGAAACAATCAGGCACAAACTTCGCCGCAAGCACTCGCGTACTGCCGGCCGGCCGGCATTTCCCCGGCCCCGAGAGTCGTGAGATTAGTTCGGCCGCTCGACCGGTATGTCTTCTCGGAATTTTTCAAGATCTTCCTCGCGACGGCGCTCGGAATGCCGTTTCTCGTCATCCTGTTCGATCTGACTGACAACCTCGACAAGTACATCGCGCGAAAGCTGCCGCCTGGCGACATCGCGCTGAGCTACCTGTACGGACTGCCGGATTCTGTCTTCCTCATTTTACCCGCCGCCGTTCTCTTCGCGACGGTTTTTTCGATTGGAGGCTTCACCAGACATTCCGAGATCACGGCAGCGAAAGCGTCGGGTGTCAGCTTTTACCGGTTCATCGCGCCGATTTTTCTCGGCGCGGCTATCGCGAGCGGGCTTGGGCTCTGGCTGGGAGAGGTTGCGCCGCGAGCGGCCAAGCATCGCCTTCAGCTTCTCGAGCGGGAAACGGAGTCGTCCCGCAGCGAGCGGTACAACTTCGCGTATTCAGCCGATGCCGGACGGATGTACAAGGTGCAGGCCTTGCATGTGTTGATGAAGACGATCGACGGAATGACCATCGAGCGGAAAGGCAAAGGCCCCACCTATCCATCGTACATTCTTTCGGCGGGCAATGCGCGCTACAGCCCGGCGAAAGGCTGGACGATGAGCAAGGGCACTATGCATGTGTTGACCGACTCACTGGAGGACATCGCTTACTCGTTCGATTCCGCGCGAGACAACCGGTTCGTCGAGCGTCCGCAGGACCTGATAACTACCCCAAAGGCTCCCACAGACATGGATTTCAAGGAACTGGGACGGTTCATCAAATCGATGGAACGCTCCGGCGCCGACGTGAACAAGCTGAAAGTCGAGCAGATGCTCAAAATCGTCATTCCGATCACCAGTCTCATCATCCTGATGTTCGCCGCGTCGCTCGCAACGAGCACGCAGCGCGGCGGCTCTGCGTATGGTGTCGGGCTGGCGCTGGGAACCACAGTCATCTTCATTTTTCTGGTGCAGCTTACGAAAGGAATGGGCGCAAACGGGTTGGTCCCGCCTGAGATCGCGGCGTGGACGCCAAGCATTTTCTTTGGAATCGTCGGCGCCGTCCTCTTCGCGCGGGTGAAAACCTGACGTTCCGGAGGACGAAGTCGCTATTCGCGCGTGTCGGTGAGCGCGGCTATTTCATGCGCGACATCGGCCGCGCACTCGGCGACCCGAAAACGTACTTCACCGAAACCATTCGACAGATGCGCAACATCGGCGTCGATTCGGTGCCACTGGCGGCGATTGTCGCCGCGTTCATCGGCGCCGTGACGGCGTTCCAGACGCGGTATCAGCTGTTCGGGGGAGTTCAACTTTCCGTTGTGGGGCTGATCTCGCGCCAGTCGATCATTCTCGAGCTCGGACCTCTCCTTACGGGACTGGTTCTCACGGGGCGAGTTGGAGCGCGAATAACGGCGGAGATAGGCACCATGCGAGTGACCGAGCAGATCGACGCGCTCGAGACGCTTGCTTATGATCCCATCGGGTACCTCGTCGTGCCCCGATTGCTGGCGGCGATCATCATGGTTCCGATGCTGACGATTCTCGCGAACGCGATCGGCGTCGGGACGGCGTTCGTCACGGCTATTCTCGCGACAGACGTCACGTCGTCGGCATTTTCGGAAGGACTGAGACTCGCGTTCTCTCCGTTCCAGATCATCTACAGTATCATCAAGGCGACGATCTTCGGCGCAGCAATCGCTTTCTTCTGTTCCTACGAGGGTTACAACACGACAGCGGGTGCTGAAGGCGTCGGCCGCAGCACCGCGCAGGCCGTTGTCGTCACATCGGTCGCAATCCTCGTTCTCGACGCTCTTACCGCACTCCTGCTCGCACCCTACCTACAGGCATGAAGAAACGCGACGACGTACTCGTTGGCATTGTGATGGCTCTCGCCATCATCGTAGCGATTGTTGGCTCCCTCTGGCTGGCGCGCGGTGGTCTGTCGAAGGGCTACGCGCTGTATGCGAAATTCCCCTGGTCATCGGGCCTCAAGCAGGGGCAACCGGTTCTTCTGGCCGGCGTGAACGTAGGCTATGTCGACGAGGTGGCGCTTCGCCAGGACGGCACTGTGCTCACGACTTTCCGTGTCGGCAAGTCCTACAAGGTTCCTCAAGGGACAGTCGCGACTGTGATTCCGAATGGAATTTTCGGCGACATGGCGATCGCGCTGACGCCGAAGCGTCCCAATCCGCTGTCGATTCCGGAAAACGATACGCTGCCGGTTGGGCCGAGCGCGCCGGGGATCGCGGAGTTGACGAGCAAGGGTGACTCGATCGCGACATCAGTGAATGCTATTACTACTGCACTGAACAAGGAGCTTGTCGCGGCAGGCGGAGTCACGGACCTCAGAAAGACTCTCGCATCGTCCAACGCGCTTGTGTTGAACATGAACAAGCTCGTCTCGCAATTCAGTGCGGTGGCGGCGGAGCAGAACAGGCAGCTCACCATGACTCAGGCATCGCTGAGAAAGGCGACGTCGGGTGTCGATTCAGCGAAGATCGATTCCACGCTCAAGAACGTTCGCGCGACAACCGAGAACCTTGCGGTGCTTTCGGCGGATTTCAAGCAGACCAGCGCCAAGATCGACTCGATCATTGCGAAGGCTAACGGCGGATCGGGCTCGGTTGGTCTCGCCCTGAATGATCCGGGCGCATATAACGATGTGCGATCGCTCGTTCAACACCTCGATTCGATCATGGTGGATCTGAAAAAGAATCCAAGACGGTACATCAACCTGAAGATTTTCTAGGCCTAGTTGTCTGAGCCATGCCATCGGGTCCAAACGACGATGGCGGCGCAGTCGTTGGGCTGGGGACTGAATTCAGGCGGGACGGTGGCGATCCCGTGGTACACTTCGATCGCCTCGATGTCGAGCGGGCTGAGCGCGAAGTAATCGCGGAACGCGTCATTGCTGCGAATGCCGTCGATGTAGACGTTCACCCGATCGCAACGCAGGAACTGTATCGAGGGGGTCATCCCGCGATAGCGGATGCGCACACCACTGACCATGCGGATCAGATCCTCGGACTTTGGAGCCTGCCGCGCGTCGATATCTTCGCGAGTGAGGAACGTTCCGTAGCCCTCAGACCGACGCCGGTAGAAGTCATCGAACTTTGTCGTGCTTGCGTAGCGATCCGGTTTGAGCTCGCTGGCCCGCACCAGGACTCGTTTCAGGTCAGGTGCGATCGGAACGAGTTTGTAGCTGCCATTTGCCAGCGTTCCGGGCATGACTACGATCTGAACTGTCTGCTCGATGAACCCGAGTCGGCGAAGGCGAAGAACCGCATTGCCGGCGGGGACCGCGACCAGCGCGACGCGACCGCTTTCATCGGTGCGTCTACGAAGAGAAGAGCCCAACAGCTGGACTTCGGCGCCAGGAAGTGGGCGGCCCGCGGTGTCCGTGACGACCGCGACAAAGATCGACCGACGATCCTGGAGGCCCTGCGACTGCGACGCGGCTGGCCTCAGGGCCAGAGCGAATGAGACGTAAATCGCAGCGGCGAGCCAAAAAGGGAACGTTTCGATACCGCTTGTTGAGGCTCTCATGTGCGGTTCGTATGGAAACAGGTCTAGTTTGCTAACCTAGTTTTTCGGCCAACAAGCAACAACAAGCGGAGTAAGTTCTGACACCGATTTGACAGAAAAAAGCGAGTGAGGAAAATTGCGTATCCCGGACTAGATGCATCGACGATTGAGGACTGATCGAGAACTCGAACACCTCGACGAAATTCTTCGAATGCTGCTTGCAATCATTCTGAGAGAGCGAGGAACGGTCAGGAAGAAATACCACCAAACCGAAATACCGAAGTCTCCGTAATCCGCGTCGTCGATCAGTCCTCAATTGTCAATGCGTTAGTCCGGGATGCGCAGTAGTAGCCAGCCGAATTACGGACTAAAAACGAAGAAGCGGGCACAGACTTTTGTCTGTGCCCGCTCCTACAGAACGTTTCGCGCCTTAGAAGCTGACGCGCGCCGAGAGCTGCATTCTCCAGTAGTTGCTCACGAAGTTGCCGACCTGGTATTCCTGAACCGTGCCGGTTTTCTTCGGATCCAGCGTGCGGTAGTTAAAAGTCACCGTCGGAACCGCCGTGGCCGGATCTATTGTCGAGCTGGCCGTGTGCGTGAGCAGCGGAACGTTCGAGTTGCCGGTGAATGGGCTGACCTGCTGCTGGCCCCACTTCTTGTTGAGAAGATTGCCGAAGTTGAAGATGTCGAGCTGTACCGACACTCTCTGCTCCGACGACGTCAGCGGAATATTCTGTCG
>JBBQYO010000064.1:0-13569 GCA_038208605.1 Gemmatimonadales bacterium | reverse complement strand
TGCGAACTCAATCGGTCGATGCAACAGTTGCTGCTAAGACCTCGGCTGGTGTTTGCCAGTCGAGTGTCTCTCGTGGTCGGGTGTTGAGTTTGTGTGCGACTACGTCTAACTGGCGCTGGGTCACATTGCTCAGGTCCATTCCTTTTGGGAAGTACTGACGAAGCAATCCGTTGGTGTTCTCGTTGGAACCGCGTTGCCACGGACTCTGTGGATCGCAGAAGTAGACCTGTACATCAGTCGCGACGGTGAAAGATTTGTGTTGGGACATCTCGAGACCGCGATCCCACGTCAATGATTGCTTGAGACTCTTCGGTAACTTCCTGATGCGCCGGGCGACGGCCTTCACTACGGTTTCACTATCGCGTTGAGGGAGCCTGGCTAACATCACGAAGCGGGACTTTCTCTCGACGAGCGTGGCGATGTTCGATCGCTTATTGCCCGCGAGCAGGTCTCCTTCCCAGTGTCCAGGGACTGCGCGATCCGCTACTTCAGGCGGACGCTCGCTGATCGACACTGCACCGACGATCTGACCGCGTCCGCGACCTGTGTTCCGTGCCTTGAGATTACGTCGAACGCCATTGCTGCGGCGCAGATGCGTTACCAGATCCTTCTTCAGTCCCCCTCGCGCTTGAATGTACAGCGTACGATAGATCGTCTCGTGAGAGATACGCAGGTTCGAGTCGTCAGGATACGTCTTCACAAGCCACTTGGAGATCTGCTCCGGTGACCAGTCGCTACGGAGTTTTTGTGTGACCAGACTACGGAGGTCTGGATGTATTGCCAATCGACATTTTTTCGGGCGTCTGGCAAGATCCCATGCTTCGCTGTCTGCCGCTGCAGCCCGGTAGGTGAGAGCTCCGCCATGCCGGTGAATCTCGCGACTGATGCTCGATGGTGCACGGCCGAGACGCTCGGCGATCGAGCGCAGCGACTCTCCTCCCACAACACCTCGCGATATCTCCTCTCGCTCTTTCACACTTAACACTCGCGAAGCACGGAATCGTTTCGCCGGCACAATTCCGCCGTCTCGCACGATCAAAAACGTCACCGCCGGCGCCGAACGCCCTAACTCCCTTCCGATATCTGGGTATAATGCACCCTCGCTCCACCGCTGCCAAACGATCGCCCGCTCGGCTTCACTAAACGGTACTCTTCGTCTGCGTCGTCCCACAGATCACCTCCAATCGATGCGTGAATCTGTTGCATCAACCGATTGAGAGCACCGTTTTTAACATCAACTACGGAACGCGGCGTTAAAAAGTAGACTCGATCCGCGCGACGACGCCCGTTTCATCTGTGCATCGTTTACATCTGTGCATCGCAGTTAATGGCAGTTGAAGTCATCATTTTCATCTGTGCATCGTAGTTAAACGGCTTTTGTCCTCAACTGACTACTGCCGGCTGCCTCCTCGGCGACGGCAGCGCGGGTTGACCTGAAGGCGCTGCGACTGCCCGCCTCTCTCCGACCTGCTGTCTCCACATCGCGTAGTAAAGTCCCATTCCCTCGATCAGCTCTTCATGTCGGCCAGCTTCCACAATTCTTCCCTGCTCCAGCACGTAAATCCGGTCCGCGTGCATGATGGTGGAAAGCCGGTGCGCGATGAGAATTGTCATCACTCCGCGATCGCTGGCAACATCACGCATCGTACGGCTGATCTCCTCTTCCGTCAGCGAATCGAGAGATGATGTCGCTTCATCGAACACCAGAAGATGCGGCTTGCGCAGAAGCGATCTCGCAATCGACAGACGTTGCTTCTCACCTCCCGATACCTTCACTCCGCCTTCGCCGATCACCGTATCCAGTCCATTCTCGGCTCTCGCCAAAAGCGTATGCGCGGCAGCCTTGTGAAGGACGTCGAGGCATTCCACGTCTGTAGCGTCAGGCCGAACGAACAGCAGATTCTCGCGAATCGTCCCCGAGAAAAGCTGCGAGTCCTGCGTTACGAATCCGATTCTCTCACGGAGCCGGTCGAGATCGATCACATGACTCGATAATCCGTTGTACAGGATCTCGCCCTGCTTCGGCGGATAGAGCCCGACCAGCAGCTTCACCAGTGTCGTCTTTCCCGCACCCGATGGTCCCACGAACGCAATCGTGTCACCGCGCTTCACGTTGAACGAGATGTTGCTCAGCGCCGGCGTGGAAGCCGTCTGGTGGGTGAAGCTCACATCCCTGAACTCGAGCGTCTCCAGATCGTCGACGGGCACGGGATTGTCAGGCTTCGGATCTTTCGGGATCGCGAGGATGTCACGGAAATTCTGGAGTGACACCTCTGTCTCCCGATACGTGTTGATGATGTTTCCGAGCTCCTGAAGCGGCCCGAAGATAAAGAACGAGTAAATCAGCAAGGAGAAGAACTGCCCCACTGTGATCTTCTGAGTAAAGATCAGATACAGCATCAGGAAGAGAATGCTTGTGCGCAGGAGATTGACGAACGTCCCCTGAATAAAGCTCAGACTCCTCAGATACCTGACCTTCTTCAGCTCGAGCTTGAGAATCTTTCCGGTCGTCGCGTTCAGCCGCTGAACTTCTTGCTCGGCAAGACCGAGACTTTTTACGAGCTCGATGTTGCGCAGCGACTCGGTCGTCGATCCAGCGAGCGCCGTCGTCTCCGCTACAATCACCTTCTGGATCACCTTGATTCGCTTACTCAATACCGAGCTGAGAATTCCAAGCAGCGGAACAGTCATCAGAAAAGCCGGGGCAATGACCCAGTGCACGCTGAACGCGTAGATCATAACGAACACAACGCCCACGAGCGTTGTGAACAACATGTTCACCGACAGCATGATGAACTTCTCGACGTCGCTTCGGACTTTCTGAAGCTTGCCGAGTGTCTCGCCGCTTCGCTGGTCTTCGAAGACGGAGTACGGGAGCTCCAGGGAATGCCTGATGCCATCAGAGTACATCTCGGCACCAAGCCGCTGCACGACTACGTTGACGAAGTAATCCTGAAAGTTCTTCGCCACTCGCGACACGAATGCGACGCCGACCGCTGCGGCGAGGAGTAATGACACTCCCCTGATGAACTGCGCCGTCGTGTAGTCTTTGTAGCGCGTCGCGTACGAGTCGATGATATGACGAAAAATCAGCGGATCGAGCAGCGAGAAAACCTGGTTGATCGTCGCAAGAACCAGTGCGAGAGCAACAAGCTGCCAGTATTTCTTCAGATAGCCGTACAGAATGTCCATCAGCGCCGCTCCGCCACGAAGATCATCTCACGAGAATTGTCGGTTAGCTCCGACCTGTCGAAGTTACCATACACCGCCTTGAGACCGAAGCCGCAGCGCTCCAGCATGTGCTCGATTTCGGAGCGCATGTACCATCGCATTGGGAACGACTGAACGAGCTTTTCACTTCGCCCGTCCGGGTAGGTGACGTAATATGCAAGCTCGACATCGCTCACCTGCGCGAGCTTGTGGACGGCGGTGACTTTCCCCGTCCGTCGCACACGGCGCCCGTCGGGCATCGGCCGCTCGGCTGCGTCTTCATGCTCCTCGGTCGAGCCTGCGGCGATCAATGACAGGTCGGGATTGAACACGTCGAAGACAAGGTGTCCGCCCGGCGTAACGTGTCGGTGAATCGAACGCAGTGTGTTGAGCTGGTCAGCGATGGTGACCATATGCTGAAGCGGCCGGAACGGAATCGTCGCAAGCGCGAAGCGATCGTCAAGGTTGAAGTTGCGCATGTCCATCTGCTCGAGCTGCACAGAGGAGCGCACCGATTCATCCTCCTGGGCGAGCATCTGGTGACAGCGCTCCAGCATTCCGGGTGAGCGGTCGATGCCGGTGATCTGAATTCCCTTTCGCGCGATCGGAAGGAGCACGCGACCCGTTCCGCAAGCGACCTCGAGGACCTGTCCTGCCGACTTTACCGCCTCTTCGATATAGAAATCGACATCGTTTCGCTGTGCATACGGAGATGCAAGATCGTAAAGCTCACCGATTGACCCGATTGAGTCGTATCCCGACTCGAGGGATGGATTCACGAGAAGCTCCTTGAGGATCTTCCCTACCGCACACCTCTTGTGCGGCGCGAGACCCACTCGGCCAGGAGTGAAAGCGAAAGAATCGCGAACAGCCACCATAATGATACTGATCCGGCCGTCGATGCCAGCGACGCCTGCTGGTTGGGCGATGGCGCACCCAGAGATTGCAGCAGTCTCGCGACCGGCGCGTCATCCGTTGCCGGTGCCCGCGCTGCCAGCGACGCCGGAGCATATGCGACTCCGGATACTACGCCCGTCCACCACTTTCGATGTTCTGAAACCGCATTGTCGCCGCCACTCATTCGCCAGCGCCACGTGTCGAGGTAGCCCAGCTGCACGACGCGTCCGCTTCCATATCGCCGCGCCGCTGTTGTAACCGCACCCGAACGACGATCGAGAGCGACAGCATCGTTTTTCATTCCGGCGACCGGCATGAATGACAGTGATTGAAGCGTTATTGATCCGGGTTCGGTTGCCAATGCAGAAGCTGATTCGATTTTCGCCGATGTGCCGGCGCGCAATGGCGACAGGCTCTCTATTCCGGCGGCGGGGCCCGCGAGTATCACTCCTCCACCGCTTGCGACGTAACGAACGATCTCGGTTCCATGTACGCTCGCTGATGCATCGAGGGCGATCACAGCCGCGTAGCGAGCCGTATCAATCGCATTCGCCGGTCCCTGAGTGACGCTCACACCCGGCGCAATATGAGTCAACGCATCGACTTTCCATCCGTCTTCCTCGAGCGCGGCGATGATGAACTTCGACTCCCATCCGGCGCTTCCAATCACGAGAACGCGACGGATCCTGAGAGAAGCTGGAAGCGTCGTGCGTGCAACAGTTCTACCGGAGGTTGCCGTCACGATTCCAGTTGCCGATGGGATGCTTACGTGCGCGCCGCCATCGCCAGTATTAAGCGTGTCGATCACTCCGATTTCGTCGCCCAGGACAACGGGATTCCCACCGGGCGCGCTGACCATGACGTTGAATCCGCCACCTGGCGCAGCAATAGGTTGAACCTCTATTCCAACGCCGGGGAGGCTTCCGCTCCATGCGACCTTGCTCCCCGAAGACCGTAACGCCGCCACCCAGTCGCGTTGCCTTGCCGTGGGAACACTGTCGAAAACCACTCCGATATGATCGGGTCCGATTCCCTTTTGCGTCCACTCGCGAAGTGATGCTGGCAACGAAGCCGTTCGCGCTGTGACGAATGTCTCCGTTCTGCCCCGGTCCAGCGACAACCACAACATCCATGCAAGGATGCCGAGGCTCAGAGCGCGGAGAGCGGTCTCGATGGTTCCGCGAATTTCAGCGCGTGAGAGCATACACCACGATGTTCACGCCGAAGCGCGTGTTGTCCACGGCCGAGAAGCGCTTGTTGTCAGGATGGTAGTTCCATTCGGAGCTGTAATCCTTGTTGCTGAACAGAACCTGAATGCGATCGCCTTTCATGACAGCCTTCAAATTCTTGTGCACGAGATTGTCGCCCCATCCGTTGAGCTCATGACTGGTTGCGGGCGGTCCATCATCAAATTTGAAAAAGCAGGAGAAAATCGCATTGGTGTTCGGAAGCTCGGCTGGCTTGCCGAAGGTGCGTGTGATCTCCTCGAGTGCAGTCTTGCTGAACACCCCGTCGACGTCGTGGTTGTGATCGTCGACGAACACCATCCCGCCCCGATCCACCAGCTTCTGCACGTTTCGCCTTTCAGCTTCAGTGAATCGAAATGGAAGATGCCCGGTGAGATATACGAGCGGGTATTCGAGAATCCGCTCCGAAGAGAGTGGTACTATCACTCCGGCAGGCGCTGTCGCGATCTCTGTGTAGCGCGCAACAGAATCGATGAGATTTGCCGGCAGTGTCGGCGCGCTGTCCCAATCGCCTGATTCGTAGCGGCCTGTGCAGAAGATGAATTCGCTCACCGGGAACCTGACCACGACGGAAGCCCCGGTTTCGAAACGGGATCCCCCGACAGCGCTCGGCGTGCTCTCAGAAGAGGCAGCGTCGCGTCTTTTCCCTTGTGGAATGCATCGACGGCGTCGCTGAGTGCTGATGCAAAAACGGGTGACGTGGACAACGCGTCGACCCTGAGGAGCGTCAGCTCCCGAATTGCGTTCGCCGGAGACCGCTGGAGCAATTCGATCGCTCCGCCGAAACGCCTCTCGAGCTGAACCAGTGAGGAGTCCGCCGGTGTTTGTGGTGTCCGGAGACTGCCGCTTCCTTTTTCCTTGCCCGTCATTCTCACCCGCGCAATGTCCACGATCACCTTGGGGGGAGTTCCACGCAGGTAAAGCCGGTTTGCAAGTCGTGCCCGGTCAAGCGCCTTGAGCGCCGCTCGCATGGGAGGCAGCGCTGGGGCCGGTTCGGCTATTTGAAGTGATCGCACCGCCGACCACAGCGCCTGGTAGGCTTCTGCCAGGTCTGGCTGTTTCAGCCCGGTTATTTCGTCGGGAGGTTCCTGCTCCTCGATGCTCGCAAGCGGCTCTCCCGGCGCTGGACCAGCAGAAGAAGCAGTCTCGGTTTCGAAAAGTATGTCGTGAACCCGTCTCCGAATTCTGTCCTCGAGCTCACCGATCTCACGCGATCGCTTCACCACCTCTCCGTGTGTGAGCTTTTTTTGATCCTTTACGAGTTTCTCCGTCATCATGATCAGCATTCGCTGACTCATCGCGGAGGTGTCGACAGGAGAAGGGGCGGCTGCATCGACGGCCACCGAATCGTATTCGTCGGCGCGCGCGATTCTGAATGTCCGCGTGTCGGATGTTGCGATCCCTGGTCCGCTCAGCGTATTCACGTCCTGAGCAATCGCGCGGATCGAAACGACGTCGCCCTGATTCAGCTTCAGGGTCCCGAGGTCGAGTGTTCCCGAAATGGATCCGGTGCGTGCGCCATTCAATCTGACTGCTGAAGTTGTCTGCGTTTTCGCGCTGAATATCTCGCCTGATCCGGTCGTGATGAGATACTCGAAATACGCGCTGTTAAGCCCGATGTCGTCGGTCGCCGAGGCGGCGAGATGAATAACCAGCTTGGCGGAACGCATTGTGGTGTCGCGTAAGGGCGACATCAGGACGATCTTCGGTGGACTATCCATTCGCGGGTCGAGCACGATGATTCGCTCGTATTGCCGGTCGCGAAGAGTGAGCGCGACTGGCTTTGGGGGCATCGTCAACGGTGACGTCCAGGCATCGCCTGCCTGGTGCGTCGCGATTCCGGCAGTCCCCAGCGATGCAGTGAGACCATTGGCCGATCCCTGTCCGGTTACGACTATTCTGCTGCCGACGAGTGCGGTGACCGAGGATGGATCGTCCAGTCTGGAAGTGCGCTGGCCTGTGTAGGATGGCGGTGTCACGTCCACTGAAATTTTTTCGATCCGGCTTCCCGCATTCGCAGCGTTTTCGTGGGGAGCTCCGCCGCCTCGTCCAGTCAAAGAGTTGCGGCCCAGTGCGGAGTTGGGAGATACATATAGTAGTGCGACGGCGAGCGCGGCTGCTCCGAGCGCAGGGAGCAAACTTCGGGTTACCGCCTGTCGCGTCACACCGCCCAGGTCCTCACGTTGAATTACGCTCTCGATACCCGGGACCGATGCGGAATTCTGAGGCTCGATTGCTGTGACCAAAGCATAGTGAAGGGCCGGCAATTTTTCTTCGAGCCATAGTGCCACGCGGGCCGTTGATCTTAGAAACCGGGCGCGCCAGAGCAGAGTTCCAAACGCAGCTATGCCAGCCACTATAGCGATTGCTGAGAGCCACTGAGGCGCCACTCCGGTAGAATTCATCAAAAAGGCCACGAATCCACGGATGACCAGAACACTCAGTGCCGCCGTAAAGCCCCACGCAGCCGATCCCAGCACGGCGCCCGCGCCAAGCATCCGTTGAGCGTGGCGAACTCGTTGTATTGCCGTCATGCTGCCCGCCCGACACGAGGTCTCGCCCGCACCTCGGTGACCGCAATCGCGTCACGATTTCGCCGGACGATCAGCTCCAGAATTGCGGTAATGAGCCCCAATCCCAGCAGCCAGGGAGCGAGCGACGATCGAACGTCATCTCTCGGTCGAAAGGCGTCCCGCGAAGCAAGTCCGCCTCGTCCTGAAATGGCCGCCCGAACTGCCGGTGAGATCGCCACACGCGAACCGCGACCCGCGCAGTCCTGGGTCATCGCCGCCGCGAATCGGATGAAACTGCTTTGAAGAGGCAGGTCACCAACGGGATTCACCGGAACAGCTACTGATCGAATGCATCCGCTGCCTGTCTTCCATTCGACAGCAGCCGGCTCACCGTCGACCCAGCGAGCCACTACTTGTGCACCGCGAATCGAGTCAGCCGCGTATCTCCATCTCCGCGGGAAGCTCGCCACGACTGTCGCGCTGCCACTCACAACACCGCCAGTTGCGTCGGCACCTTCTCGAGGAATTGCGCCCCTGGGCCGGGCTGATACGGGCCAGTCGACGAGAACACGCTCTCCCGACGCAACCCAGGATAAATCCTCTGCGCTCGCCATACTGCGAACGATTCGCGCCGCGGGGCCACCTGTGTTTCCGAGCTTGGCAATCGAAATCCCAAGTGGATCGCCAGCGGCTGACCTTATTTGAACAACCTCTGATGCGATCGGCATGGCCGGCAATAGGCCGGCCTGAACGAGCCGCGCGCTCCCGGACCATAACGCTCGAATGCTGTCAGTGGCAGCATCGACTTCGTCCGATGCAAACGGCGACACTATTACGAGATCGAATGCATCTGCCTTGTCGCGGAGCAAGCTTGCCGCACGCATGCCGGCGATGATCGCGGCCGATAAACGACCTCTCGCTTCCGACTGCGAAATAACTGCGATCGAGTCCGCAGTTTTCCCGCCGATCGAGCGCGCGGCAGAATCGAACGACACTATTGCGTCGCCATCGCGATAGTAGCGTCTGACACTGTCACGAAGTGCAGAGATGTTGCCGACACTTCGTGACTCGTCCACCAGAATCACACGCGCATTTGCCTTTCGCGACGGCTTGAGGATTGGGCGGGCGAGCCCGGCGCCGACGGCGAGCACGAGCACGACTCTCAGCAACATCAACAACAAATCGGACGGACGAGTCGCACGCGCAGTAGCCGTTGCCGGTAGTTCGGGGACGAACCGAGCCGTTGGCAGCACGCCGGCACGGGGTTGTCGCGTGACGATGAAATGGAGCGCGACGACAGCCGCTGCAACCGCGAGCGATGCGAAGAAAAATCCTGGCGCGAGGAACGTCATGCCGTGACACCGAATCCACGCGGAGCTGCAATCCGGCGGATGAGATGGTCCGGCGTTTCCTCGCCAGCAATCGCCATCGTGTACGACACTCCAGCATCACTCCAATCGTGGGCGATCACGTCGCGCCATGCGGCGTACGCTTTTACGTACGCATCCCGAGCGTCAGCGGTCAGCGGGCGTCGAATGTCTGGCTGTTCAGGGTCGGCGATGAGCAGTGTCTCGTGTGGCGGATCGAGCTCTTCCGGCGCCACCACGTGAATCGCATGCACTTCCTTTCCGCCCACGATTGCGCGACCTGCATTCGACAGAAGATCGTCTGCATCCCCAAGAAAATCGGAGATGATCACGACTCTGCCGCTTACTCGCATCGCGGCCGTAAGCGCAGACGACAGCGGCTCGTTTCCTTCAGGCGTTGCGTCGGCCACGGCGCGCAGCATTTCGTGAATCACGCCCTGACGTGTCCGCGGCGGCAGTTGAACGGTCTTCCCCTGCTGCGCGATGACGAGTCCAACCGGGTCGGCGGAGCTGCGCGCGACAGCGGCGAGCCCGATGGCCAGCTCAGTCGCAAAATTCCATTTGCCGTGAGTCGCGACAGGGAAATCCATCGACGCGCTCGCATCGAGAACGATCGTCGTCGGGAGAATCGCACGGTCGTTCGACAACCTTATGTAGGCGCGGTCACTACGCGCGAACAGCTTCCAGTCGATGCGGCCGAGGTCGTCACCTTGCCGGTAGGGTCGGTATTCGGTGAACTCCGCCGAGATTCCGCGCATCCGCGATGTGTGCGCACCGGGAATTCCGCCGCGAACGGCCGATCTCACAGGCCAGCGTATCCCGCGCATCGAATCGAGGAGCGCCGCGTAATCGGGCTTGTCGCCGCCCGCGACATGGCCGCCGCTTGCCGATTCGCCGGTTCCGTCCCTCCAGCGAGCCATCGTTTTCTAGAGCTTTATTTCGCTCTTCGGCGGCTTCACATCCTCGAGCAGCTGATCGATGATCTGCTCCGCGGTGACGCCCTTTGCTTCTGCAGCGAAGTTAGGAAGTACTCGGTGTCGCAACACCGGTTTAGCGACTCTTACTATGTCGGCTGGAGAAACCGCAAACCGGCCTGCAAGAAGTGCATGAGCCTTTGCGCCGAGTATGAGGGCTTGTCCAGCGCGTGGCCCGGCACCCCAGCGAACGTATTTCTTTACCATCTCCGAAGCCGCGGGTTCGGCTGGCCTGGTCGCACGGGCAAGACGCGCTGCGAAGCGAAGGGCAGGATCCGCGGCAGGAATGTCTCGCACCAATCGTTGAAGCGCTCGGGTTTCCTGTCCGCTGATCACGGGGCGTAGCGGCTCGAAGTCCAGACCGGTCGTAGACCGAAGAATTCCGATTTCCGTTTCTTCGTCAGGATATCCGACGCGGACGTCGAACAGGAATCGGTCGAGCTGCGCCTCAGGTAGAGGGTAAGTCCCCTCCTGCTCGATCGGATTCTGCGTCGCAAGAACGAAGAATGGTTCAGGCAGCAGCATCGTTTCGCCGGCAGCGGTGACGCGATGCTCCTGCATCGCTTCGAGCAGCGCAGCCTGCGTCCGCGGCGGTGCTCGATTGATCTCGTCAGCAAGAACGATGTTCGCGAAGATCGGTCCTTTCATGAACCGGAACGACCTGCTTCCTGTCGCGCTGTCCTCCTCCATGATCTCGGTGCCCGTGATGTCGCTCGGCACCAGATCAGGGGTGAACTGAATCCTCCGGAAATCGAGATCCATCGCTTCGCTGACGCTGCGGATCATCAGCGTCTTCGCAAGTCCGGGCACTCCGACCAGGAGCGCATGCCCTCCAGCGAGGAGTGCCATCAGGATTTCTTCGATGACTACTTCCTGTCCGACGATCCTCCGGGCGACCTCGGCGCGAAGCCTGGCGGCGGCGCCAAGGAGGTCTTCTCTCGATAATTCGTGCGACTTCGCGGTGACTGACGGTAGAGCCATTTGCCTCTGGTTGGCTGGCTGAATCTGAAGCGAAAGCTACGCCTCTCCTGCTCGAAAAGTAGCGACACGAAACTGTAATTCTTTTGTAAGATCGGGCTTTACACGGCGCCCGATAACTAGTGTGCATTGCGGCGCTGTACACCTGTTCCGATATTCGCTTCAGGCATATTTCCGTGCTGCAGCATCCGCATTGCGCTAGGCGCTGTGCAAGACGTACGCACTGGCTTGTCCAGTCGCTGAACGCCACAGTTACCCCAACCTCGAAAACCCCGTGAAAACAAGGCGAGACTTCCTCAAGAAGGGCGGAATGGCCGCTGCGGCAATGGCCGCTGCAGGCGCATTCAATCCCGCGGAAGCAATGTCAGGATTGATTTCGGTGCCGCGCGGCGCCGACGAGATGCCTGCTGAGGATACCGTTCGTGAGCTGATGATGGTCGCGATAAATACCGCAAAGAGCGCCGGCGCCAGCTACTCCGATGTGCGCATCGGGCGCTACCGCAACAGCATCGTGTTCACCCGCGAGCAACAAATTGTGCAGACTGCCGACACCGATTCGATCGGTGCCGGCATCAGAGCACTGGTCGACGGCACGTGGGGGTTCGGCGCAACGAAAATTCTCACGAAGGACGGAGTTGCGGCCGCTGCACGCGAAGCGGTTGCAATTGCAAAGGCGAATCGAATCGCCCGCGATCAACCCGTTCAGCTCGCTCCGACTCCGGCATATCCGAACGCGACCTGGAAGAGCGACTTCAAGGTCGATCCGTTCACTATTCCCATCGAGCAGCGCGCCGAGCTTCTGCTCAAGGCAAACGCTGAAGCCCTGAAGGTGAAGGGCGTTCGCTTCGTGAACTCAGGTCTCTTGTTCGTGAAGGAAGACCGAAGCTTTGCGTCGACCGAGGGATCGGTGATCACGCAGACGATCGTTCGCACTTCTGTTCCATTTGCGATCACGGCAGTCTCGGCGGATTTCTCGGATTTCCAGACGCGTACGAACGTCGTCGCTCCTGCGGGACGTGGATGGGAGTACGTGCTCGAGCAGGATCTGGTTGGTAACGCTCAGAAGTGGGCGGGTGAAGCGGTCGAGAAGCTCGCTGCCAAGTCGGTCGATGTGGGCCGTTACGATCTCGTGCTTCATCCGACGCATCTCTGGCTCACGATTCACGAGTCGATCGCGCATCCAACGGAGCTCGACCGCGCGATGGGTTACGAAGCCAATTATGCCGGCACGAGTTTCGTCTCCCCGCCGCGCGACATGCTCGGAAAGCTCAAGTACGGTCCGGAGTTCATGAACATTCAAGGCGATCGCTCGCAGCCGGGCGGCTGTGCGACGATTGGCTACGATGACGAAGGCGTGAAGCCGGAAGAGTTCATGATCATCAAGAACGGAATCGTAAACGACTACCAGACCACGCGAGAGCAGGCCAACTGGCTCAAGTGGTGGTACGACTCCAAAGGTCGTCCGACTCGCTCGCACGGCTGTTCGAATGCGGACAACTGGTCCAGCGTGCAGTTCCAGCGGATGCCGAACGTTTCGCTTCTGCCGGGCGCGAAGGAGCAGAGCTACGAAGACATAATCGCAGCGACCGACAAGGGAATCGCGATCGTCGGCGACGGCTCCTTCTCGATCGATCAGCAGCGGTACAACGCGCAGTTCGGCGGCCAGGTGTTCTACGAGATCAAGGGCGGGAAAGTCGTCGGCATGTTGAAGGACGTTGCGTACCAGATGCGCACGCCGGATTTCTGGAACTCGATGGACATGATCGGCGGCAAGAAGAGCTACTTCATGGGCGGCGCATTCAATGATGGAAAGGGCCAGCCTGGCCAGGTCAACGCGGTAAGCCATGGCTGTGTGCCGAGCCGCTTCAGAAACATCAACGTGATCAATACCGGGAGGAAGGCGTGAGCCCCGTGACAATTAGACGCGAGCCGTACCGGCTCCTTAGTGCAGACGATTCGCTGCTGCCGACCGATGCGCTCATGACGCGCGAGCAGTCAGAAGAGCTCGTGCACAAGATCGTGAAGTTCTCCAAGGCCGATGGAATATCGGTGAACGTGAACAGCGGATATCAGACTGATGTGAGATTCGCTGCAAATCAGATGTCGACTTCAGGTGCAGTGATTTCCGGAGGCGTCGGAATTCAAAGCACGATTGGAAAGAAGCACGCGGTGGCGACGACGAACGATCTGTCTGATGCTTCGCTCGAGGCAGTAGTGAAAAAGTCGGAAGATCTTGCGCGGCTCTCACCCGACGATCCGGAAGTCCTGCCGGGTCTCGGTCCGCAGACGTATCTGCCGGTCAATGGTTATTTCGAGTCGACGGCCAATCTCACGCCGACCGATCGCGCGCGTGCAGCGCTCACCGCGCTCGAGCCGGCGCGCA
>JBBQYO010000063.1:0-13640 GCA_038208605.1 Gemmatimonadales bacterium | reverse complement strand
CATCCGCCAGCGGATGGTTTGCTGCGTCGGACAATATCCTGCGTTCGATCCGAGCTTGGACACCTGCCACAACTTCCGGAGAGAACACGAGATTTCCGATGACAGCTGAACCGTTCCGCGCAAGGAGACTCGCCACTGCTTCTGACGTCATTCCAGTGCGGATAGGCAGTGTTGAAAGTGCCACGCCTGCGGCGCCGCCTTCAGCAACCATTGATTCGATGCCATACGCCGAAGCTGAATCGCGAGCCGAAGTAGACGGCACCTCCAGCATACTCCGCTGTCTGCCGCGCTTCCGCGCCGGCGGGTAGGGATCGACGACGACTCCGCCACCAATCGTTCTTGCTGGCGAGGGAAGTCGCAACACAAAGCGATCGCCTCCGCGAACAACAACCGGATCATCGAGATGCACCAGAGCACGGAAAGAATTTTTCCGCGAACCGCCAGTACCTGCGTCACCCATCCTTATCCGCACATCGGTCTCGGACGTTCCGATATGCAATCTCATTTTCGTTCGCGCGGTGATGCGAAGATTTTCCTGAGTGATCTCAACGCTCGCCAGGATCTCCCGCGTTGCGGTCCACGCGAGGCTTGAGACGAGCACCGATCCCCGTTGTACTTCGTCCAGGTCCACACCCGCGAGCGCTATGGCAGTTCGCTCGCCGCCGCGAGCCGTCTCCGCCGAGTGGCCGTGATGCTCGATGCCTCGCACGCGCACGCTTCGCGATCCCGGATGGAGAATGAGCGTTGTATCCCGGTGCACGCGCCCGCTCCACACTGTGCCCGTAACCACGGTGCCAGTTCCTTTGACGGTGAATGCGCGGTCAACTGGCATACGAAAGAGATCGTCTTCAGGCGCTCTTTCAGAAACCATGCGCGACGCGGCCGATATCGCTGAGCGGAGTTCGGCAATGCCGGCTCCGGTGCGGGCGGACACCGGGACAATCTCGACGGGACGGAATGTGCCGGGGGAAAGGAAGGCAGAAATCTCCTGCTTCTGAAGCTCGAGCCACTCATCATCCACCAGATCGCACTTCGTCAGCGCCACGACCCCGTGCTTGATTCTGAGCAGCGACAGGATTTCCAGATGCTCGCTGGTCTGCGGCATGACACCCTCATCGGCCGCGATGACGAGCATCGCCATGTCGATTCCACTTGCTCCCGCAAGCATTGTCCGAATGAACGCTTCATGACCGGGCACATCGACGACGCCAATCGTCAGCCCGTCATCCATCTCGAGGGGAGCAAAGCCAAGGTCGATGGTTATGCCGCGCTTTTTTTCTTCGGGAAGGCGATCTGTGTCCACGCCGGTGAGCGCACGTACGAGAGCTGTCTTGCCATGGTCGATATGGCCAGCGGTTCCCAGTATCACGCGGCGCTCCAGGCCCCTTGTTCCCATACCCGATAGGCTCGAAGCTCCTTTTCCGCCCCGAGATGTTCCTGAAAGAATTCGCGCAGCAGACGCTGGTGCGCGCGAGCTTCCGAAATGTCGGCGACGTAAGCGCGGCCGCCCTGCGTCCATTCGCGCATCGCGTTGCGGGCGGATGCAGGAATGATCCTGCTTCCCGCCGCGAGCTTGCCGCAAGTCGCGCACAGAGCGCCGCCGGCCGAATGCGAGAACACAACGCGAGCATTCGCGTCGAGATCGGTATGGCAGTTGGCACATACGTCGAGCGCGGGTGTGAAGCCCAGCGTCGCAACGATGTGCCATGCACCCGCGAGAGCGGCTTCGACACTTTCGCCCTCCCGCGAGGCGGCGACCTTGTCGAGAGCAAGCTCCACCGCGTCGAACAATCCCGGCGAAGATTCCTCGCTCGCCCATCGGAGGGAAACCTCGGCGATCATCGAGCCGGCAGTGAAACGGCCGACGTCAGTAGCGAGCTGAGGCCTCGCTCTCATCACGTCGAACGAGGCAAGTGACTGCAGCTCCCTGTTTGGACGCATGTGAATCTCAACCAATCCCTGCGCGAACAGGTCGATCGCGCTGCCAAACCGTTTTCTCGAGCTCCTGGCCCCTCTTGCGAGGACAGACTGAACTCCGGCATCGCGCGTCATCAGCCTGACGATGCGCGAGGTTTCGAGATAGTCGAACGCGTGAAGAACGATGCCGTCGGTAACAAGGGCGTCCATCAACGCAATCTACAAACTCCCCGTCAGCCTCGCGCCGACGAGAATCGTCCGGCGGGGCGACGCGAAATGAAGCACGTCCTCGTATTTCCTGTCGAGCAGATTGTCCACCCTGGCAGTGATCGAGAGCGATCTCTTCCCCGAATCGGTGTGAAGTAGATCCCGCGACATCGCAACATCCACCTTGACGTGTGACGGCAAAGTGACGACCGGTGACGGAAACTGCACGAAGTCGAAATCAGGACGCTTGCCGATGTAACTCGCCATCACCGCGAACGATCCCGCATTTTTCTCCGAATAGGCGAGCGACGCATTTCCCGAATGTGCTGGACGGCGAATCAAGGCTTGTCCGATCTTCAGATCCCCACTGTATGACGACGAGAGCTTCGTCACGCGCGGAGTAGCGACGGTGTAGCTGGCGGTACCCGACCAGTTGCCGACTGGTGTCAGCACCATCCCGACGTCGAAGCCCTTCGACTGAGCTTCAGCGAGGTTCGCGTAACTTCCAAGGAACGATGGAGGACCACCGGGCACGTATTGAATGAGATCGGTGAACTGCTGGTTGAAGTAGTCGGCGGTCAGATGGACGATGCCATACGCCAGGCTTTGCTCGAGGCCAACTTCGTAAGCGCGACTTCGCTCTGGCTTCAGATCGGGACTTCCCACAGTGTAGAGCGTCGGCCGAAGCTGATTGAATGCGGGAGCGTTGAATGCCGTGCTGACCGACGTTCGGAGTCGCAAAGAGCTCGTGACGGGCGTACTCGCGCCTACGCGGTATGTGTTGAAGGCATCGTAATCAGAGTTGTCATCACGACGAGCTGCAAGCGCATACGACACGCCGTCGGATGAGCTGCCCAACAGCTCCGCATACGCAGCACGATTGCTACGTACCGCCGAGAAGCTCGATGTCGGATCAGCCCTGCGTCCGACCGCGCCCGCGGTGTTCACGTCACGCTCTCGCTCATTCATATACTCTGCGCCGAGATTGAGAGTGCCTGACGAAGGCAGAGAGAAAAGCAAACGTCCCTCGGCGCTGTGTCGATAGTTGCGCGACTCGAGCGCCGAATGAAGAGGCGCGGTAGCGCCGAATGGCACGGCGATGTCTTCCGAAAGATCAGAGACTTCGTTCGCGCCTAACAGAAGCTTGCCCTTCACCGACTGGGCAAGCTTCGCCGATCCGTCGAACCCGGCTGTTAACCGGTGCTGTACGCGGTAGGAGTTGGAGTCAACAGGCGCGCCGGTATAGTCAGTCGGGTAGTGGTACTCCGCAGTCGTATAACGCGCCGAGAGCACCGCGTCGGTTCCCTCCCTTGGTGTCACGCCGGCCGATGCGCTCAGGGTTCCATTGTAATACTGATTGTTGAACGAGATGATACCGTCAGTTTTGTGCTCGGCAGCGCCCAGCGAGAAACGCGAGTGACGGCTTGCACCGTTCGCATCGACGGAGCCGTCGATGGTTCCGTACGTTCCGCCTCTCAAGTCAGCGTTCACCGACAACGGGCCCCGGCCTTGTCGGGTGAAAATCTGAATTATTCCCGACACTGCGTCGGCACCATAGACGACGCTCGCCGGTCCTCGAACGATTTCGATTCGCTCGATGTTGTCGGTGGTGAGATGACTGAAGTCGAAAAACCCTCCCGGCGCGTTGACGGCGACGCCGTCAATCAAAACTTTCGTGTAACGACTTTCTCCGCCCCGGAGGAATAACGTTGTCACCGACCCGTGAGAGCCGTTCTGAACCAGCGATGCTCCCGGAACAGCGCGCAGCGCGTCGGAGACTCTTGCGATTCCGCGGGCTCTGAGGTCATCGCCCGAGATTGTCGTTACGGCCTGAGTGAGAGAGCCCGGCGATGCTGGCGTCTTCGTTGCTGAAATCACCATGGCGGTGAGCGTGGCCGTATCGGGCGCCTGAGCGCGTGTCACCGAGGGTGCGAGCAACACCACGGCAATCGAGGATAAGAGCGCCTTGCGTAACGCGGCAATGAGATCTGTCATTTTCTTTTTGATCATTGTTAATCGGGGGACCGAACGGGCCGCCGGAGAGGGACGAGCGAAGGCGCACCGACTGCCGGATCGCGCGATATGACCAGCGGCCACTCGTAAACACGCTCGAGAAGGTTTGCCTGCATTACGTCGCCGGGTGATCCGGACGCAACGACTTTTCCGTGATGCAAAAGCAGGATCGAGTCAGCAAACCGCGCGA
This sequence comes from Gemmatimonadales bacterium, assembly GCA_038208605.1. Taxonomy (GTDB): domain Bacteria; phylum Gemmatimonadota; class Gemmatimonadetes; order Gemmatimonadales; family Gemmatimonadaceae; genus UBA4720. The sequence goes on along the minus strand of JBBQYO010000063.1, from coordinate 9,313 downwards.
CAAGATTGAGCTGATGGCTCACCAGAAGAACGGCCATGCCGTCCGACGCGAGTGAATGAAGCAGCTCGAACAGCGACATCTCGTGGGCAAGATCAAGAAATGTCGTGGGCTCATCGAGAACGAGGGCGCGCGCGTCCTGAGCAAGTGCGCGGGCGATTCGCGCGCGCTGCCATTCGCCTCCCGACAGAGTATCGGTGCGCCGCCCCGAAAAACTCTCGACGCCTGCTTTTTCCATCGCGCTTTGAGAAGCCGCATCGTCCGCGGAGCCGGGACTTTGCCACAATCCAAGACGCGGAAACCGCCCAAGCGACACGTATTCCCTGACCGTCATTGGAAACGCTGGCTCCTCTCGCTGCGGAGTGACCGCTATCTGCCGGGCAGCTGCGCGTCTATCGAGCGAGGACAGCGATGTGCCATCGATCTCGATGAAGCCGCTTTCAATCGGCTCGCGCCGAATGAGAGCGCGAATCAGCGTTGACTTGCCGCTGCCGTTCGGACCTGCGACCGCAGTAACGCGGCCTTCCACGGCTTCGAGGCTGACTCCGTCGAGCGCCGGTTTCGTTGTGCCGGGATATCGAACTACAACGTCGACGAACCGAATCATCGCGCGCGTCTCAGCTGCGCGAGAAAGAACGGAACGCCGAGAACCGCGGTAACGGCTCCAAGCGGGAGCTCGCCTGGAGGACGAACGGTCCTGGCGACCAGATCCGCAGCCACGACGAGAGTCGCTCCGATCACCGCAGCGCTGGCGACGAGCGGCCGGTTACGGCGAATACCAGCAGCGCGAACAATGTGCGGAACGATCAATCCGACAAAACCGATCAAGCCGGCCGCTGCGACGGTTGCCCCAGCGAGAAGTGCAGCCAGGAGGTAGATGCGACGCGTTGAAGATTCGACGTTCAACCCAAGTGCTGCAGCGGGCTCGTCACCAAGCGCCAGGATGTCGATCTCTCGCGCCCAGTAAATGAGCGCGCCTCCGCCGAGCAACACATAGACAGCAAGCGACCAGACGCCGTTCCATGAAGTGTCGGCAACTGAGCCCATCATCCACCAGAGTGCACCACGAACAGTATTGGCTGGAGCGTTGGCGAGCGCGATCATGATCACTGCATTCGCGAACGCACCGATCACTACTCCCGCCATCAGGAGCGTCCGCGGATCGCCTCGACCACCTGCACCAGCAGCCCTCGCGACAAGAAGCGCGAGCAGCACGGCACCCGCTGCACCGATAAACGCTGCGGCGCCGATCACACTGTCGCCCGTCGCGTGAAGTGAAAACGCGATCACCGCTCCTACCGCCGCTCCGCCCGACACTCCAAGCAGGTAGGGTTCTGCGAGTCCGTTCCGCAGCGTTCCCTGTAGTGCTCCTCCGCTCATTCCAAGACCTGCGCCAACAAGCAGTCCGAGTGCGATGCGCGGCATCCGAAGGTTGCGAACGATCGACACGATTGCAGCGTCGCCGTTACCGCCAACGGCCCGAAGAACGTCGCGCGCGGGAATTGAGATCGCGCCAGTTCCAACTGCCGCAATGCATAGGGCGAGGAGCAGTGTGCCCATGACGAGCCAATGCCATGAACGGTGTTCGATCAACGAACGCTGCCCGGATGAATGAGCCGGGCGAGTGCTACTGCTGCTTCCCCAAGACGAACCGACGGACGTCCAACGAGCGCTGTGTCCGCGACGAGGATGCGATGCGACTTGACTGCCGCCGCTTGAGACCATTTCGGATCCTTCCCGATCTTCTCCGCGCCTTCGGCACCGGTGATAATGTATTTCGGGTTCCGCTTGAGAACGTCTTCGATCGAGACGGTAGGCGACGGCTCGTTCAAATCGCCGTAGATGTTGCTCCCACCGGCGATCTCGACGAGCTCGTTCATGTAACTGCCACGCGCGATGGTGATGAGCGGCGTGTCCCACACGTGCCAGAACACGAGAGGCTTGTCGAGCTTCGACGTCGCTCTTCGAACGCGCTCTAGGGTGCGTCTTACCGAATCGCTCACCGCGACTCCTTTGCTGCTGTCACCAAGCATCGTCGAGAGCAGCGTCGCGGCGTGATAGAAATCCGCGATGCGATCGATTTTCAGAGACAGAGTCTTCACTCCGGCCGCGCGGAACTCCGCCGCGGCTTTGCGATTGTCGTTGCTCGCGTAAAGGACTACGAGATCGGGATGTGCGCCGAGCACTGCTTCCACATTGGGCCGGAGGCCGGAGCCCAGATCGGGCACGAGCTGAGCGGAATCCGGATAAAAATCCCAATGCGTTCGTCCGACGAGCCTCTTTCCCGCACCCAATGCGAAAATGAGGTCGGTCGTCGCCGGGTTGAGCGAGACGATTCGCTGAGCCGGCGCGCCGACGGAGATGAGATCGCCGAAATCGTCGCTGACTGGCGGTCGCGAAACGCTTTCTCTTCGGCAGGCGGAGAGAAGAACGAATGTGGCAAGGGCGAAGAGTCGTGCTCGCAAAAAAAAAAGCATCCTCTTCGGAAGAGAATGCCTGCAACGTCGACGTGGTCCGGAGATGGACGGGCGTCGGACGCCACCAGCCCCTCCCCCGAGGTTCTGTAAACGTGGCGCGGACGAGAGTCGTCTCCTGGCTCCGGGCCGCGGCGCTCACCTTCCCGGCCTGTCAGCCAGTGGTGCAACGAGCGCGCGTTGTGATGCCCGATACAGTGGCGGGGCCGCGCCGGCATTTCACCGGCTTCCGGGGCTCCGTCCGCGAATCAATTGTAGGCGAAGCTTATCGTCGCCGAAGTGCATGGGCAAGAGCGAACACCATCGCGCCGCCGATCAACACAGTAAGTCCAACCATGAATTTCGGATCGATGTCCGCCGGCTTTGGGGGCGAAGGGAGATCGATGGTCACAAGAGAATTCGCCGGTACGTCGGGGCCGACAAAGCGGCGAAAATTTCTCTTCTCGAGGGCGACCGGCGCCACTTCCTTGATCCGCGGAGCGGTCACGGTGCCCTTCTCCTCCTCGATCAGAACTTCAAAGATCTGCGTTTCCTTGACGACCGGAACATGAAGAGGAAAGCTGGCGGCCGGCACCGAGTAGGAGATCGCGATCTGCTTCAGTCCCGGTGCAATGGGCGCAAACACGTTCGCACGTCCGCCCTGAAACTTGATCGCTGCCGCCGGAACATCACCCTGGGTTACCTGAAAGGCCGTTGCACCGGGCGGAAGAATACCCGACCAGACAGGCTTAGCGGCAGACGCCGAAGGCACGCGGGTTATCGAGCTGTCATTCGCAAGCTCATACACTTCGGTGATCGATCTCGAGCCGCCTGCATCCACGGCGGAAACGACAACGTGATGCCCGCGAATGCTGATGGGAACCGCGGCTGAAGTCGTGTCGAATACGGCGATTTCCGCGTCTTCGCCGACAACTTTCGACCGGGCCAGCGGAGGTGTGAAATAGGCGACACCGCCATACGATGCAGACACGAAATAAATTGCGCCCGGCTCACCGGTGCGGCGAAAATCGAACGCATAGTGGCCGGTGTTGTCAGCCCGCGCGGAATCAAGGGGTGCGGCGTGATCAGTTCCCACGCGGTGCAGAGTGACCCACACATTGGGCACCGGCACCATCCGAGTTTTTCCGGGGCGGACAACCTGTCCCGCGACATGCTGGGGGCCCTGCGGAATTTGCGTCGTATCAGGCTGGTCCTGGTCCTGCCCCTGCGCGGCGACACTTCGCGCAAGAAATAGAACCAGTAAAAGCCTAAATATTGAACTTCCCAAAATCTTCGGGGCGCAGATTCTCCAGGTACTGTTTGAGCTGTTCGGGACTCATCTCATCGGACGGATCGCCAGCCTGAACCCCACTGCTTGTTGACCCGGCGGCCCACGGCTCCGGCTCGTTCTCTCGTTCGTCGTCAGACGATTCTCCTTCAGAAGAATCCTCAAACTGCATCACAGTTAGAAGCGAGTCATGTGCATACATTGGCGCTGCGCATCGAAGCGCGATCGCGATGCTGTCTGACGGGCGCGCGTCGATGTTAATCACCTGATCATCGCGATGGATTTGCATCTCGGCGAAGTACGTGCGGTTTTCTACTCTGGTTATCTGGATGCGGCGAAGGCTGCCACCGAGTCCGGTGATCAGCGTCTTGCAGAGATCGTGGGTGAGCGGCCGCTCCCGGCGCAGCTTGCTCATCTCGATGACGATCGATTCGGCTTCAGGTTGGCCGATCCAGATCGGAAGGAGCCGCTCGCCGCCCTTCTCCCGGAGGATGACGACGTACGAGTTGTTGGATCGGTCGAGTCCGAGGCGCATTACTTCGACTTCGGTGAGCTGCATTTCTCCAATGTAACGCTGTGATCGTTTCGAGTTAAAGGCTCGGATCATCGAGGACACCGGTCGTTTACCGGGTACCCGGTACCATCGGTTCATCGCGGATACCAGTCGTTTACCGGGTACCCGGTACCAGATGCCGGGGATCGCATTTGACTGAAGCGGACCGATGTTGCAAAGCGCTACCCGCGGTTCGGGTGCCCGGTACCCGTAACAACCGGTATCCGAAACACGTGCGTTACCCGGTTTGAGGTACCCGGTAACCGTAACAACCGGTATCCGAAAACACGTGCGTTACCCGGTTTGAGGTACCCGGTAGCCGTAACAACCGGTATCCGAAGGAACTATGAGGAACGGCACGCCAAAAAGGGCCGCGCGAATTAATCGCGCGACCCTTTTTCCACGAACCAGTCGACCCGGAACTACTTGACTGCCTTGAGCAGCTGCTTCACACGGTCGGTGCGCTCCCACGTGAAGAACGTGCCGCCGTTCTTACCCACCTTGTTCTTTTCCGGCTCACGCCCGAAGTGACCGTACGCGGCCGTCTTCTGGTAAATCGGCTTGCGGAGCTCGAGGTCAGAAATGATACCGCGCGGTGTCAGGTCAAAAACTTCGCCCACGGCACGCATGATCGCTGCTTCAGGAACAGTGTTCGTTCCAAACGTATCGACCATTACCGAGACCGGTCTTGCGATTCCGATCGCATACGCGAGCTGCACTTCACAACGGCGCGCGAGCTTTGCTGCGACGATGTTCTTTGCGACCCAGCGCGCTGCATAGCACGCGCTCCGATCGACCTTGGAAGGATCCTTTCCGCTGAACGCGCCGCCGCCATGGCGGCCCATTCCACCGTATGTATCGACAATGATTTTCCGGCCAGTAAGACCGGCATCACCCTGCGGACCACCCACAACGAACCGTCCAGTCGGGTTGATGTGATACTTGATATCCTTAGTCCTAAGCTCTTTTGCAATCGTGGGTTCGATCACCTCACTTATGATCGCTTGTGCGAGCCTTTTGTTGCTGATCTTGTCGTCGTGCTGCGTCGAAATGACAACGGTATCGACTGCTACCGGCACTCCGTCTTCGTACACAACAGTCACCTGCGACTTGCCGTCGGGACGCAGCCAGCCGCTTCCATTTCTGCGGCAGTCAGCGAGCCGGCGCGTAAGCTTGTGGGCGAGAACGATTGGCAGTGGCATCAACTCTTCGGTCTCGTCAGATGCGTATCCGAACATCATTCCCTGATCGCCCGCGCCGCCCGTATCTACTCCCTGGCTGATATCAGGCGACTGCCGTCCAATAGTGCTGATGACCGCGCACGTCTTGTAGTCGAAACCGTAATTCGCGTCGGTATAGCCGATTCGCTCGATCGTCTGCCTGACGATGTCTGCGACCGGGACATAGGTCTTGGTGGTGATCTCGCCTGCAACACAGGCCAGACCAGTGGTCACGAGGGTTTCGCACGCCACGCGCGCGACTGGATCGTCAGTCAGGATTGCATCCAGAATGGCGTCCGAGATCTGGTCGGCTACCTTGTCGGGATGACCCTCGGTAACTGACTCGGAGGTAAAAAGATGTCGATCGAGCACGATATTCCCTGGGGATTGGGACGGGGAGAAGCGAACTGCGGGCACGCCGTACGATTCGTGCCGGCATTGGTCTTAATTTGTTTCTTAAGGTCCGCCGAATCCCTCAAACGTATTCCCGTCGACGTACTCGGGCAACCCATCACGAAGAAACTCTGCATCACCGAATGCTGAGAGGAGGCGGCTGCGAAGCTCTCGCTCAGCTTCGCGCGCCGTTCCAGCCGCCAGCGCTGCATTGGCCGCCTCGGCGGCGATTTGCGCGCTAACACCTCGAAGGATGCGCTTTACGAGCGGTACCGAACGCGCAGCAACGCTGAGCTGACGAACACCGAGACCGATCAGCGCAAATGCCATGATCGGCTGCGAGGCCATCTCTCCGCAGACGCTCACCTCGAGACCGTTGTCGTGTCCGACCTCGACGGTCCGCTTGATTAGCCTCAGCACAGCGGGATGAAGCGGGGTGAACCTGCTCGCGAGATTCGCATTGCCCCGGTCAACCGCCAGCGTGTACTGCACCAGATCGTTCGTGCCGATGCTGAAGAAAGCGACGTCCTTCACGAGGCTGTCGGCTGAGATTGCCGCCGCGGGAGTCTCGACCATTACGCCAAGCGGCAGGTCGTGGCGATACTCAACGCCGCGTGCGTCAAGCTCGGCCGCCGCGTCAGCGAGCAGCCTCCGCGCCTGGCGCACCTCATCTACGGACACGACGAGTGGCAGCATTATTCGCACGTCGCCGTGCATTGCCGCCCTCAGCAGCGCGCGCAGCTGCGTCTTGAACAGCTCCGGCTCGTCGAGGCACATGCGAATGGCCCTCCAGCCGAGGAAGGGGTTCGCTTCAGTTGGGTAGCCGCCCACTGGAAGCTTGTCTCCTCCGACATCGAAGGTGCGAATCACGACCGGCATGTCGCCGAACGCATTCACCACTTTCTTGTACGACTTGTACTGCTCCTCTTCGTCGGGCATCGACGCCCGGCCGACCACCAGAAACTCCGTGCGCATGAGGCCGACACCTTCTGCGCCTGAATGAGCCGCATGCTCTGCCTCTTCGGGCAGATCGACGTTCGCGCGAAGAGTGATGCGAACTCCATCGAGCGTTATCGGCTCCGCATCGATGAGACTCTCGAGCTCTACGGCGTCGGCAGCCTCTCGATTTGCGCGATCGGTGTAGGCGGCCATCTGCGCCGGCGTCGGAGTCGGTATGACCACACCCGACGAGCCGTCGAGAATTATCTCCTCACCGCCGAACAAACGGAGCGTCGCATCACGAAGTCCCACCACGGCTGGTAATCCGAGCGATCTCGCAAGGATGGCGACGTGCGACGTGCGTGTGCCCGCATCAGTTGCAATCGCGGAAATCGCCTCGCGATCCAGCTGAACCGTGAGGCTTGGAGTCAGATCATGCGTAACGAGGATCGCGTTGCTTCCCTTCGGCAGGTCAACCGGATCATGATCGGGCAGGCCAAGGAGAATCGAGAGAACGCGGATATGCACGTCGGTGAGGTCGCCAACGCGCTCTCTGATCATGGGCTGAGCATGCCGCGCGAAATTCTGCCGCCACTCGATCAGCACGAGATCGAACGCCTTCTCGGCTCCAATGTTCTGATTGATCAGCGCTTCGACGCTGTTCAGAAGCTCGCCATCGGAGAGAATCGCGACCTGCACTTCGAAAATCGCGGCTTCCTGCTCACCCGCATGCTTCTCTGCCCGGGCCTTCACCTGCTGCAGTCTCTGCTTTGCATTGTCGACTGCATCGTGAAGCCGCTTGATCTCGGACGGTATGGCCTCGTCCGGCACGATTCGGTTCGGCACTTCCGGAACTTCCCACAACAACAGGTGAACTTTGCCGATCACGATGCCCGGGGATGCTGGCATCCCGATCATCCTGCCTTCCATCGCCGCCCGCTCGCCGGTCATCTACTCACCAAATCCGTCGGCGATCACGCCGCAGATAGCGTCAAGAGCAGCATCCGCATCGTCACCAACCGCGCGGATGTCCACTGATGAACCGTGCTCAGCCGCAAGCATCATCACACCCATGATGCTTTTCGCGTTTACTTCGAGGTCGTCGCGCATGATCACGATATCGCTCTTGAACTTCGAAGCTGTTTTCACGATTTCCGCGGCGGGGCGCGCATGGATTCCCTGCTTGTTGACTATCTGAGCGCTGCGTTCAGCCATTAGCTAATCACCGAGAAGAGAACGAACAACGCGAGAATTGCCAGCGACAGCCGCCAGCCTTCGATCCTTGCACCGAATCGTGCGAAGAGCACACCGCCGAACATCGCAACGAGAATTATCTCTGCGGAGAGGACGCGCCCGCCTTCGATCAAGCGGCTCGCCGCGAGCGGTATCGCGACACCCGCAGTGAGCGCCGCGGCACTGCCGACTATCTGCGGCCCCCGACGAAGCACGGGATGCGCGAGTGCGTCGGCAACGCGAAGCCCCTTGTTGAAGCCGACGCGCAATCCCCAGGCGCGAAGAAAAAGGTGGCCGGCATTGTAGGTCACCAAAAAGATAGCTACCACGAGAAGCGGCCGCGCTCCGTAGCCAACTGCTCCGAGCGCGAGGAGCGAGCAGAGCGGCAGCCAGCTCGCCCACACCAGCCGGTCACCCACGCTTCCGAGAGGCCCCCCGAGTGCAGTTCGAAATCTCTCGATCATAGCCGGTGCGACACCGTCCAGCTCCGCGCGCGCGAGCGCCCCTACCGCGACCCCGGCAAGGTATGGATGGGCGTTGAAATATCTCGCGTGCCTGCCAAGAGCTTCCGAGTATCTCGTACCCTCAGGTCCGCCCGGCAGGAGTCTCAATGCCGGCTCCATGCAGAATGCGATTCCGTTGCCAAGCAGAGTCTCGTAGTTCCACGATCCCTGTACCGCAAAGAGCCGAAAGAAAATTGCCACCCATGTCGCCGACGGCAGCGGAGTCCGCGCTACCGAAGAGCGATCGCCAGCGGACGTCGCTGTCATCGCGCGACCACGAGCACTGCTCCGATGGCGAGACCGGCAAGAAACAGAAGTCGCGCATTCGATACTGAGTGAAAGATCTTCCAGATGGCGCCGGCCGCCACCGCAGATACCACGGCAACGACGACCGCACGCGAATACCCCGCGTCAGTCGACCATCTCGTGAGAACAGCCGGTACAATTGGAGTGAAGATCACCATCGCCACCATGGTGACGGCCGCGCCTCTTACCAGATCGGCCGTCAATCCGAAGATCTGAAGCCCGATAACCGCGTCGGCCGAGCCGTGATCGAGCCGGTCTCTCAGCGCCTTTGCTCTCACTGCGTTGATGCGCCGCAAACGCACCATGCTCCATCCGCTGACCATCGCGGTGATGAGTGCTGCGACGAGACTAACAGCCAAAGCCCCAGCGGGCCCACCCCAACTCGATGCGTAGAGAGCTCCGCCAACGACGCTCGCTGATCCCCACTC
>JBBQYO010000062.1:0-13780 GCA_038208605.1 Gemmatimonadales bacterium | reverse complement strand
CCCGCGCGCTTCGCCGCCCAGCCAGCAAGGAAAATCTTCTTCCACGTTCCGACGATCAGCGCGTCGGCGCGGTACTGCACCAGCGCATTTGAAAAACGCATCGCGCTCAGGAACGACACGTCTCCACCGATCACGCTGATTCGAGCAGGGACAGAAGCTTTCGCCGCATGCCTCGCGACGATATCGGCATTGCAAAGCAAGAGCACATCATGTCCACGCGATTGCGATCCCGCCATCAACAGAATCGTTGCACGCTCGGCGCCTCCAAGAATCCGGGCGCCATTGTGTGCGGCGATGCGCATCAGGTCGCGGGCTGTTGACGGAACCACTCCACAAACCTGCGGATTCCCTCCTCCATCGGAGTGCACGGATCGTATCCAAGAAGCGATCTAGCCTTGTCGATGCTGGCAAATGTCCGCTGAACGTCGCCTGGCTGCGCCGGCATGCGGTCGAGACGCGCTTTCACGCCCAGCTCCGCCGAGAGCATATCCACGAGACGCGACAGGGACGTCGTCGCGTGTTCGCCGAGGTTGACCGTTTCGAATGCGCCTGGCCCGGCGCGACGCACCCAGCGGAGCGCGCCTTCGACTCCATCGACAATGTCGCTCACGTAAGTGTAGTCGCGCTCTGTTTCGCCGTCCCCGAAAAATGGAATCGGCTGATCAGCTGTCATGAGCCGCGCGAACTTGTGGATGGCGAGGTCAGGGCGCTGCCGCGGACCATAGACAGTGAAGAATCTCAGACAGATCACGCTCAGACCATACAGATGAGCGTAGGTGTGGCAGAGAAGCTCACCAGCGCGCTTCGTCGCGGCGTAAGGCGAGATGGGATCGATGGCGGGCTGAGTTTCGGAAAACGGAACCGGCGTCGAATCTCCGTAAACGCTCGAGCTGGAGCCCATGATGAACGAGCGAATTGCGCGAGCCCTTGCAAGCTCGAGCACCGATACCGTGCCTTCCACGTTGGTGCGCACATACGCGCCAGGCAGTGACAGGGACGGACGCACGCCCGCGCGCGCAGCAAGGTGAACAATCGCGTCGATCCCATCGTCGCCAAGAGCGTTGCCGACAGCGGCCGAGTCGGCAATGTCAGCCTCGATCAGTCGCGCGTTCCCGGATTTCAGGACGCCTTCAATGTTTCGGCGCTTGATATTCGGATCGTAGAAGTCATCGAATGAATCGACGATCACCACTGACTCGCCACGCGAAACGAGTCGTTCGCAGAGATGGCTTCCAATGAAGCCAGCTCCGCCAGTTACGAGAATCGTCACGTCAGACGGCGCGCGCGAAATGCCCGCGGGTGAACTCCTTGCCAACCAGCTCGCGCGGGCTCCACGAGGGACGCTTCTCACCGGCCTGAAGCGAATCCAGAAGCGAACGATATGCGGCAGTGATGCCGGCGATGTCGTCTCCGCGAGTGTTGAACAGCAGACGGTAACACCGAATTCCGCCGCGCCATAGCCTCGGAATGAATTCTGACGCCTCGATCGGGCGCGAATGAAGCAGACGATTTCGGCACGCGCTGTCAGTCGCGACAGCGAATGCGTAACCGGCGGGGTCTATGATCTCGACATCGTTGTGATCGCGAACGCAGAGATCACGACATGTTGTCGGCTCGCGATCGAACGCCGCTGACAGCACACAGTGCTCGATCGTCATCCCTTCCGGTCTTCCGTATACGAGCGCATCGAAGCCAGCACCGTTCCATGGCGCGGAGACCGCGAGCATTTCGTCAGTCGTCAGCTCGACAGAAAGAACTATTCGCTTTGCGCCGAGCCCGAAGATCTGAGCGGCTGAATGCTGGTTGAAGCAATTCACGGCGTAGTCAGCGACTATGTCGCGTCCCTGCTGGGCCAGCTCAGCCACCAGCCCGATGTGGCCGGTGGAAAACGGAAGATCGAGGGCCAGCCACTTCGCAAGCGACCGGCGCTCCGCCGGCCTCACGATGCTCGGCAGGCGAATGCTCAGGCGCACGCCTTGATCGGCGAGATCTGCAGCCAGTGTGCGAATACGATTCGCAGGCGGTGCGGGATGACGAAGGAACGGATCGATCGATATGTCCGTCGCTCCTGCGGCTGCAGCTTTGCGCGCGTCTTCCGGAGTGAACGTTTCGGCGACGAGACGAAATGCGACCGAAGGAGTGTGGACATCGACGTTGAGCGTCGCGACAGCAAGAGCGATTCTCTTCGCTCTTTCGTCGCCTTCGCCAGCCTCGGCCCACTCGAGTCTTTGCGTCAGCGCTTCCGTCGCGCGCTGCCTCATGCGATTCAATTCACTGACCGGAATGAACAACCCGGCTGCGAGTGCCGACATGTCAATCGCGCCGAGGGTGAATCGAGACTCACCGAGACGGCCGAGCTGGGTTCGCAGCTGCGATTCGTCGAGCGAACGCTTCTCTGCCGGCAACAGCAACGCATCGCTGTGGACCGTCGTCGCATCGTTCCCGTGTGTAAAAACCAGCTTCAGCGGACTGCCAGCAGCACCAAATGCGCGTACGTCGAGTCGCGACCGGCTGCGATCGGCAGGCAGCGCGACACCGGCGAAGCTTGCACGCGCCGACGTCATCAGTGCCGCATGAAAGCTCCGCACCACTCTCGAGCCGTCGGCGACGTGACGATAGGTTTGAATTGCCTGCCTGAATCCGTCGCCGCCGTGAAGATCGCGAATCCGCTCGATGGTGAAGCAGATTGTCTCACCCCCACCGTTCACCGGCTCGAAGGCTACGCCATCGCCTGGTGCGAGCGGAGCAGAAACATCGACTATTACTTCGGAACCTTCTGTCGCGAGGACCACGCCGAGCTCGGCGCCGCGATTGTCGGGATGTGATCGTGTCACGTAATCACGACCAGCCCTTCCCTTGTACATCCCGGGCGTGAAGCCGCGACTGAATATCTGCACGAGCTCCTGCACCTTCTCTGCCGGCATTTCCGACCGGTTGCCATTCGCGATATTGTCGAGAGCGTCGCGATAGTTGCCGGTGACAACGGCCACATACTCAGGCTTCTTCTTTCTTCCTTCAACCTTGAGACATCCGATGCCTGCGTCGGCGATGTCGGACAGACTCGCGTATGCTCCCAGGTCGCGCGCCGAGATGAGGTAGCCGGTGTCGAGTGTCTCGCCGCTTACTGTGTCGCGAAGAGTGTAATCCTTCCGGCAGGATTGAGCGCAGGACCCCCGGTTGGCGCTTCGTTCCGAGATCATTCCCGACATGTAGCACTGCCCGGAGTACGAAATACAAAGTGCACCGTGAATGAACGTCTCGAGCCCGAGACCGGGGACCGCGTTTCTTATCTCGCGAATGTCCTCGATGGTGTTCTCTCGCGCGAGCACGACTCGCTCGACGCCAAGTCGGTGCATGACCGCCGCACCAGCGGAGTCATGGACGGTCATCTGAGTCGATCCGTGAATTTCGAATCCCGGATAGACTAGCTGAATGAGTCGGACGATTCCGATGTCCTGAACGATGGCTGCGTCCACTCCTCGATCGATCGCCTCACCGAGGAATGAGATCGCGTGCTCGAGCTCTGCGGGTTTGACGAGAGTGTTGAGCGTCAGGTAGATCCGCGTGCCGCGGGAATGCGCCAGACGACAGGCGACTTCCACCTCATCCAGTGTCAGCTGCGCGCCTTCATCGCGGGCGTTGAAAAGCTCGGCGCCGAGGTATACCGCATCCGCGCCGTTCGCGACGGCCGCGCGCACGGCATCGAGCGAGCCCGCTGGGGCAAGCAGCTCTGGAATTCTGGTCGTTGGCGGCACGTCTCAATCTAGCTAGAGCGGCCCAACATGCGCCCGTGAAACGGGTTAGACGCCGATCGACGACCGGTAGAGCGCCATGACTCTCATCGTCATCTTACCGGGAGCGCCGCCTCCGACACGCCTGCCGTCCATCGTGACAATCGGCACGACTTCTGTGGTTGTTCCGGTGATGAACATCTCATCAGCTGATTTCAGCTCTGCTTCGGTAAGTGGGTCGAGAAGCACTTCGATGCCGTCGCGCTCAGCGGCCTCGATCACGAGCTGGCGAGTGATTCCCGGAAGGATGAGATTGGATAGCGGAGCTGTGCGCACGACGTTTCCAATCACTCCAAAGAAGCTCGTGTGCGTACCCTCGAGCGCAATGCCATCGCGAATGAGAATGGCTTCAAAGCAACCGGCCTCTTTCGCTTCCTGGTTGGCCATGCAGTTTGCGATGAGGGATATCGACTTGATATCGCATCGCGACCAGCGCAGGTCGGGGCGACTGATCGCGCCGATGCCCGACGCAAGGTTGCCTGCGTTTGGAAAAGGCGTCGCATAGGCGTAGACAGTCGGACGCGGATGGCTCCTGGGAAAAGCGTGAGTGCGTGGCGCCACTCCCCGTGTCACTTGCAGGTAGACCATCCCCTTCCCCCTCTCGGCGAATCCGTTCCGCTCGAGAAGCTCCTGAAAAACCGTCTCGAGCGGATCGGCAACACTCGAATCGATGCGTGCTTCGACGAGACTTCGACGGAGCCGGTCCATGTGACGATCGAGCGCGATGAAGCGGCCATCGTACGCGGCTGCGACCTCGTAAATGCCGTCACCGAGCAGGAAGCCGCGGTCGTCCGGCGAGACGCGAACGGCATCTTTCGTGACGTAGCGCTCGTCGAAGTACACAACGGCAGACGACCCAGCGTGCATCGCATGCGGTATCGGTGCTTCAGCGGTATCTATCGGCGTAATCATCTTGCCCGGTTTTTGTCGAAGAAGCGAAGCAGAACCGCGATCGCGAGGAACGCGATTGCCGCCCATCGCAGCGCAGGACTGTCGTTACGAATTCCAAGACCGAACAGGATCGCCGATGCCAGCGTCAACGCGAGCTTGGCGGTCGTCAGCGGACTCATCTCCCGCTGCGCTTTTCTGGAATACCGGCGTTGCGCGCAATTTCATCCGGAACATCGATGTGCATGCGAAGGAGTGCCGTTGAAAAAACTTTCCCCTGCGCATCTGTCTTGAGGGACAAAGTGCCGCCGCCGTCGAGGGCCCCGTGGAGGAGAAAATTCAACGCTTTCAGATTCGGAAGCTCGAACCGGTCCACCGGTCCGTCGATGACCTCCTTGAAATGCTGCGCCACCGCGTCCTGCGTGACGTACTCATGGATAATCGAATACCACTCGGGCTTGAGCGCGATCAATCCCACGTTGGCCGTGTCGCCCTTGTCTCCCGAGCGCGCGTGCGCGATGTCGAGCAGCTGGACATTCATCAGAGAATCTCCACGTTGGTCTTGACGACCGATTTGTCGACGAGAGCCGGCCAGTAAGCAACGATCTCTTCGACCTTCGGACGCCCACCGGCAAAGCCGGTCACGCTTGGCGGACCGTTGAGAACGAGCGGTGCAATCTCGCGTGTAAATCGCTCCACGGCGGCGCGATCCGGCCCGCGTACGCCGAAACGAAGCTGAACTTCCGGGTAGTCGATTTCGCCAGAGTCGCGAGTCGCGAGCGTGCCGTGCGTTGCAGAAGCGCCGACGAACTCAGTCAGTATCTGATCGAAATGCAGGCCGAGACGCTCGAGGCGCCCGCGAAGAATCGTGTCCGCGAGCTTTGCCTTGTCGAGCGCGTCCGGCCACGAGTAGACGAGAGTGCCGACGGCCTTGAACCCGGCACGATACGCGATCGACACCTTCAGCTTGTCGGTAGCGGGACGTCCCTGAATTCCGTGGATCCGAACACGATTCTCTCCGTCCTGCTCGAGCTGAATCGTCGTGAAGTCGGCGACAACGTCAGGAGTGATGTACTCGTGAGGGTCGCCCATCTCGTATACAAGTTGCTCAGTCACCGATGCAACGCTCACGCGTCCCCCGGTTCCCTCGTGTTTTGTAATGACAAACGTTCCGTCCGCGCGCGCCTCGGCGATGGGATAACCAACGTTCGCAAGGTCGGGAATAGAGCGCCAATCGTACAGGCAATTACCGCCTGAGCACTGGGCGCCGCATTCGATGATGTGTCCCGCAACAATGCCCGCAGCCAGATGATTCCAGTCGGTGGCACTCCAACCGAACTCATGACGAAACGGAGCCATCGTGAGCGCAGTGTCTGTCGAGCGGCCCGTAATCACGATGTTCGCGCCACGAGCTAGGCCTTCGACAATCGGTGTCGAACCGATGTACGCATTGGCCGAGAGAACGTGCTCGCGAATCGTCGATAACGGAGCGCCCGTTTCCATGTTCGCAAGCGCGTGGCCGGAGTCGAGCAGCTCGTCGATGCGGCCGAGAAGATCGTCGCCGGTGACGACCGCGATGCGAATCCTGTCGCCGACTCCTTTCGACTCCGCGAGCTTTCTGATCGCTTCCGCGCACGCAGGAGGATTCACTCCGCCGGCGTTGGCAATGACTCTCACTCCTCGATCGACGATCGCCGGCAGCACACTTTCAATTGCGCCAATAAAATCGCGCGCGTATCCCATTTTCGGATCGCGCTCCTTCTGCTTCTGAAGAATCGACATCGTAACTTCGGCGAGGTAATCGAGCATCAGGTAATCGATCTGCCCACCTTCCGCCTGCTGCCTGGGTGCGTCGAGCGAATCGCCCCAGAAGCCCTGACCTCCGGCAACACGTACTACTTCTTTCATGAGTGTTCTCCCAGATGCGGAGGAAGCACGAATGGCCCCAGGTGCGGTCCTCTGTTCTGTAGCGAAGTTCTGAGTGCCATCGCGAGTACTTCGCGAGTCTCCTCGGGATACACAATGGCGTCGATGAAACCGCGGGCTCCCGCATAGCGCGCATCGAGCTGTGACTCGTACTCCAGCCGCATTGCGTCGACGGACGCTGTCACGTCGGCTGCCGGCTGCTCACCTTTTTTCTTCGCGGCATCGAGCGTTGGTCCGTGTACGGCCTGAACGGCAGACGCTCCCTCCATGACAGCCATGCGCCCAGTCGGCCAGCTGAAAATAAAATCAGGATCGAAACCTTGTCCGGCCATGGCGTAATATCCTGCGCCCGATGCGTGATTGACGGTCAGCACAATCTTCGGAACGACAGTTGTCGCCATGGCTTCGACGAATCGCGCGCCCGCTCTGATGATGCCTTCATGCTCTGCTTCGGGGCCGACCATGAACCCTGAAACATCCTGAACGAAGAGCAGCGGGATTCCCTGCCGGTCACAACGGTCGATGAAGAACGCGACCTTCTCTGCACTTTCGGCGTAAACGATTCCACCGAATCGCGGTTTTTCTCCTGGACGGCCCTTGATGAGACCGCGCTGATTTGCAATCACACCCACGTTGATTCCATCGATCGACGCGTCGCCGCAAATCATTTCCTTCGCGAGGTCTTTCTGGAATTCGTCGATAATTCCGCCGTCCAGAATCGCAGAGAGAAGCTGGTGCATGTCGTACGACATGCGATGATCCGCGGGAAGCATGTCGTAAAGACTTTCGGGGTCGTGCTTGTTTGAGGCCGCATGCGGAGAAGATGCGCGCGGGCTCTCCGAATCCTCAAAGCGCGAAGCGTATGCGTCACCAGGCTTTCCAGGAGCCGATGGTTCCGGAAGCCGCTGCACGAGATCGCGCAGCTTGGTGAGACACGCGTCTTCGGTGTCGAGGGCGTAATGCGCAACACCGCTGATCGCGGTGTGAGTGGCCGCGCCTCCCAGCGTCTCGCCGTCGATCGTCTCACCAGTCGCTCCCTTCACGAGATTCGGGCCACCGAGTCCCATGAACGACGTTCCTTTCACCATGAGGATGACGTCAGAAAGGGCGGGCAGATATGCACCTCCGGCAACGCACTGTCCCATCACGGCTGCAATCTGCGGAATGTGCAGGTAGCGGCGCATGATCGAGTTGTAATAGAAGATGCGCGCAGCTCCGTACTGCCCCGGGAAGACTCCGCCCTGATACGGAAGATTCACCCCAGCAGAATCGACGAGATAGATGATAGGCACGCGGCAGCGCATCGCGATTTCCTGCGCGCGGAGAATTTTCTTGATCGTCTCAGGCCACCATGATCCTGCTTTAACCGTTGCGTCGTTCGCGACGACCACCACCTCGCGATTGTGCACGAGTCCAACGCCGGTGACTACGCCCGCAGCGGGAGCCTGGCCATCGTACTGATCGTACGCGACGAGCAGGCCGATCTCAATGAAACGGCTGTCGGGATCGCAAAGCTTCGTGATTCTTTCACGCGCGGAGAGCTTGTTCTGCGCGTGTAATTTCGCGATGCGCTCGGGCCCTCCTCCGCGCCGCAGTTTCTCCTCGAGCTCGCGCACCTCGGCACTGAGCTCACGCAGACGAGACGTCAACTCAGGCTTCCGGCTTTGTCGGGTTCTGGCCTTCCCGGGTCGCGAACCAATCCTTGATGTAGTCCACCAGCTCTGTCGTCGGGGTGCCGGGGCCGAACAGCCTGCCGACTCCCTGTGCCTGAAGCGCATCCATGTCCTCGCGAGGGATGATCCCACCCCCCGTGATGAGGATATCATCTCTTCCCTGCGCTTCGACGAGCTGGCGAACACGAGGGATCAGAGTCATGTGCGCCCCGCTCAGGATCGAGAGACCGATCACGTCGGCATCCTCCTGAACGGCCGCGGTCGCGATCATTTCGGGCGTCTGGTGGAGACCTGTATAAATGACTTCCATTCCGGCATCACGGAGCGCCGCGGCGACGACCTTGGCTCCGCGATCGTGACCATCGAGGCCCGGCTTGGCGACAAGAACTCTTATTGGTCTCATTTATTTCTTTGAAATTAGCAGGATTCCAGCAGTAAACGGAACATCGAACCGCGCCAATATCCGGGATGGGAGACGCATGGGCGCACAGGCGCGAGAATCACGACTTTCGAGCTACAAGCATCATCTCGCTCGACCGTCTTGTCATGGGGCGATCGTGGAAGCCGTCGTAAGCTTCCTCGACGATGAGTCCTGCGTCGGCGCACAGCTCGGCAAGCCGGGTTGCGGTATAGAGGCGAATGCGATGACTGCGCCGCTCGCCCTTTTTTCCGGATCCCTTGAGCACCGACTCGATCGTTAGCAGTCCCGACAACGGATCGAACGACCGCTCATGGGCGACCATCGTTCCGTCGCCGGCTTCCCACCAGTCGCTCTCGAGAAATCGAGCCATCACCCCGTCACGACTTCCGCCATGCCAGAGCAGGACACCGCCCGGCTTAAGGACACGCGCAAATTCGCGAATTGTCCGCACATCATCTGACGGGCTGGCGAAGAAACCGAAAGACGTGAAGAGATTGACGAGCGCGTCGAACCGATTCTTCCATGCGCCTGGAAGCTTTCGCATGTCGCCCCGGGTGTACTTCAATGTCGGCCCAACGCCGCGCTTCTTTGCTATGTCGAGCAAGTGCGCGGAATAGTCGAGACCATCGACCTTCAACCCCGCTTCCGCGAGCAGGTGGGCATGGCGTCCCTGCCCGCACGGCACGTCGAGCACGCGCGAACCCTGTGGAAGCCCGAGCAGATCGATGACGCGCGCGGCCTCCGAGCGATCACGCTCGAGAGTGAAAATCGGCTCGTACTCAAGGAGGTACCGGGAATCGAAGTACGACTCCCACCACTCCTTCGTTTTTTTCAGAAGAAGACCGGCTCTCGGTAGGCGCCGAATACGTCTTCCATCGCTGCGCGAATCTCGTAGAGAGTACAATAAGCGCGTGCGGCATCGAGAATGTGGGGCATCATGTTCTCGTTCGTTCGAGCTGCTTCGCGAAGCTCGTTCAGTCTTCTCTCGGCGAGGGCTCCATCGCGATTTGCGCGCAGCGATGCGAGCCGCTCGCGCTGCTCGCCTTCGGTGTCGCCGATCTTGAGAAGTGGAATCGTAAGCTCGGGCTCGTCGGTCACGAACTCATTGACGCCCACAATGACTCGCCGATGCTGCTCGATCTCCCACTGCTGTCGCGCGGCCGACTCGGCAATCTTCCGTTGAAGCCAACCTGTCTCTAGGCCGCGAACGACTCCGCCGACTTCTTCGATCTGCTTGAACAAGCCCTCGGCTTCATCTTCCATCTGAGACGTCAGCGCTTCGACGTAGTACGATCCGCCAAGTGGATCCATCACATTCGGCACGCCGGTCTCGAACGCCAGCACTTGCTGAGTTCTAAGCGCAACCTGAACGGATTCCTCGGTGGGAAGAGCGAGTGTTTCGTCCATCGAGTTAGTGTGCAGCGATTGAGTTCCGCCCAATACCGCGGCCATCGCCTGGTAGGCGACGCGGACGACGTTGTTCATCGGCTGCTGCGCGGTCAGTGTTACGCCGGCAGTCTGCGAATGGAACCTCATGACGAGCGAGCGCGGATCCTTCGCGCCGTAACGATCACGCATGTGACGCGCCCAGATTCGGCGCGCCGCGCGAAGCTTCGCGATCTCCTCGAAGAAGTCGTTATGGATGTCCCAGAAGAACGACAGCCGCGGGGCAAACGAATCGACGTCAAGTCCGCGCGCGATTCCGCGCTCCACGTACGTGAATCCATCAGCGAGTGTGAATGCAAGCTCCTGCGCCGCAGTCGCGCCCGCTTCGCGAATGTGATAACCCGAAATGGAAATCGTATTCCACTGCGGCACATGCTCGGCGGACCACGCAAAGCAATCGACGATCAGCCGAAGCGCAGGCTCGATGGGATAAACCCACGCGTGTTGCGCCATGTATTCCTTCAGAATGTCGTTCTGAATGGTGCCACGAAGCTGCTTCAGGTCAACGCCCTGCTTCTCTGCGGCAGCGAGGTAGAAACAATAGAGAATTACCGCGGGCCCATTGATCGTCATCGACGTCGAGACTTTGTCGAGTGGAATTCCGTCGAACAGAACTTCCATGTCGGCGAGACTCGAGATGGCGACGCCGCACTTTCCCACTTCGCCTTCAGACCTTGCATGATCCGAGTCGTAGCCCATCAGCGTCGGAAAATCGAACGCCACCGATAGTCCGGTCTGACCGTGAGCGAGCAGGAACTTGTAACGCTCGTTCGTGTCTGTGGCACTCCCGAAACCGGCGAACTGCCGCATTGTCCAGAGCTTGCCGCGATAGCCTGTCGGATGGATGCCGCGTGTATAGGGATAGGAGCCCGGCATTCCGAGATCAGCTTCGGAAAGGCCTGCAGTATCGACCGACGTAAAGAGAGGATTGACCTCTTTTTCGGAGTTGGTGAAGGCGATGTCCCGCTTGCGAGTCTTGCCGAATTTTTCCCTCCAATCGGCAAGCTCGATTCGCAGCCGCTCTATCTCGCGATCCTTTTCGTCGCCGGAATCGCCGCCGAATGAGGGCGAAGTTGTTTCGATCGAAGTCATTCTGTCGCTCCTTTCACGAGATGCCCGAATTCTTCGAGCAGGTCATCTGCCACGACGTATGGTGTGACCGTTCCAGCTTCGAGCTCATCGACTCTTCCAGTCAGCCACGACATTGCAACGGGCGCATCCCACAGACGCTGCTTCATTCGCTTTTCAACCACTTCGACGACGCGCTCGACAATCCGCTCGCGCCTTCGGTCGCGCAGTTTACCAGACGTTTCAAGATAACTGAAGTGCCGGTCGAGCGACTCGACGATAGCGCCAATCCCTTCCCCTTTGGCGGCGATCGAGCTGAGTACCGGCGGAGTCCAACTTGCCGGGGCCTGCTCAGCAGCCTGTTCGCGGGCAACACGAGCGGGATTCATCATTCGCTTCAGATCAACGCCGTGATGCGCAGGCATGTTCGCGTAGGACGATCCCTTTCGAAGTCCAAGCATCAGCTCGACGTCGTTGCGCAAGCGGTCGGCTCCGGGCCGGTCGGCCTTGTTGACGACGAAGACGTCCGCGATCTCCATCACCCCGGCTTTGAGAGTCTGGATGGAATCGCCTGATTCGGGAACAAGCACGACCATCGTGCTGTCGGCAGTTCTCGCGACGTCGAGCTCTGACTGTCCCACGCCGACCGTCTCGATGAGAATGCGATCGAAGCCAAAACCATCGAGGACGTCGGCGACTTCGCGGGTCGCCGATGCAAGTCCCCCGAGCGAGCCGCGGGTCGCCATCGACCGGATGAAAACGCCATCGTCGAGTGCAACGCTTTCCATCCGCACCCGGTCGCCGAGCAATGCGCCGCCGGTAAACGGCGACGTTGGGTCGACGCAGACGATTCCTACGGTCAGCCCGGCATTTCGAAATTCGCGAGTGATCAGATTCGTGATTGTGCTCTTGCCCGCACCGGGCGGACCGGTGATGCCGATACGCCGAGCCCTTCCGAGTCGGGGGTGCATCCAAGCGAGAACCTCGTCCACACCGGGGCGCTGATTCTCGACGACTGAGACTGCTCTCGCGAGCGCAAAAATCTTTCGCGCGGCGAAGTCTGCGAGCAATTTGTCACCGACTCCGGGCAAGAATCCTCTCCTGTTTTCTCCACATCGGAGAGCTGGTGCGGGACTCATCATCCGGGTGTTCACTGCCAGCGACATGCAGCGCGCCATGGACGACAAGCCGCTCGATCTCCGCGCGCACTCCAACGCCGAGCCGCTTTGCATTGACCCGCGCCACATCAGGGCAGATGTAGATGTCGCCAACGACCGGCGCTCGAGCGTGCTCGCGTTTCATGCCGAACGAGATCACGTCGGTGGCGCCCGCATGCTTTAGATAGTCCTTATTGATTCGCGCAATTCCTCGAGCGCCTACAAATACGATCGAGATCATTGCGTCGGTAACTTTTTTCGACCGCATCGTGAGCTCGACGAGCTCGGTCACGCGTTTCACTGTCACGGGCATACGCCTCACTGTTGACGAAACCTCAACGACAACGCGCCGAGGAGTCATCGAGGCGTCAGTTACCCGCGTCTTCTGCGTACGCCTTGATGATCTCGCGCACGAGGCGATGCCGAACCACATCCGATTCGTTCAGGTATTGAAATCCGATGCCGTCGATACCGGGAAGGATGCGCTCTATCTGAACGAGTCCCGAGTCTTCGCGCTTGGGCAGATCGATCTGAGTATTGTCCCCGGTAATGACAGTCTTCGAGTTCACTCCCAGTCGCGTCAGAAACATCTTCATCTGCGCGTTGGTGGCGTTCTGCGCCTCATCGAGGATGACGAACGCGTCGCCCAGCGTGCGGCCGCGCATGTAAGCGAGCGGAGCAATTTCGATGGTGCGCGTCTCCAGCGCTTTCTGCACGCGCTCGGGTGGCATCATGTCTTCGAGAGCGTCGTACAGTGGACGCAGGTAGGGATCGACCTTCGCCTGAAGATCGCCGGGAAGAAATCCGAGACTCTCGCCAGCCTCTACCGCAGGCCGAGCGAGAACAATGCGACGAACGCGTTTCCGCGAGAGCGCGTCCACCGCCGCCGCCACGGCAAGATACGTCTTGCCCGTACCAGCCGGACCAATGCCAACGACGATATCGTTTTCCGCGATGAGCTTAAGGTATTCGCCCTGCCCGCTCGTTTTCGGAGTGATGACTTTGCGGATGCCGGGCAGCACAATACGCTGAAGATCTTCCGCTCCGTTTCCGTCACGCGGAGTGTCGATGCTCATTCGCAGCACGTCGTCAGCGGTGAGGTCCATCTGCTGACGGGCCGTCTCGATCATTCGCTTGGCGATGGGCGCGGCGCGATTCACTACATCCGGCGAGCCGGTGATGGTGAGCGTGTCGCCGCGGAGCGAGACCTTGGCGCCGCTCTGCTTCGAAAGCTCGATCAGATTTTCGTCGTTGACGCCGGCAAGCGTCAGCATGTCCGCGCCTTCGGTCGAAAGGCGCTGTACTGTCGGTTCGTCAGTCACTCGTGCGGAAGTCCAGGTGAAGTGCGTGAAGGTCCTGCTCGTTTACGGGAGTCGGAGCGCCCTCGAACATGGCGCGCGCCGCGGTGGT
>JBBQYO010000061.1:0-13805 GCA_038208605.1 Gemmatimonadales bacterium | reverse complement strand
TTCCAAAATGATGGAACACGGCTGACTTGTTGCCAGTAGTTATCGGTAGAGAAGGAGTTGGAAATTGTTGAAGGTCATAGTGACTGCGCTCAGCCTGATTCATGCTGGCGACGGTCTACCCGCAAAGGCACCCGATGCCGTTGGTATGTCCGCATCGCGACTCGAGTCTATCGACCGGGTCGTGCAGCGCGGCATTAAGGCGGGGGGATACCCTGGCGCCGCGGTCGTTGTCGGCCGAAAAGGCGCAGCCGTGTGGGAACGTGGCTTCGGCAAGCTCTCCTGGGAAAACTCCAGCGCCGCCGTAGACGCCGAACACACCATCTACGACATCGCCTCCCTGAGTAAAGTCGTCGGCACCACCACGGCGATCATGCTGCTCTACGACGAAAAGAAAATCGACCTCGACGCGCCGGTCTTCCGCTACATACCCGCATTTTCCGGCGGACAAAAAGATCTGGTCACGGTTCGCGACCTTCTCACGCACCGCTCCGGGCTTCCAGCCGGCCGCGACCTCTGGCGCAAAGCGCACAGCCCGCAGGAAGCGCGCGACATGGTCGTGTCAACGCCGCTCGAGTACACACCGAACTCGGGCTACATCTACTCCGACCTCGGCGCAGACGTGCTCGGGATGATCGTGGAAGCTGTTTCCGGACAGCGCCTCGACGTCTTCCTCAACCGGCGCGTCTTCGTACCGCTCGGCATGCACGACACGTTCTACCGCCCTGCCGATTCTCTTCGCTATCGCATCGCTCCGACCGAAGTGCACCCGCCTCGCGGCTATCCTCTCCAGGGTGAAGTGCACGACGAAAACGCATATGCCCTGGGGGGGATTGCCGGACATGCAGGATTGTTCAGCACAGCGGCCGATCTCTCGATCTTTGCGCAGATGATGTTGAACGGCGGGACGTACGATGGTGTTCAGGTTCTGACCGATTCAACAGTGTCGCTCTTCACCCGTCGCACCGCCGGACACCGCGCACTTGGCTGGGATACGGCTGACGGCGACTATGGCTCGGGCCGTTACCTCACCGAACGCGCCTACGGTCACACGGGCTACACCGGCACGTCGATCTGGATCGATCCCGATCGCGAAATGTTCGTCGTGCTCCTCACCAACCGCGTGCACGAAGCGAAAGCAGACCGCCCCGCAAAAGTGATCGCCGATGTCCGCTCGGATCTGTCCGATGCCGCGGTTCTCGCCGTGCTCGACGGGCCCACCCCAGTCCTTGCCATGCCAGACGCATTTCGCGCCGACAAGGAGCTTGGCTGGATGCGTCCACCGCCGGCACCGGTTCGGTGCAGCAAGGTCACCAGCGGTCGCAAGGCACACGGCAAGCGCACACGCGTTCGCTGCGTCGCCGTGAAGCATACGTCGCATCGGGCTACATCGTCCGCCCGCAAATCGTCGTCGGCTCACAGCTCGGCATCCGCGCACAAGTCGACCACGAAAAAGGTCGTGAAGAAATCCTCCGCCAAGGCTTCGCACAAGAAAGCGCGACGCTAGTATTCAAGCATGAGCGACAACGATGAAGCAGTCGAAACACCGGTCGAAACACCGGTCGAAACACCGGTCGAAACACCGACCGAAGCAGCTGGTAAATCAGCTGCCGGACAAACGCCCGCGACGACCGGCGTAGTGAGCGAGGATCAGGTCAAGCTTGCGCTCCGCAGAGTGAAGGATCCCGATCTCAACCTGAACATTCTCGATCTCGGCCTGGTTTACGGAATTCAGGTCGACGGGACGAAAGTGAAAGTCGACATGACTCTGACTTCTCCCGGCTGCCCGTCAGGACCCGAGATCATGGGCGACGCTGAGCAGCAGATCAAATCGCTGCCGGGAGTCGAGGAAGTGCTGATGAACCTTGTGTGGGCGCC
This sequence comes from Gemmatimonadales bacterium, assembly GCA_038208605.1. Lineage (GTDB taxonomy): Bacteria > Gemmatimonadota > Gemmatimonadetes > Gemmatimonadales > Gemmatimonadaceae > UBA4720. The sequence continues at coordinate 11,930 of JBBQYO010000061.1, read as the reverse complement.
CTTCTGGACTCCCGAGAAGATGGAGCCACGGGTCCGGGCATACCTCGGGTTCTAAAGCAACTGTTTTAAGTGCGTTACCCGGTGTCAGGTACCCGGTAACCGGTGAACGACCGGTATCCGGCAGTGCGAAAAACCCAGGTGCGTTTACCCGGTGTCGGGTAGCCGGAAACCCAGCAACAACCGGTGTCCGGTCACTGCGTTCAAAATCAGGCAAACGCAGTAACTGCGTTACCCGGTGTCGGGGTAGCCGGTACCCGGCAACAACCGGTGTCCGGTCCACTGCGTTCAAAATCAAGGCAAACGCAGTTAACTGCGTTTTACCCGTAGCGGGGGGTAGCCGGTATCCGGCAACAACCGGTGTCCGATACCTGCGTTTGTCCATCCGATTACTTGAGAAGCGATTCGGTTGTGTGAATTGTTCCCTATTCGCCGATGCTTCTCGAATGGCGGACTTCAAGAATCTCAGAGTGTGGCACGCTGCGCAGCAACTCGCGCTCGACACGCATCGCGTATCTGCGGCTCTGCACGGCGCGGGGGCAGCATCGCTGCGAGATCAGTTGATGCGCGCTGCGATGTCGATTCCAATCAACATAGTTGAAGGGACTTCGCATTCGAGCCCGAGGGAATTCCTTCGTTTCCTGAGCTACGCGCTGGCGTCGGCATCCGAAGTCGAAGGCCACACACGACTAGCTGAGAGTCTAAGTATGATCTCAGAGAAAGACTCGGATTGCCTGCTCGACGGGGTTGAGGCCGTTCGCATGATGTTGCACGGCCTGATAAAGCGTGTGAAAGCTCGAACGAAGTAACCGGACACCGGTAGTTCACCGGGTACCGGGTACCAGAAACCGGGTAAAGGAGCTGTGGTTTTTTCGCAGTAACGGGACACCGGTAGTTCACCGGGTACCGGCTACCAGAAACCCGGTAACGGAGCTGTGGTTTTTTCGCAGTAACCGGACACCGGTAGTTCACCGAGTACCGGGTACCAGAAACCGGGTAACGCAGTGCTAGCCTTCCAGGCCCGAAACGAATTCCTCTCCCATCTCAGCAACCTGCCATCGCCGCAGTCCAGGAATATCCCGCAGATCATCAACAGTCTCCGGCCGCTTCCGCGCAATCGACTCGAGCCGCTCACGCGAGCACAACACTCCAGGATCGAGCGACAGTCGGGTAGCAGCGGCATCGCGCACAGTCTTGAGCTTCGCCACACGGTCGTCAAAATCTTCCTCGCGATCCCACTTGGGAGCCCGCGGAAACCTCGGCAAGCTTTCCTCGGTCACCTCCAGCCCGCGCGTGACCGCAGCGAGAATCGCCGATGCTCCGCGCTCGAGAACACCGCGAGGCATTCCCTTCATCGTCGACAGCTCCTTGGCGGTACGAGGAGCTGTGCGCGCGATGTCGAGCAGCACTTCATTTCCCATCACACGAAAAGTCGCGCGATCGATGTCCTTTGCGACCGAATCGCGCCACGGAACGAGCTCACGCAGCAACGCAAGCTCGCGCCTCGTCAGGTCGCGCGCGCCCTTGATCCGGAGAAAGGCCTGCGATCCATCATCCTCTTCCCACTTCGTTCCTTCAAGCCGCTGAAACTCTTCGCGCGCCCATTCCGATCGCCCGAGCCTTTCGAGCTTCGCTTTGAGAATATCGCGGAGGTCCAGTAAATACCGCGTATCCTGCGCAGCGTAGTCGAGCATGCCTTGCGTGAGCGGCCTCAACGACCAGTCGGCACGCTGATGTTTCTTGTCGAGCTTCACCTCGAAGAACTGCTCGAGCAGAGCGGCAAGACCGAACGCCTTGATACCAAGGAGCTGAGCCGCGATACGCGTGTCGAAGATGTGGTTGACGTGCCAGCCATAATCCTGGTGCAGCAATCGCAGATCGTAGTCGGCATCGTGAAAAATCACTTCGACGTCCGGATTCTGGAGAATCTCGCCGAGTGCCTTCGGAATGCCGATTGGCAGCGGATCGATGATGGCGCTTCGATCGCGCGTGGAGATCTGAAGGAGATAGATTCGGTCGATGAAGCGATGGAAGCTGGCTCCCTCAGTGTCGACCGCTATCTCCCTGATTCCCGATATATCGGTCAGAAAGTCGTCCGCGGCGTGCTGCGTATCGATGTACAGCAGGGGCTCGGAGGCTGTTGCGCTCATCTATCCAATCTAGCGACTCACGTATGACCTGGCCGAGGAGCAGCGCGTGACCCGCGGAATGACCGAACAGCCGTCGAATTTCCCGCTTTTCGCCAGATTTCCGGCGCTCGCGCAAATTCCGAGAGCGGAGCTCTGCGTCCTGCCAACACCGGTTCAGCCGGTGAATCACCGAAGTATTGCCGGACAGATGTGGATCAAGCGTGACGATCTCACTTCCCCCATCTGCGGCGGCAACAAGGTCCGCGCTCTCGAATTCCTGCTCGGCGGACTCGAACCGGGCGACAATGTCATCACGGTCGGTGGCGCCGGATCCACCCACGTGCTGTCGACGGCCGAGCACAGCGCCTTAATCGGTGCGTCGCTCGTGGCGCTCAGGTGGAAGCACGACATGAACCCCACCGCGCACGCGGTGTCATCACGAATCTCGGAAGTGATTCCCGGCGCGCAGGTTAAACGAAGCGCAGTGATCACCATGCTCGCCGCGAATTACCGAAGCTGGAGAACCGGCGCACGGTACATCCCCATCGGCGGAAGCAATCCGATTGGCGCGCTCGGCCACGTCAATGCGGCGCTCGAGCTTGCCCGGCAGATCGAGAGCGGCGCCCTCCCCCTGCCGGAGCGTCTCGTCCTGCCGTTAGGGACCGGCGGAACGACGGCTGGTCTTCTGCTTGGGTTGGCAATCGCTGGACTGGCGATCGAGCTCGTCGGGGTGCGTGTGGGCCCGAGGGCATTCGTCAATCGCAGAAATGTTCTGTCGCTCGTGCGGAGAACGACAGATCTGATACAACGCGCGACCGGCGAGCGTCTCGTCGAAGTGGATACGGGGAGGCTTCGCATCGTACAGGACTACTATGGAGGTGCGTATGGCCGCGCCCTTCCTCAGGCTGAAAGCGCCGAATCGGTTCTGAGAGACGCAATGGGCATTCGGCTCGACGGTACTTACAGTGCAAAAGCGTGGACGGCCGCGCTGAGGGAATCCGCATCGGCGCGAGGTCCCGTTCTTTTCTGGTTAACTTTTGACGCACGATGTCTGACGAGCTGAAGATCCATATCTATCCTGGCGACTGCGATTCCGCGGGCCATGTAAATCACGCGGTGATGTTGACGCTTCTCGAGCGAGCGCGGTGGGCTGCTCTGGAGAAGAGTCTGTCGTTCGCCGATTACATTACGCGCGCACAATGGGCAGTCGTGCGACACGTCGAGGCAACGTACAGCACTCCTGCCCTGCCTGGCGACGACTTCATCGTTCGCACCGGATTGATCGCGACTGGCAACACGAGCTTCACCGTGAAGCAGGCAGCGAAGAATCAGCGCGGCGAAATTGTGTGTGAAGGAAAAGTCGTGTACGTCACGCTGGACAAGGACGGGCGGCCCATGCCCGTTCCCGATGAGTGGCGCGCGATCTTCTCTCCATGGGAAGACGCGGAGTGACTTTTCTCACGAAGACTCCAGCGACTGGCAACGAGCCTCAGGTAAGTGAGGCCGAGCTTACGCCCTCTGCCCGGATTGGCGGGTTGTTGTTCAAGAATCGCGGTTGGCTGCCGATTCTTTTTCTCGGTGTTCCGATCATCGCCCCGGGCGAGACATCGCCGAACCGATGGATAGTCGGCGCATTTCTCATCGCACTCGGCGAAGCTTTTCGTCTTGCCGGTGTCGCCGTTGCCGGAACGACGACGCGCCGCCGGTCGCGAAATGTTCATCGACTCGTGACGTACGGGATTTTTTCGTGGAGCCGCAACCCGCTCTACAACGGAAACTTTCTGGTGTGGATGGGATTCGTCGTCATCTCCGGAGTGATGTGGTTTCTCCCGGTCGCCGTGCTGCTGTTTGCGACTGAGTACAGCTTCATCGTGCGGTACGAGGAAGGCGTTTTAGAGTCGACCTTTGGGCGGGACTATCTCGACTACAAGAATTGTGTGCCGAGGTGGCTGCCGGTCAAGCCGCACGAGCCGGAGGTTGGGGAACACGACTGGAACGAGGCATTCAGATCGGAGATCTCGACCTTTCTGCAGTATGCGGTGCTGATAGTGGTGTTCATGGGGAAGGAGTGGTACTTCAATCGATAAACCCAACGAGAGGCGGGTTCGGAGTTTACAGTCGCCCAGTGACTGTAATAACTGTGTACCCGAACCCGCCTCTGATTGGGTTAAGAGCACCCCAAATCGAAAAGCCCGCATTCGCGGGCTTTTTTGCATCAACGCTGCGGCCTTCCCGGCGGATCGGGGCTCTTGAATACTTCCTTATTGATCTGGATGTACTGCACCATGTTCGCTGGCACGTCCTCTTCCGGAAAGATCGCAGTGACAGGGCACTCCGGCTCGCACGCTCCGCAGTCGATGCACTCGTCCGGGTGGATATAAAGCTGCTCCGGCCCTTCATAGATGCAATCGACGGGGCAAACATCCACACACGCTCTATCCTTCGTGTCCTTGCAGGCTTCGGTAATGATGTAGGGCATTTTTGGGGCTCAGGGAATCCGGCGAAGCAGTATGCGAAAAATAGACCCGGCAAGGTGAATATCAACCGTCCCGACGCCTACTGAAATTTGCTTACTCCATAGATCACAACCAGGCTGACGAGCACGAACGCGAGAACGATGATGAAGATCATTCTCCGCCGCATTGCCCGCACCGACTGAAACACTTCGTCGTCGAAGTAGAACATGCCGGGAGTCGGCTCGCGGATCACCGCGCGGTTCATCAGGCGCTTCACCGTATGATTCTCCTCGATGCCGATGTCAGCGAGCGAGCATGCTCTGAGCGCGACCGTGGCCCCGGCTCGCTGAAAGTCAGCCCGCACTTCTTCCTCTTTGCGCCGCATTACGGCTACTGCAACCGCTGCACCCACTGTCGGACTCCTTCGAAGACGTCTCCTCAAGATAGGACGACTGGCCGGGACCGCCAGCGCACTCCTTGCAGTTACCGGTGTATTGAACGGATCGGGCAGCTCTGGAGCCCAGCGCCAGCGCGGCGCACCCGCCGCTGCCGATTCCAACGGAGACTACAATAAATGAGAAAGATGTGGATTTTGGGCTTTGCTCTCGCGTCCGTTGCCGTTTTATCGAGCTGCAATGCGATCGACTCTCTCGGCAACGGAAGAGTTGACGGCATCTATGAGCTGAGGTCGGTGAATGGATCGCCGCCGCCGACGCTCATCTATCAGGAGCCCGGATATTCGGAAGACGTGATGAGCGCTACGTTCTCACTCGAGACCGATGGCAGCTATACCAATGACGCCATTATCAGGCAAACGACGAACGGTCGCTCGATAACCAGTACCAGCTCGAGCTACGGTTATTACGATGAGTACACCGGTGACATCACGTTCAACGAATCAGGTGGCCGGCGTTACTATGGCACACTCACCAATGGACGGCTCGTTATCAACGACCAGGGTCTGACCATGGTCTACCAGCGATACTAGACGACGCCTGACGGGGTCGAAGCTACCGGCTTTGGCCCCGTCTCTGTTTTCGCGACGTTGTCGGATGATCCGACACGCCGCGGTCCGCGCCGGTAAGGCCGGAGCAGCGCGTCGAGATTTCTCTTGATGTGGGCGGTGCGTGTTCCGTCGCGAACGATCGACCACATCGTGAGCGATCCGAGCGTCATCGCATGTATCGTCTCGGCCAATTGATGCGTTTCTACATAACCCTCGGCCAGCTCTCCAGCAGCCACCGCGTTATCGAGCAGAAGCTTGTAGCCGTTTACCGCCTTCCGCGCGCTCTCGGAGGCGCGTTCATGGAAGGCAGGCTCACGCAATCCAAGCAGAAGAAACGCGAGACGGTTCGACATGGTCTCGGGCGCTTCGATGGTCTTGTAACGCTCGATCGCGGCAAAGTAGAGCGCATCGAGCGGTGATTCATCGGTATCGATGCTTACGGCAAACCGGTCGTCGATCAGGTTCACGCTCTGATCGAACATCGCCAGCAGCATCGCCTGTTTGGTACCGAAACGCTGGACGAGCGTAGCCGCCGAGAGACCGACCGCTTCTCCGACATCGGCGAGCGTGAATCTCTCAGGGCCGGTGCGGCTTACAACCTGAATCCCGGCTTCGAGAATGGCCGAGTCGGAAAGCCGGCGGGGGCGTGGAGACATTTAAGATCGGTTCGGGTTATGTCTGTAGTACGAGAAAACGGCTGATTTGCGTGGCTCGATGACTGCGCTCGAATTGATGTTCAGCGACGCCACGGAGGCAGGTCGCCCTTCTTCTTCTTGAGGTCGGGATTGTCTCTATAGAAGGTAGCGGTTCGGCCGATGACCTGTATGACTTCCGACTTCGTCGCGCCCGCAAGCTGTGCAGCGGCGTCTTTCGGTTTCAGATCAGCGGCTTTGCCAAGCTTGACCTTTACGAGCTCGTGCGTGCGAAGTGCATCGTCGAGCGACCCGATGAGCGACGGCGAGAGGCCGTGTTGTCCGACGTGTACCGTTGGACTGAGATGATGTGCTTCGGCGCGAAATTCTGCGCGATCGCTTCCTTTCATTCGCGTGCCTTTCCTGTTCTGATCATGAACGGACGAACGTCAACAGCCGTGCCGTTCCACCAGTCGCGTTGTCCTTCCTTCAGTCGCATCACCTGGAAATGAAGATGCGGCGTATTCGGCGGCGCGTTGCCGCTCGTCCCGACATATCCTATCACGTCACCCGCCTCGACCTCGAGACCCTGCGTGACCTGGTCCGAATAGTGGTCCAGATGCGCGTAGTAATAAACGTAGCGTCCGCCGGTGTCGACGAGATACAGAGTAATGCCGCCGAGGGAGCTCTGGCTCACGCGAAGTATCCGTCCGGAGATCGCGGCGATCACCGGTGTGCCGCGCGGTGCGAGGATGTCGGTTGCGAGGTGCGTCCGTCCGCCGTCGCGTGCCTCGTTGAAAGTGTCTCGGAGATTCTTTGGTTGAACTCCGTCGACGGGCACCATCAGGGGGTGGTCTTCGAAGTATTCGCGGTCTTCATCAGTGAGCCGTGGCTGAGACGATCGTGGAGGTGAGGATCGGTCAGCGACCGGCGATGGTTCCGTTTCCGGCTGGTGTATGATGCAGCCGGTTGTCGCGACGACTACAAGGGTGACGATAACTGCAACTGATTTGGGCACGGATTTAACGGATTCGGGTCCCATGTGCACTCTGCGAAACTGTTACACCTCTTTCGGGAATTAACTTCGGTCGAAGAATAGACAATTCAGAAAATGTTTTGTTTCTGATCCGTGGAATCCGTCAAATCCGTGTTCGAGTGTTTGTAGTCCATCGTCGCCGCAGAGACTACCATAAAAAGAGCGCGGCCCTCGGGACGCGCTCTTTTCATGACTGAATGCTCGAGGTTCAGAGGATTATTTGCTGCTCGTGCTCAACCCCTGAAGGTATGCTACGATCGCCGCGCGATCGGACGTGTTCGAAAAAGAGAAAGGGTGCGGAGCGGTCGCACCGCGCGACGGATCGAACAGGTTGTCGAGCGTCGGAACCGAGTTGTCGTGGAGGAAGTTCGGTTTCCGCGCGAGGTCGAGAAGAAGCGGTAAAGCCGCTCCGCGGATGTCGCCGCGAATGCTCGCGTTCACGATCACCATCTTGTCGTCGAAGATGCTCTCGACGGTGTTCAGGACCGGGTTGAGCGGCGCGTCGCGTACGGCAAGCTGTACCGGATTGTCACCAGGAAATATCGTCTTCATTGGAACCATAAAAGTCGGAACTGGCTTGCCCTGATTCACGTTGTGGCACGTCGTACAGCCCGACGTGCGGAATAACGTACGGCCATGGTCATCCCCGCCTGATCCCGCGGGCGCAGGGAGGCTGACGAGGTACGCGTTCATCGCGATCAGTTTCGTGTTGTCAACACGATTGCCGAGCGGGGCATCCTCGGTTCCTGCGGCAGCGCTTGCTGCGGCGGTGACGAATGGATATCCCGTAACGCCCGTTGCTGCGAGAACTTTCACGTAGTCATCTGCGATCTCGTCACCGGCCGCGCCGCCGAGCTTGTGCAGAAATGCGCGGCCGCCTGGCGTCGTGAGATTCGTTGGATCGAGCAGGCCCGTATAAACGAGGTTGCTGAAGTTGTCGAGCTTGGCGATTGTGCCATCGGTACCGTACGGTGCGGCGAGATCCTGGCGAAACAATGCCGAGTTGTGCATCGGGTCGCCGTTGCCGTCGAAGGTGTCGTCGAACATTCCGGTGGGGTAGTACGCCGGGTTCGACAGGTATGCATCGACGTCAGCTTCGGTTGAATTCTCGGTAAGTCCTACCGGCGCTCTTCCAATTGTCTTGCCGCCATTCGCGGTCAGTGCCAGATGCAAAATTGGATACAACGCTCTTGAGTTGGCCGCCAGGGCCATCAGTGTGCCGAACTTGAGATTGTGTGAAGCGCGTCCGTCCTCGCGCGTGCCAACCGAGCCGCCGCCTGCGACGCTGAAGATCGCTCCCAGTGTCGCGCTGGTGTGACAAAGCGCGCAGCTTCCGCCGACCTTGTCTCCCTTGGTGGCGTCGAGCACGCCGTCGCCGTTCGTGTCCTTGATCGGCAAACCGATCACTGCGTTCGCGTTGATGATCGCGATCGTCATCGCCGGGTCGTCGAGGACCGTCGCGCTTCCTGCCGCGATGGCGGTCTTGATGGCGGTGGGCAGCGCGTCAGCGTCTATGCTTACGCCGGCAGCAAGTAGCTGGCGCGGGGTGATTTTCGCTGCGATCATACCGGCCGGCAGCTTCAGGGCGTCGGTGAAGAATCTTTCGTTGTTGAATGTCTCGAAGCGAAAGACGGTTTTACCGAGTGCTGCGTCGCCGTCGACCCGTGCGGGGAGTGTGGGACCCTGATTGGCCGGCCCGTCGCTGCCACTGCTGTCGCCAGAGCTTGTGGAGTCGGTGCAGCCGGCAGCGATCGCGATGCAGAACGGAACGACGAGCACGCGAGCCCGCAGCTTGGAAGTGAAACGCGGTGACATGAAACGCCCCCCGAGAGAAATGATGACTGTATCCAATTGGATCAGTCCGGCGATTGGGCGTGCATCTAAAACACCGGTAGCGCGCGGGACCGCTGATTGTATGCAACATCCGCAAAAGCAAAGCCATATGAAACATGTGTACCAGACTGACGCGTTCTTCCGATCTGGTGCGGAGATTCAACTCATGATAAAACCCATGTAGCGATATGAAATCAGTATGGCGGTCGCCGGCAAACCTTGCGATTGTTGGCGCAAATAAGGACGGGTACCGCATCAGCGCAGAACAAACCACGCAAAGGGAGATCAGCAATGGTCGGTTCATCACGGATCGCCGTCTTATCCATGATTCTGCTCGGCTTCGCAGGAAGTTCGTCAAAGGGGCAGCCGACGAAAGCCGCCGGGCGCGCCGCGAAGCAGCCCAACGGTTCAGCGTCCGGCGACACCTTAAGCGAACCTCTTGTCGATCTACTCACATCCCCTGCGTGTCGTGATGTTAGACCGGACACATTGATACTGGACATATCGGGTCGCGACTTCGTCGTCACCGCGGCTGGCAACGTACTGGACCGACCGAGGCGTCCGATCGATGAAGGCCAGAAGGTGCACGTCACCGTACTCGCGGACGAGCGCCTGGAACAATCGCTTGTGGTGACCAGAAAATCGGAATTCCGTCCAGTGCGCGTCACGAACATTCTCGGCAGCGGCGTAAGATTCACAAGCCCTGTTCTCATACGCGCATTGGTAGGTAGCAACAAGCCGAAATGCGTGGCGGCCCAGTTCGAACTCAACGATTTTGCCTCTGGTCGAGGCGAAGTCGACATCAGCGCCCTCACCGATGATGGCCGCGCTTCGCTCGGCACCTTTGACTTTGCGGTGGACCCGCTCTACACAGGTGCCTTCACCATCGGCGCAATTCGCACACGGGTCAATGCGCCAACCTTCGGCACTACCGCACGGATCTACGACACGACTCTGGTCGCGGGCGGTCCGCTGAAGCGCGTGACCGACACGGTTGTGACTCGAACGGTCGAGAACGGCGACCGTATCCTGTACGTCGTGACATATGTCCCGTTTCTCTGGCGAGATCGCGACGTTAAAGTGACGCCGAGTCGGTTCATCGAGCGGTTCAACCCGATGTTCGGAGCTGTGTTGAATGACGTATTCAACAACGGCCTGATCGGAGTCAATTTCGACATTCTCGCCCGTGTCTATCTGATGTGGGGCGTGCACGCAGGTCGAGTGACAGATCTGGATTCGCGCTCGCGGCAAATGGTCGGCAGTCCGATCGGATCGGGCTCCGTGTCGACCACAAAAAAGTGGCGGTACGACCAGTTCGTTGGCGTCTCGGTCGACATCACATCCGGCGTCGATTTTCTCAAGACCGCATTGTCCGCCGGAAGTGGAGGACAGTAGATCGTTTGACCTCAGGTCCCTTCATCATCGGAGAGCCACATGAGCACACTGGCATACGCGCAGATCACCAACGCACGTGAGCACGCCAAACCGGGCACGAGCACCACAACCTCGAGTCCCGGAATCAAGAGTTATCTCGACGTGTTCGCGGCACTCGTTCCGGCTGAGATCCTGACGCTGCACGCGCTCATCATTTCGGTGACGACACAAACCGCGGCACCCTCTGCCGCGAACGGTGCTTCAGCTATCGGCACGGTCACGACGATTCCCGCGGACGCAATTGGAACGCTGAGTTTTTCGTTCTGGGCATTGCTCGTTCTTTGTACCGGGCTTTTCGCAGTTCCCCGCTACATCGGCGGAAAGTGGGACAAGTTTGACTGGATTCGCATGTCCATCGCGCCGCTCGCGTTCGTGGGTTGGACGATGCTCCAGCGTGCAACGGCGTTCGACGCGGCGTTTCCTCGGGTTGGGCAGATTCAGCGTACAGTGGCGGCGCTCTTCCTCGGTGCGGTGCTCGGTGTGATTACCGCTGCTCTCGCAAAGCAGGCTGATCAAACGAATCCGCCGCCAGCTCACTGACCGGTCGCAGACTGTTGGACGCTGGCCATTTGCGGCTGACGCCCAGGTGCGCATTTACCGGATTCATCTCAGTTTTTCAACGGTGAGTGCCGAAACGGCGTAAACAGGGTAGCTGAAGTGTTCGCCCCGTCAACGCGGTAAGTCCTGCGACTCGAAGTGAATCAGACAAAGAAATTGTCAAGCAACGAAGCCGAAGCCATCGACAACTTGCGCAGTGACTCGTCCCTGCACGCGCTCGGCCTCGTCGTCACCGGCGTGCTCGGCGAAGGCGGAACTGCCATTGTCTATCGGGCTCGCGACGCGCGGCACGAGCGCAATGTCGCAGTCAAGGTTCTTCGGCCGGATATTCCGCCGAGCGCGGCACGCAGATTCGCCCAGGAAGTTCTCGTAGCGGGTCGTCTTCGACACGCACACATGCTGCCACTGTTCGATTCGGGACGTCTCGCAGACGGCCGGCTGTTCTCGATCATGCCGGTTGCGGAGGGACGACCACTGAGTGCGCTGATCAGGGAGGGCCCTCTTCCAATTGCTGATGCGGTACGTATCGCCAGAGAGACGGCCGAGGCACTTGGCTTCATGCATCGGAATGGATTCGTTCATCGGGACGTCAAGCCGGAAAATATTCTAGTCGAATCGGGTCATGCGGTACTGACGGATTTCGGGCTCGCCATTGCGCACGGCTCACAGGATGTGAACGACGTGGAGGATCAGACGGGGGTTCGGCTTGAAGCCTGTTGGGAGCATCAGAGTTACACGATCGGGAAACATCGTCGGAACCCTTCCCTACATGAGCCCCGAAGCGTTGACGTCCAATGCCTCGACTGACTCTCGGCGAGACATCTTTGCGCTGGGTGTAGTTCTCTACGA
>JBBQYO010000060.1:0-13855 GCA_038208605.1 Gemmatimonadales bacterium | reverse complement strand
TTGCGCGAAAATTTCATTACCACAGGCGTACCGCAGGAAGACGGATTCATCAAAATGAAAGTCAACGAAACACTCCTGCTACAGGACAACGCAACCATACGGCAGGCATTCTATAATGCGGCGAGCGCCGCCGGATGATCTGAGAACCCGCTCTGTCTGTCGAGAGTTAGATTCACACCCAATGGGCACCGCAAACTCGACGTGACCGTAGCCATTCCGGCCTCGCGTTGACAGAGGAAACACCGGGCGCAAGGCGCGCCCTGAGCCCGCTTGCAAATTTTGCGGCCCTTGGTCCCAGCGAAGTTCTCGGACGAGCGGCCGGCTTTTTCGCGACCGCGTTGCTCGCGCGGAAGCTCGGCGTAGATGCTTTTGGATACCTTGGCTTCGCGGTCGCCATCATATCGTACTTCGGCGTAGCATTGACGGCCGGGTTCGCTGACATCGGCGGTCGCGAAGTCGCGCGGGATCCATTGTCCGCCAAACGCCTGGGCTCGGATGCCACGGGCATCCGCCTGTTGATCGCGGCAGGCGGAATGGCAGCGATTGCAATCGTTGCGTTCGCGTTCATCACGTCGCCGCTCCAGAGAGCGGTCCTCCTTCTCAGCAGCCTGAGCCTTATTTCCTCGGCTCTCGATACCACCTGGGTTTACCGGGGGCTGTCGCGAAACAAGACATCGGCCCTCGCGCTTTTGCTTGCACAGCTTGTATATCTGGCCGGAGTCATCGCGTTTGTAAGCGCTCCTCGCGATGTCTACAGGGTTCCGCTCATTCAACTCGCGGGCGACATGCTTGCGGCGTTGATTCTGATCGCACTTCTTTTTCGCGGCGGAATTCCGCGCCCGTCGATGTCAGGCGGCCTGGCGCTTTTGAAGCAGTCCGGTTTCATAACCGCATCACGCCTTCTGCGATCCCTCATCGTCACGTTCGACGTGCTGCTGCTGGGCCTCATCGCTGGCAGTCATCAGGTTGGGTTGTACACGGCGGCCTACCGCGTTTGCATGTTTGTAACCACCATCGCGATTGCCACGCACATAGTTTTTCTGCCGGGGATGACGAGGTCAGTATCAGAAGGCACTGAGAGCCTCACGCGCGTATTGAGCCGTTCGATATCTCTTACTACTGCTGTTATTCTGCCAATTGTCGTCGGAGGGATTATCCTGGCGAGGCCCCTGCTCGTTTTCCTGTTCGGTGCGGATTATGGAGCAGGCGCCGTCGCATTCCAGATTTTGCTTGCGAGCATTGCTGTTCTCGCGATTCATGGCACGACTCACAACGTGTTCATCGCCATGCATCAGACGCATCGGGAAGCGCTCATCTTCGGGGGAGGCGCTGTTGTCAATGTCGTGCTCAACCTCATTCTCATTCCGCGATATCAGCTGACCGGCGCCGCATTCGCCACTCTCGCCGCCGAGGGCTTCATACTCGCCGCCAGTGCCGTTGCGCTGTATCGATCTGGATTGAGGCCGTATATCTCACGGATGATTCTGCCAATTGCCGGCGCGGCGGTGATGGCTGCCGTGCTCCTTGCGGCAGCGGGCCGCATTCCGCTGCTGTTACTCATTGCAGTGGGGGGAATCACCTACCTTGCAGTGTTTGGCGCGGGAGGAGGCATCCGCCGCGAGATGCGCGAGTCGGGAGCCGCGTCAGCGGCGCACGTGCCTTGAAAAGCCGCGCGTCCTAAGCCTGGTGCATCTCCGCGGCTTCCCTGCATACCGCCAGGGTCTCTGAAGCGCATCGCTCCCACGAATAGCGGCGGGAGTTCTCCAAACCTCTCCGAGCCAGATCGTTGCGCAACGACTCATCGTTCGCAATCTGCGTCATTGCCGCTGCGAGACCCTTTGGCTCGAGCTGGGGAATAAGAAGCGCGGCGCCACCCGTAATTTCTTCTGTGCCGTCGGTCCGAACGGAAATTATCGGTGTGCCGCTGGCCTGAGCCTCGAAGACGGGAAGTGATCCATTCTCGTATGCGGCCGGCATGATGAAAGCATCCGCGCAGGCATAAAGCCGGTTGAGTGTTTCATCGGTCACGTATGACCGCGTGATGAGATCATTGCCGAAACCGTTTGCCGCCGCGAGGGCATTCACTGCTTCGACCGCGTAACTCGGTCCGACTACTACCAGCTTGTGCGGATGACCTTCCAGCTTGAACATCGCGAAGGCGCGCATCAGCTCATGCACGTTGCGGCGGCCCGAGATTTTTCCGACAAAAATGAAATACGGCGCATCGGTGTCGAGAAGTTCATGCCGGATTCGTTCGCGGTCATCGTCATTCGTGAGCGGACGAAACGTGTTCGAAGCGGCCATCGGCGTTACGCGGATCTTATCGGGATCTACATCCCATCCGTGAACGATGTCTCTTTTGGCGGCCTCGGATGTAGTCAGCACGAGCGTAGCAGCGCGCGCGCTCCACCCGTACAGCGGATCGTAGATGAGGCGCGCGCGACGAGAGAACATTTCGGGGACGATTCGCATGGTTGCGTCATGCACGGTGACTACAGTCGCGCCGCGCGCCACAAACGGACGTGAGAACGAGGGATAGAGCACGACATCGTCTTTCGCGGTTGGGCCGAGGCGCAGGTTTTCCCATGGAAGCATCGATAGAGTAGACGGGATTACTACGCCGTTGACGCCGGATGGGAGGCTCACGTTCGATCCCGCGACAGGCTGCGGCACGTAGACGTTGATTCTGGAAAACCACCGGGTTACGAGCTCCGGCGACAGGCATTCGATGATGCTCAGGATGTACCTTCCGACCCCTGTGCGCTGCCCGTGGAGCCGCCAGCCGCTAACTCCAAGTGTTGGCGCGCGATCCCTCATTGAGCCCTCAAGTTGGCGTGCAAATCCGTCACAGCCACGATTGAGCAGGCACGCCCTGGGCCTGTTCGGGGAAGGGCAGTGGCAGCGAACGAAACCATGCAACCGTCTCGGCGAGCCCTTCCTTATAAGTGACTTTCTCCTCGTAGCCGAGCGATTCAAGGCGCCGTGTATCTGCGCGCCAGGTTCGCGGATGCCCCGCGCCTCGCTGACCGCTGTGACGAATGACGGGATCGAGGCCCATTGCAGTGGCGACATCGCGCGCCAGTTCGGAGATGGAGATCGACTCGCTGGAGCCCAGATTGTAGACGTTTCCAGTCAAAGGCGAGCGCCCTGCCACAAGAACGATCGCATGCGCGACGTTCCGGACATGGCTCGGGTCCCGACGCTCGGTGCCATCTCCCTGAATTACGAGCTCGAGCGGGTTGGCCGCCAGGCGCGACATGAAATCCCAGACAACCTGTTTGCGGAGTCGTGGGCCGAAAACTGAAAAAATTCTGACGCTTGCGGTCCGCAATCCGTAGACACGCGCATAAACCGTAGTGTACAGCTCGGCGGCGAGTTTGCTCACGCCGTAAGGCGAAACGGGCTCCTTTGCGTACTCCTCCGGCATGGGATCGTCGCTGCCTTCAGCGTACACAGTCGCGCTCGACATATTGACTACCGCCGTCGCCGGTGAGACACGACGAACGGCCTCGAGAAGGTTCTGCGTGGTGAGGACGTTGTCCTCGAGATCGCGGCGCGGATCCCCTACCGATGAGGGGATACTGGCATTCCCGGCCGCATGAACGATCGTGTCGAATCGTCCTCGCTCGAGCATTGGCGCGATATCCTCGCGAGAAAGATCCATTCGCTCGATCTCGATGCGGTTTGCCACGGAAGCGAGATTTTCCATCCTGCCGGTCGCAAAATTGTCGACCACCGTGACTGTATTTCCGCTGCCGGCAAGCAGCTCCACGATGTGCGAGCCGATGAAGCCGGCTCCGCCTGTCACGAGCGCGCGCAAATGACCGTCACTCCGCCCACTTCGACATCAGCTCGTATGTTCGGCGCACGCCGTCTTCGGTGGAGTACTGAGGTTTCCAGTCGATCAACGAGTTGAGTGTCGTCATGTCGCAGCGGAATTCCATCGGGCCGTTTACCTCGCGGCCCTCATCGGTGATCGGGCATCCACTCAGTTCCCGCAGGAGATCGACTAGTTCAGCAACCGAGGTAGTTGTTCCTGTTCCGAGATTCAGCGTTCCCGTGTAGTCAGCACCTAGAAGCTTGACGGTCGCATGCGCAGCATCCTCGACGTAGATGAAATCCCGGCGGGGTTTCGTGGTCCACACCTTTCCTCTCCGGTTCGCGAGCAGCTCACGGATGAGCAGGTGAATCAAATCATAACGCTCGAGCCTGGTGGGCCCGTACATGTTGGACACCCGCACGTTGATGATCGGGATCCACCGAGCGTAAAATCGGCAAAGCTCCTCAGCGAGGTATTTGCTCATGACGTACCGTGTCCGATACTGGTTGATCGGGGAGTGCTCGCTCACCGGCATCGTCAGATGTTCACGGTCGTAGAGAAGAACCGTCGAGAAATGGATCAGCTTTTTTATCGGATAATGCTTGAGCTGCTCCATCGTCTGGACGAAGGGAGTGACGTGGTAATCGAATGCAGTAGTCTCTCCGAGCTCGAGCGTCTCCTTCTCCATGTTGTAATGATCGCTGTTGCCGATAATGTAGATGACCTTGTCGAACTCGACGTCCTTCAACGCGTCGAGGTTCGCAAGACTATCGACATGGATGTGCCGGTTGCCGGTGGCCGGACGCGTGCGACCGACGGAAATTATCTCGGGATAGTTCTCGAGAATGTAGGGACCGAGAAAACCGCTTCCGCCAAAGAGAATCGTCTTCACGCCGGCACGAGGTGACCCGGAACTCCCGGCCGTCACGGAAGAATGATCTCGCCCGCGAATCCTCGCTTTCGGAGACGCGGAACGATTTCGTCGTGGTAATTCCACGCGAAAAGCACTGCAGCGTCGGCCGGCCTCGGGTCGTCGAACATTCTTTCTTCATCGACGATCGGAATACGAACACCCGGAAGATACCTTCCCATTCGCAGGGGATTCACTTCGGTGATGTAGTCGATCATCTCCGGGCCAAGGCGCGCGTAGTTGCAGACGGTGGCCGCTTTCGCTGGAGCGCCAATGCCGATCACTTTCTTTCCGGCGCGAACGAGACTGTGAACCTCGTCGAGAAGCTTGTCACGCTGTTTTTCCGTGTCAGCAGTGAACCTCTCGGCCGTCGCGTTGTCGTAGAGTCCGGCGGCGTTCTCGACATCGAGTAGCTCGGCTACTCGCGGTGAAATTTTTTTGTCGCCGGTATGCCCGGCGAAAACGCGAATCGACCCGCCGTATACCTCCGAGCGCTCGACGTCGAATACCTCCATGTCGTACTGGTTGAACAGGTACATCAGCGGCTTCATGGAGTAGTACCGAAGGTGCTGGTGAAACATGTTGTCGTAATGCCTGCGTGCCATGGTATCCAGCCAATACTGGGAATCCGTCGCAAACACTCCTCCCGGAGCGAGCAGCCGCTTCACAGCTTTCATCAATCCGGTCAGATCCACGATGTGCCCGAATACTCCGCATGCTGTGATCGCGTCGGCCTGACCATGCTCGCTCATTATCTCGGTGACCGCATCGTCGTCAAAAAATGCATGCATCGTCGGAATGCCCTGCTCGCGCGCAATGCGCACCGGATCACCGGACGGATCGACCCCCAGGAATTTCACCCCAAACGGGACGTATGCCTTGAGCAGGGTTCCGTCATTCGATCCGACATCCACCGCAAACGATTTATTCGTCAGCCCCGACATCGACACGAGCTGCGGAGGCAGCGACTGAAGATGACGAGTTGCCGTTTGCGTGGTTCCGCTCACGAAAGGAAAATTCTTGTAAACGATGCGCGGATTCACCATGTAGCCAAGCTGAGTCAGTCCACACCTGGTACAGTGGTGCAGCTGCATCGGATAAAAAGTTTCCGGCTGATTGAGCTGCGCCGCCGATAGAACAAGGTCGCCAACGGGCTGCGGACCAACATCGAGACCGGGGACGGTGACACTGCGGCATATCTGACACTTGACCGGTTTTGCTGATTCCTTGTCGCGTCTTGCCGGAAGAGGTTTCGATTTTGAATGGGTCGTGCTATGTGATGCGGTCATGAACGCTCAGCGAAATAAGTTTGCAGGCACTCGATTACGTAGTCGGCATCGTCGTCATTCATCTCCGGATGGCAGCCGATATAGAATGCGGTGTCATTCAGTCTGGCAGCGACTGGGTATTCGAGATCGAGATTTCCGAACATCTGGCGGTAAACAGGCTGGTTGATGAGAGGAAGCAGGTATCGCGTCTCGACGCCGCGCTCCTCGAGAAACTGAATCAGGTCGGGCCGGGAGTCCGCCGGATCCGTAAGCACCAGAGGATAAAACATGAACGCGTGATCTGACTCGGCGCGAATCGCCGGAAGCTGCAGCCGTCCGGCTAGATTGCCGAGTGCATCGCGATAGCGATTGGCGATGCGCTGTCTCCGTTCCCATTGGTCTTCGCGCTCTTCCAGCTGCGCGATACCCAGCGCCGCCTCCAGCTCGGTACATCTGAAGCTGTGGCCCATTCTGACGAATGAGAACCGGCGGTCAGCAACTTCGAACAGCTGCTCGCCGGTGCGGCCGGCGTCGTCATCGATCCTGATGTAAATGGAATCCCGCCCGTGATTCATGATGCTTTTCATCAGCACATGAAGCTCTGGATCGCTAGTCGTGGATACACCACCCACGCCAGTGGTGATGATGTGAGCAGCGTACGTCGAGAAGCATCCAACATTTCCGAAAGATCCAACAACGCGTCCCTTGTAACGGGCAAACATCGTTTCGGCGGAGTCTTCGACGATGCTGAGGTTGTGCCGCTTTGTGATGTCGAGGATCGGATCCATGTCGCACGGAAGACCGCCGATGTGAACGGGCATTATCGCCCGCGTTTTACTCGTTATGCGACGCTCGATCTGGGCCGGGTCGACGTCGTAGAAGTCGGGCTCTACGTCGACAAAGACAGGAACGAGGTTGTTGTAGAGCACGACATTGGAGGTTGCGACAAAAGTCAGCGCGGGAACGAGCACTTCATCGCCGTCGGCCCATCCGTGAGTTTCCTTCAGAGCTGCGAGAGCAATCTGCAACGCGCTCGTACCGCTGTTGGACATCAAGCCGAAGCGGCATCCGTGATGCGATGCAATCTCGGCTTCGAACCTGCTCATCATCGGTCCGGCAGTGATGCGGTTGCTATCGAGCACCTGCATCACCAGCTCCTTCGCTCGCGCCGAAGTTCGAAATCCCCCGACTCCGATCTGCTGCCTGGCGGTGCCGGTCATCATAGTTGGGTTCACGGACGATTGCGCCGGTGTGAGTAAGAGTGATTGGGAGAAAGCACGATGAACGGGCGGAAAAGCGTGTCCATCGCGCGCAGAAAGGCCTCGCGCCATGCTCGCGGCGCGCAGTAGGCCTCAAGAACGCTATAAAGTCGCGGTGATGGGAGCGCCGGTCAATGGTGAGAGTGTGTCACCGTCTAACCGGTCAACTTGCTCTCGAAGACTCGTCTTGACATTCGAGAACACCGCCCATGAATTCTCATGGACCCGGTAGAACTGTGCAGCTACTGGCTGCTTGTGGCCCCGGCGGTTGCAAGCCGGCCTCCGGACGCTGGGAGCGGGTCGTTGCTGTAGTCCGCTCGCTCGGAGCTCGGCAGCGGGACCGGGCGCGAAAAGATATTTCCGGCAACCATCCCGCGAGCGAGCTGCACCGGCTGGTAAACCACGCTCGGCCACATGAACACCTCGGTCGTGCAGTAGCATTCGCGGGCGGCAATCGACCTTCTCAGCTCATTCGCTTCTGGTGAGTTCCAGATTTCCTGAAAGTTCTTTTCGCGAAGATTGCCGATCGGCTTGTGCATCTCGCAAACGCCCACGTCTCCGTTTGCGTAGACGACCCCGGTGATTCTGCCGGCGAGGCAGGGCACTACCTGCTTCTGTTCCTTTACCGTTTTCACCTTCGCCCACTGGAGCATCGGCTCGACGATAGAGCCGTAGCGTCCTTCCTCGCGGGGTGCCCACAAGCGGCGGATGTACTCGTAGAGCTCTTCGTACTGCTTCAGAACGGGCCCGGTCAACGTCGGATTCTTACGGTCGCCACGGATGATCGCAAGATTGTGATGATCCATCTTGGGGCAGCGATCGTAGAGGTACGTCGTCAGGCGCCGAATCTCGTCCATGTTGACGTTGGTCGCCGTCGAGATGCAGTGGACTCTGACGCGCGGGTCACTTTCCTGGATCTTGATCACCGCCTCATAAGTCTGCATCGCCTTGGAGAATGCATTCTTGGCGACGCGGAACTTGTCGTGGAACTCGGGCATACCATCGAGTGAGAGCTCGACCACCAGCAGGTCGAGATCTTTCTCTTGCAGAGTGGCAGTGACCTGAGTAACAGTGCGGTCGGTGAAATAACCATTGGACGGCACATAGATCTGGCGCACGCCGTTGTGACGGATGAACTGGCGGCAGATCTCTGCGAACTCCGGACGAAGGAACGGCTCTCCGCCAGACAGGTTCAGATTCTCGATTCGACCCATCGACCGTGACAGCTCGAAAATTTCCTCGACAGTAAGGTCGTCCTTCTTGTTGAGGCTCGTCCAGTAAAAGCAATGCTCACACTTCATGTTGCAAATCGAATTGATGAACAGGACAAGAAACGAGGGCCGGGACGGCGCCTCGTGCTCGCTGTTCATGATTCTGAGATGGCGCCTTACGCGGGTTACGGCGTCCATCATGATCTGCTCCTGGGTGTAATTCGAATGGTAGGTGTCTTGCCGCTCCAACTCTGTATATTGGCGACGCGAGAAATGCAAGTTAAGTGTGAAACCATATTCTGAGTAGGGTTTTCATCGAAACTGGCTCGATTCGCCGCCCGTCACTACCTGTCAACCTGAACTGGTAAGCGCATTGCGCTTTTGCTTTCCGACCACGTTCTACCCCCCATACAGCTTCGGCGGTGATGGAATCGCCGTTCAGCGTCTGGCCCGCGCACTCGTCCGCCGGGGCCATTCCGTAACTGTCGTTCACGACGTCGATGCGTTCCTCGCCCTCCACACGGGCCCCGAACCAGAGGCTCGCCATGAAGCCGATGGAGTCGAGGTAATTCCGCTCAAGAGTGCCGCGGGAATTCTTTCGCCGCTGCTGACGCAGCAGACCGGGCGTCCAACGCTTCATCGTGCCCGCCTGCGCGAGATCCTCGATGGCGGAAAATTCGACGTGGTCAACTTCCACAACGCGTCGCTGATGGGAGGGCCCGGGGCGTTTTCCTTCGGAGTCGGGGCGGTGAAGGTCTTCACGGCGCACGATCACTGGCTGGTTTGCCCGAGCCACGATTTATGGCGCCATTCCCGCGAAGTGTGCACAGGCCGGCAGTGCTTCCGTTGCCAGATTCGTCATCACCGACCCCCGCAGCTATGGCGCGATTCCGATTTCCTCGAGAAACAGCTGGAGCAAATCGACGTATGCATCGCCATGAGCGAGTTCAGCCGCAGCAAGCACCGCGAATTCGGCCTGCAGCGCGACATGGTAGTACTGCCACAGTTTCTTCCGATTCTTCCGGGAGACACTACGACTTCAGAAACAACGCGGCCGCACGAGCGTCCGTACTTCCTGTTCGTGGGAAGGCTGGAACGGATAAAGGGTCTCCACACCGTCATCCCGCTGTTCGATCGTTATCCCCACGCGGATCTCGTTATCGCCGGCGACGGGAGCCAACGGGCGGACCTCGAGCTCCTCGCTGGGAGCTCGAGCAGCGTACGATTTCTTGGACGCGTCGGTCCGGAGAAGCTGCGCGAGCTGTATGCGCACGCGATTGCGACAATAGTTCCATCAGTCGGCTACGAGACCTTTGGACTCGTAGTGATCGAGTCACTGCAGCGCCGCACGCCTGTCATCGCAAGACGCCTCGGCCCCTTTCCGGAAATTATCTCTGCGTGTGACGGCGGCGAGCTGTTCGAGAACGACTCCGAGCTTCTGTCTGCAATGACACGCATTCAGAGCGATGTCTCGCACCGGAATAGGCTGGCGGAGAACGGCTACAATGGATTCGTCGAGAACTGGTCGGAGGATGCAGTGATACCTCGCTATCTCGAGCTGGTCTCTCGTGACAGGCTGCCATCCGGGCGCGCTAGATTGAAGGGATGACAAAAGCCGGAATAGTGACTGTTGCAGGCAAGCCGAATGCCGGCAAGTCAACTCTTCTCAATCGTATCATCGGTCAGAAACTCGCGATTACGAGCCAGAAACCTCAGTCCACGCGGGATCGGGTTGTTGGCATTCACACGACTGCCGACATGCAGATGGTGATTTTCGACACTCCGGGATTGCTCGAGCCGAAGTACGCGTTACAGCAGTCGATGAGGTCGACGGCGCTTCGAGCGCTGTCAGACGCCGACGTGATCATCTATCTCGCCGACGGTACGAATGGATCCCCGGTTCCTCTCGAAGAGGCGGCCAGACTCGACCGCGCGCCGAGAGCCCCGATCGTTACCGTCATCAACAAAAGCGATCAGCTCAACGCTGTGCGACGCTCGGAAATTGAAACGGCGAACCCCGACGCCGTCATCATCTCGGCGACCACCGGCGACTCAGTCGACGTACTGATGCAGAAGATTTCGGCAATGATCCCGGATAATCCGTTTCTTTATCCCGACGACGACGTAAGCACGCAATCGGTCCGTTTTTTCGTCGCGGAGATGGTTCGCGAGACCGTACTCGAGCAGCTTCATGACGAGGTTCCGTACAGTGTTGCTGTTGGGATCGAGGAGTTTCGCGAGGGGCGCTCGCCGTTATACATTCGGGCAGTGATCTATGTCGAGCGCGACAGCCAGAAGCGAATTATCATCGGATCGGGCGGTGCGCGAATTCGCGAAGTCGGGCAGGCGTCGCGGAAGAAGATCGAAACTTTCGTTGGGGAGAGCGTTTACCTCGACTTGTGGGTCAAGGTCGCTCCCAACTGGAGACGGAGCAACTCGGCTCTCGAGCGTTTCGGTTACCACGTCGGAAAGGAAGAGCGGGCATGAGTCTCGATAAACAACTGCTGGAAATTCTCGTCTGCCCGAAGTGCAAGGGCGATCTCGAATACCGGGAAGCCGAGTCCAGTCTTATCTGCCCTTCGTGCTCCCTTCGGTACCCGGTTCGCGACGACATTCCGATCATGCTCATCGACGAGGCGACGCCGCTCTAGCGTGCGTCTCAATTCGTCACCACGACTCGGTGGCATCGCGATGTGCATCATGCTGTGCCTGAGTGCAGGCGCTACCATGTTGCCACGTGCCGCCGGCGCGCAGACGAGCAGCACCGATGGCGCACTCTTTCTCCTTCTTCCAGTCGGCGCCGAGACAGTCGGCCTCGGGCAGGCTGCCGTGTCGCTGCGGCTTGGAAGCGAGTCGATCTGGTCCAATCCAGCGGGCATCGCGCGCCAGTCAGTTCGTGAAGCCGCGATTCATCACTCGGAGACGATTGCTGCCCGCGGCGACGTCATCACCATCGTGCTTCCGCACAGACCGGCTGGCACATTCGCCGTGTCATTCAATCTTCTCGACTTCGGGAATCAGCAGATCACCGATCCGGGCGGCACACCCGTAGGACTCGTTCTCCCGCGGAATATCCTCATCGCTGGCACGTATGCAGGTTCCATCGGGAAGTACCTGAGCCTGGGCGCTACGTACAAGCGTCTGCAGTACCGAGTCGATTGTTCCGGTCAGTGCGCGAACGTATCGACATTCAGTGCGTCATCGAGCGCTATCGACCTCGGGGCGCAGTACGATCTGCCGGGCGACAGCAGCACTCTCAGATTCGGCGCGGCCGTTCGCAACATCGGCACCAGGCTTCGCGTGAACGAGAATGAGCAAGCCGACGCGCTTCCAACACGGATCGAACTTGGCGCGTCGTATGGATTATCGTTCATCAAGAAGTACGTATCCGACATCGAGGTCAGAGTGTCTGGCGACGGCATCGCGACGAAATCACTCGACCACCCGTCCGCGCGGTTCGGTTCGGACCTTATTTACCAGAACACCGTTCATCTGCGCGGCGGCTACCTTATCAACGATGCCGACGGCTCAAAAGCCGCGGTGGGATTCGGTCTCGGCACCGGCCGATTGACGTTCGACATCGCGAGAACTTTTGGCGGCCTGTCTGAAGATGCAGGCAAAACACCCGCGTACGTGTCGCTCCGCTTCACTTTCTAGCAGGCTGCGCGTGGGAGCCCTTGGGCGAAAAAAAGGCCTTGGCCTGCCTCTCGTGTGATGATCGCGCTCGAGAACAGTTGCGACATTGATGCTGTTGCGTCTTGTGTCATGCAGGACTGTGAGTCGAACTGGCTCGAAGGTGCATTCCGCCTGATGGCCTACGCCGTGACTGGTGTCGCGTTCTTCCTGTATCAGTTAGCGTAGATACCTGTAACTCGTGAGAAGTCAGCAAAGTTCTTCAACCTGGCTCCGCCGATTCGATGAGCCCAACTGCTTCACAGTCCGCGACAATTGTGTTTTCGCCCGCCCAGTCCTGCCTGCCGCGAGCGGTCGAGGCGTGGCTGGAGGGTCAGCCGTCGCCGGTGCTCAGGATCGCTGAAGCTGATGAGCTGATGGCCATCGCGTTGAGGAGCAGGCCGCGCCTCGTGATCTTCGATGCACGCACAGTCGCCGAATCGCTCCAGGCGTGCACGCGTCTGAAGACCGACTCGTATACGGGCGTAGTTCCCGCGGTGGTTCTGTGCGGCGGTGGTGCCGGCAAAGTGAATGCGGCTTTCGACGCCGGAGCAGACGAGGCCATAAATCCGGAAATTGACGAAAGGGAGTCTACTCGCCGCCTCGAAGCAGCGCTTGCCCGATCACATCGCGATCTCGGTGTTCATCCGTCGACAAGACTGCCTGGAGCTGGTGCGATCGAAGCGGAAATAGCGCGGCGCCTCACGCATCCCGATCTGTTTGCGGTTTGTTACGCTGACCTCGATCATTTCAAGGAATACAACGATCGGTACAGCTATTACGAAGGGGATCGGATCATCAGGATTCTCGCGATGATTCTTCACGACGTGGTGAAGGGCTTATGTGCCGAGGATGCGTTTGTCGGACATATCGGGGGCGACGACTTCATCTTCATCATTCCCTATCATTCGATCTCGGACACATGCGGTGAGATCACATCGACATTCGACCTGCTGGTGCCATATCAGTATTCGGAGCCAGACCGCCGTGCCGGGTATTTTTTTGGAAAAGACAGGCGCGGGGTGCTCGACCGGGTTCCCATGATGACGCTTTCCATTGGTGTAGTTACCAATGCACAGCGTACCTTTACGGAGCCGCGTCAAGTGAGCCGGCTTGCAACGGAGATGAAAACCTACGCAAAGACCCTCGAGGGGTCGGTCTATTCGATCGATCGGCGTACTGACGACAGGCCGCCCGTCTTCGAGGCAGCGCACACAGGACTCAACGAGGCTGGAGAAAAGGAATGAACGTCAGTTGTCCGGAATGCTCGACTGTCTATCGCGTCGATCCTGCCAAAGTGCCCCAGGGCGGCGTGCGCGCACGCTGCTCGACCTGCAATGGCGTTATCACGATCGCCGGTGCACCGGAGAGAGACGTTCGGCACGCGTCAGACCCGATTGGAGATGCGTTCGCACAGAAGAGGCCGACTCCGGCTCCGTACGTTCCCTCGCACCAGCCGCTCGCTCGGCAGACACCTCCATACGGCACGCCTGCTGCGCGTACGCCGTCTGCAACGCCTCGCGTGCCCACGC
This sequence comes from Gemmatimonadales bacterium, assembly GCA_038208605.1. Taxonomy (GTDB): domain Bacteria; phylum Gemmatimonadota; class Gemmatimonadetes; order Gemmatimonadales; family Gemmatimonadaceae; genus UBA4720. Next base: position 183 of record JBBQYO010000060.1, on the reverse strand, counting down.
CGGTGACACAGTCTCGTGTCGCCACTCCGCCTCCGGCGCCGCGAATCCAGACCCCACCGTCGGTCTCGCGAACGCCGACGCCGCCAATGCCGGCGCCTTCGTTTGGCGCGTCGCTCCCGCCACTTGGTAGGACGCCGCGCACGCCCTGGCAGCCCGCAGCTGCGACTCCGCCAGTGCCGGCTG
>JBBQYO010000059.1:0-13887 GCA_038208605.1 Gemmatimonadales bacterium | reverse complement strand
CAAAGGACCTCGGCCACGATGACGTTTTCGTGCAGCAGGACCAGGGGGGTATCACGGACGATCATGTGCCCTTGATCAAAGCTGGCATGAGGGTGATCGATCTCATCGACTATGACTATGCGTACCATCACAAGCCGACCGATACTATCGACAAGATCTCCGCGAAGTCGTTGTCAATCGTCGGGGAAGTTGCTGAGGCTCTCCTTCGTTAACCGCAGTTAGCCACGGAGGCACAGGGGACACGGAGAATTCACGGAGTATGCAAAAGAATTTGGTTTAACAGATTGCACGCAACGGCGTCGCCCAATACGGACAAGCAGTGCGTCTGAGCGTTGTTCAAAAAGAAAATTGTATTTCTCCGTGCTATCTCCGTGTCCTCCGCGCCTCCGTGGCCAACCGGTTTTCGCCGTCCTGCCTGAAATGAATTACCCGCGGCAACTCTGGATGACGTAGAGCCGGGATCCCTGAAATAGAGTTCCCCGCATGCCAACTCCCGGAGAACGAAAAGCCCTGATGTTTCTCGGGGCAGTGATTGTCCTCGGAACCGGGATGCGCGCCGCTACGGCCATCGGGGGCAATGCGCCGACAGACTTACAGGCACGCGCCGCCATCGATGCTCAGATCAAGGCCGTCGACTCTGTTCGCAAACGGGGCAAGACGAAAAAAGGAAAGAGCAAAGGCAGGGGCAGAGCAGTCGTCAAAGTAGAGATACCACTCGCGCCATCAAGGATCGATCTCGACATTGCCTCCGCTGCAGAAATCGAGACCCTTCGCGGCATCGGGCCCGCGATGGCGAAACGCATTGTCGCCGATCGCGACAGTCTCGGTCCTTTCGGAAGTTTGGCCGGGCTCGAGCGCGTGCGCGGCATAGGACCAAAGCTCGCGGCAAAGATCGACTCCAGCGTAACCTTTTCTCTCGTACCGCGTCTTTCCCCCACAGCAACTACAGGGTCTTCCAGCCGGCCAAAAGGCCGGCGACGACCTCGTCGGGGGGATAACAAAGGTTGACAGCACCTGCCGTCGTCGCCGAGCGGCTCGGGGATCTGCTCGTGCGTGAAGGGCTGATCACCAAGGACCAGCTCAATCACGCGCTCCAGGAACAACGGGAAAACGGAACGCGCATCGGGTACAATCTCGTTGCGCTCGGTTTCATCAAGGAAACCGATCTTACGAGAATCCTCGCGCGGCAGTACCGCATGCCCGCTGTCGACCTGTCGAACTTCGAGATCGATCCGCGAATAGCGCGGCTCATTCCAGGTGACGTTGCAACCAAGCACCTGGTGCTGCCACTCAAGCGTGACGGACGCACACTGACCGTCGCGATGGTGGATCCTACCGGCGCGAGCGTCCTCGAAGACCTCAAGTTCATCACTCGCTGCGACATCTTCCCGGTCATCGCCGGCGAGTATACGCTTCGTAATGCCATCGAGCGGTACTACGAGTCGAACGAAGCGCAAATGGAGACGCTCCTCAAGGACATCTCCAAGTTCGGCGACACCGATGTAGAGCTGGTCGAGCAGATCGACGAAGACATGACCGCGGCGGCGATGGCGATCGCCGTGCAGGACGCGCCGGTCGTCAAGCTCATCAACGCGTTGCTGACCGACGCAGTCGCGCGCGGCGCTTCAGACATTCACTTCGAGTGTTTCGAGCATGAGCTCCGAGTGCGTTATCGCATCGACGGCGTGCTTCAGGAAATCATGAAGCCGCCGCTCAAGCTGCGGTCCGCGCTCATCTCGCGCTTCAAGATCATGGCGAACCTGAATATCTCGGAACGCCGCGTGCCCCAGGACGGACGGATCAAGCTGAAGATCCTTAACCGGGTCATCGACTATCGCGTATCCACGCTGCCAACTCTGTTTGGCGAAAAAGTCGTGCTTCGAATTCTCGACAAGGGAAACCTCAACCTCGATCTCCAGGGCTTCGGCATAGAGCCGCGCGCCGAGCGGGAAATTCTCGACGCGATCGCGAACCCGTATGGAATGGTGCTCGTCACGGGTCCAACGGGATCCGGCAAGACGACGACGCTGTACTCGGCGCTGTCGAAAGTGAACAGCGTCAACGTCAACATCATGACGGCGGAAGATCCGGTCGAGTACAACCTGTTCGGCATCAACCAGGTGCTCGTTCGCTCAGAAGTCGGTATGACCTTCGCCGCGGCTCTGCGCGCGTTTCTCCGCCAGGATCCCAACATCATCATGGTCGGCGAGGTGCGCGATCTGGAGACGGCGAGCATCGCCACGAAAGCCGCGCTTACCGGTCACCTCGTACTCTCGACGCTGCACACGAACTCCGCGCCGGAAACAGTCACGCGGCTTCTCGACATGGGCATCGAGAGCTTCAACGTTGCATCCGCGATCAACCTCATTGTAGCGCAGCGGCTCGTTCCGAAAATCTGCGTGCACTGCGCCAGGCGCTACACTCCTGAGGAAGCGGAGCTCGCAGTTGCGAAAGTGAACGGCGCAATGACGCTGCGGGAGCTCAAGTTCAGCGACGTCGCGCTCGCTGATGCGAAACCGCGCGCGACCAAGCACGCTGCGCCGTTTCTGGCGAAGGTCACGATCGACACTCCAATCGGAGAGCTGCCTTTCTTCAAGGGCAGTGGGTGCGAAGCGTGTCAGGGCACCGGCCTCAAGGGCCGCCAGGGTTTGTACGAGACGATGAACATGACGTCGTCGCTGCGTCGCCTGATCATGAAAAATGTCGGCGCCGCGGAAATAGCTGCTGCTGCGATCGCCGAGGGAATGTTGACGCTCCGAATGGACGGCTGGCTGAAAGTCCTGAAGGGAATCGCTTCGCTGGATCAGGTCGTCCGCGAAACGAGCATCTAACCGTACCATTCCGCTTACCCTTAGCACGCCCGGTCGTCCTAGAAGCGATGAAGCGTCCCGACATGAGGAGATCCGAGCGATGAGTTTACCAATGCAGGCGGCAATTCCAGCGGACGCTCCGAAGGCGCCCGTCCTCCCCGATGCTCCGCCGCCTCATCCGATCGCCGGCAGAGCACCGCCGGCGATGGGACTCAATCTTCGCACGCTTCTCGAGGAGATGGTCACCCTCGGGGCGTCCGACCTGCATATCGTCGCGGGCGAGTCGCCAAAACTTCGCATCGATGGTGACATCACCAGCGCGCGCACCGGCGGCGTGCTGGGACCAAAGGACACGCTGCAGCTCGCGTACTCAGTTCTTACCGAGAACCAGAAGAAGCGCTTCGAGATGGAGGACGAGCTCGACTTCTCCTTCGGTATTGCGAGCCTTGCACGCTTTCGCGGAAACTGCTTCCGCCAGCGTGGGTGCGTCTCGATGGTCATTCGTCAGATTCCATTTTCGATCAAGACGTTCCAGGACCTCGGACTTCCGGCCTCGATCGCAAAAATGGCAGAGAAGCCGCGCGGACTCGTTCTCGTTACGGGTCCGACCGGCTCCGGTAAGTCGACGACGCTCGCCGCACTGATCGACAAGATCAACCGCGAGCGAAAGGGTCACATCATCACAGTCGAAGATCCGATCGAATTCATTCACAAGCATCAGGGCTGCCTCATCAACCAGCGCGAAGTGGGCACCGACACGAAGTCGTTTGCCAACGCGCTCAAGTACGCGCTGCGTGAAGACCCTGACGTGATCCTCGTCGGCGAAATGCGCGACCTCGAGACCATTCAAGCGGCGCTGACCATCGCAGAAACAGGCCACCTCGTGTTCGCCACACTGCATACCAACTCGGCCGCTGAGGCGATCAACAGGATCATCGACGTTTTCCCATCGCACCAGCAATCGCAGGTAAGAGCACAGCTGGCATTCGTGCTCGAAGGAATTGTGACGCAGGCGCTCGTGCCTAAAGCGGGCGGTCGCGGTCGCGCGATGGCGGCTGAAGTGCTGGTGGTGACGCCGGCGATTCGTTCGCTGGTTCGCGACGACAAGGTTCATCAGATCTACTCGTCCATGCAGTCGGGCAAGAAGTTCGGAATGCAGACGTTGAATGACGCTTTGTATACGCTTTACGTCGGGAAGGAAATCACTCAGGAAGATGCGCTCAAGGTGACGAGTCTTCCCGACGAGTTTCTTCGCATGATAGGCAAGGAACCGATGGGCGACGAAAAGGTTTCCTCCGCCGGCCGGCCGCTCGTTGGCGGCATGGCTCGCAAATAGACGCTTAACGGCAACAGGTAGCGATTCTTATGGCGACGTTCACATATACGGCTCGCTCTTTCGCGGGCGAGATGCGCACCGCGACCCTCGAGGCTCAGTCACGCGATGACGTGATTGCCCAGCTTCGGCGCCAGCGCCTCAACGTCGTCAAGATCGACGAGGCCACACCGAAGAAGCCAAAGCGCGGCCACATCAAGATGCGGGACATCGTCATCCTGACCCGCCAGTTCTCGACGATGATCAACGCCGGTCTTCCCCTCGTCCAGGCAATGACGATCCTGTCCGAGCAGAGCCAGAACAAGGTTCTGTCGGAAATCATGCGGAAGGTTGTGTTCGACGTCGAGTCGGGGAACACCGTTGCCGACGCTCTGGGCAAACACCCGCAAGCCTTCAGCAATCTCTATGTGAACATGGTCGCGGCGGGTGAGGCCGGCGGTATTCTCGACACGATCCTGATGCGTCTCGAGACGTTCATGGACAAGAACGACGCGCTGGTTCGCAAAGTGAAAGGCGCGATGATTTATCCGAGCGTCATCATGGCGGTCGCGGGCATTGCGGTCACTGTGCTGCTCATCTTCGTCATCCCGGTTTTCGAGAATCTGTTCTCGTCGGCGGGCCTCGCACTTCCGCTGCCGACGCGAATCGTCATGGGAGCATCGCGGTTCCTCAAGGGCTATTGGTACATCGTGCTCACAGCCATCGCAGTCGCGGCGTACATGTACCGAAAGTACAGCGCAACATCGGACGGCCGTCTCAAGATCGACAAGTTCCTGCTGAAGGTGCCCGTACTCGGCGACGTTCTTCGAAAATCGGCAGTATCGCGATTCACGCGCACGCTCGGCACGCTTATCAGTTCTGGTGTCAGCATTCTCGACGGCCTCGAGATCACGGCAAAGACAGCGGGGAATCGCGTGGTTCAGGATGCGATCATGGAATCGCGCGCATCGATTGCCGGCGGCGACACGATTGCGGCGCCGCTCAAGAAGTCGGGCGTGTTCCCGCCGATGGTCATCTCGATGATTTCGGTTGGCGAGCAGACAGGTGGCCTGGACGAGATGCTGTCGAAGATCGCCGATTTCTACGATGAAGAGGTTGATGCCGCTGTCAGCAATTTGCTGTCATTGCTCGAGCCGATCATGATCGTGTTTCTCGGAGTGGTGGTCGGAGGCATGGTGGTGGCCATGTACCTGCCCATCTTCGACATGATCAACGCGGTCCAGTAAGACGGCGCAATCAGGTTTTTCAGATGTGTGCGCGACCGACTAGTACGCCACTGGGTGGACGTCGGTCTGCGCGAAGTCGTGGCTCTGAGCTCGCATCTTTCATGATCGCGTCGATCATGGCTTCCGCTTCGGGCTCGCCAAAAAGGACTGCGAGGATTGCGGAAGTGTCGATCACCATTCTAGGTCGGATGGCCGAATTCGTCGTAACCGATGATTCCGTCCGCGGTTCGGGTGTCCCGATCGGGCATGGAGGCCACGAGTTTTTTATCTGACCGACATCAGATAGAATCCTCGTGCGGACTGCGGGCGGTCTGAGCGCCTCGAGGCGATTCCTGATCGCAGTGGTCACTGCCATCGTGATGCTTTCCCCTGTGGCGTCGGCAAGCTCGTGAGCCAGTCGGTCTGTTTCGTCGTTTTTTATGCTAAGGCCCACCTCTGCTCCTGGGCACTCAGGTAGTAAATACACGTCCTTCTACCCAAGTTACCGTTATGGATACCGTCTCAGGTGTCCCGGCCATTTTGCAGCCTATTGAAGATTTCCGCATGTTTAGCGACGTCGCGGTCCCAAGGGGCGGGGGGGGTCGCCCTAAAAGTGCGCGTTCGAATCGGGCTTCCACGGGCAAGCCAGCATGGCAGTCGCTCAACATCGGTCCGCTGAATCCCAACACGACTCAATAATGTTGTTTCTTGGTCAAACAACGGGACTTCGGCGGACGCTGATGGCGGCGACCGTCGCACTAATGGGAAACGCCTGCGTCAGCCGTCAGCCGTGGAATAAGGTTTCCCTGAGGATCGTCGACCAACCGGTTGTACTTCGGCGAACCGCAGAAGGGAGCGGTTTCAATGTATCGGCGTTCCTGGTAAACCATTCGTCAAAGCCGATAGTAAGAGGGGGCGCCTGCGCGCCCGACCTGCAACGCGAACTCGGTGGATCCTGGCAAACTGTCTGGTCTCCTATCTGTATCGGAAGCGGAGGCTTGCAATGGCTCGGTCCGGGGGACTCCGTTCTTATCAAGACGAGCGTGTTCGGCTACTCGATTCGTCGCGAGCCACGACTTGATCAAAGGATGACCACCGGACGTTACCGGATACGCATTGGCGTTGGGCTCCCGCCAAACTCGCATGATTCGCGGCCGAAACTCCGCGTCTATCCGTCGATCCCATTTACTGTTAGAGATTCATCCGGAGATTAACCTTTCGTCGCTAGACATTCATCTGGCCGAATTGTCGTTCGCCGGCATTCGCCTGGAGCCTCGGCTCAGTGGGCACTTTGCGGTTTGGGCCGGCGCATCTCAACAGATGACTCGAGCAGGCGCCGCCTCGCTGCGGCAGCTTACAAACCCTGCCGCCATTGCGGATGTCGAAATTCCATATGGGATCGACCTCCAAAATGGAGACTAAAGTGAGCCGGGTTTTCTTGTTTTTGTCTCTCGCCCTGATCGTCGCTCCGTGTTTCGCGTCAGCGCAGGTGCCGGCGCGCCCGGAGATTCTTGTGCTTGGCACGTATCACATGGCGAACCCCGGGCACGACATCCACAGCTCTCAGACCGATGACGTAACATCGCCCGCTCGTCAACGCGAAATCGTACGGCTGATCGATGTCTTGACGCAGTTTCAACCGACGAAGATCGCCATCGAAGCGAACATCGGGAGCTTGAGGGCACAACGCGAGTACGGCGACTACGTCGCTGGGAAATACGCTCTCACCGCAAACGAGATCGACCAGATAGGCTTTCGACTAGCGAAAAAGCTCGGCTGTCCGTCGATCTATCCAGTGGACGAGAATGGGGATTTTCCGTTCTACCGGGTGCGGAATTACGCCATCGCGAATGGAAAGAAGGAGCAATTCGAGGCGTCTCAGAATGCCGTTGGTGCCAGAGTGAGGACCGATGACGCGTTTCTCGCCAACCACACGGTGCTCGAAATGCTAATGCACGTGAACTCGGACTCTTCAGTCGCGATGGCAGTTGGTGAGTACTACACAGGCTTTATGCCTTTCGGTGAGCCCTTCGAATACGCCGGGCCTGATTTGATTGCTTCGTGGTTCCAGCGAAACCTGCGTATCTACCACAACATTCGCGCGCTGATCACGTCGCCGAGCGACAGAATCCTGGTGATCTACGGTTCAGGCCATCTTGGCTGGCTCCGCCAGATCGTTTCTCAGGACCCGGCTGTGAGGCTACGGACACTCAATGAATTGGTTGCGGAGAAATCATATCGGTCATCGCGAAAACTGCTGGTATTGAATCGAGCCCGAACATGACTCTGTCCATGATTTGGACAGATACCGCCAATGAATGGTTCAGTGCACCCGTTCAAACCGCCGCGATCACCTGCACTGGATTCACGGACGGATGGGTCGAGATCGAGACAAGCAGCTCCGATGACGGCGGACTGGTGCTCCGTTTTCTCGACAACGAGCACTACTACCTGTTGGCCATCCGGGATGACGCCGCGCCGGACCCGCGCGACCGGCAGAATCTTCAGATCTATGAACGCTCCGGGCCCGGTGCGGGAGGGTTCACTTCCATCTGGCAGAAAGACATCGTTTGGCCCCGCGGCACGATGCATCGCGTTCGCTTCGACTTCCAGGATGGCCTGTTCACAGTGTCGCTCGACGGAACGCCAGTGGGAGCCGTTAGCCGAGTTCCCCCTTTCGACGGACGTGGGTTCGGAATTCGCCATTACGGTTTGACAACCGATTGGCATGCACGCTTCAGGAATTTCAGATGGAGCCCACTCTGAAATTGAGTCTTCGCAGTTAACGCACGCCGAAGTCGTAGCCTCGTAGCTGCGAGTTTTTCCAGTTACTGCCTCTCAAATCGTTCGATCCTCCACGCAATCGGCTAGCCGGCGGCTGCGATTACCTGGACTGCGACCTGGTAACCAAGATGGAGCGGGCCTCCAGTTGGGACGACAGACCGCGCAGGCTTGTGCTCGCCAAGCACTTCCGCGTACGCTGCATTCACCGCCGGCCATAAATCGACATTCGAGATGTAAAGCGTGACCAGCAATGCACGGGTGAGATCGGTGCCGGCCTCTCGCAGAATTTCATTCGCATTGCTGAGTGCCTGGCGCAATTGTTTCTCGATGGAATCTCCGGGAAGCACATCACCGCTCAATGACTTTGGAAGCTGCGTTGCGACGTAGACTGTTCCAGCGTGCCTGACGGCCTGGCTGTAGTGGCCAGCCGCCGCCGGGGCGCGGTCAGTCTGGATGTATGCGATCTCGTGGCCGGTCATGTTGCCTCCTGAGTATTGGTCCCGCCGATAGTCCTGGGCGAGCGGAGGGAATATGACGAGACCGGCCTCCACGTGCTTTCCTCTCTTGACATGGAATAGACATCTCGCAACTATATTGCTGAGCGATATAGTTACTGACGACTGTCGGGAGCGACGAAATGCCGGAACAGCCCAGCGATCCCCCCACTCCACTGTCCGCCGCAATCCTCTTCGCGCTGGCCGGTGGCGCCAGTCATGGTTACGCGATCATCAAGGAGATCGAGGCACTTACCGGCGGAGACATGGTGCCGAATACGGGAAGCACCTATCTCGCACTGCACCGGCTCCTCGAAGACGGTCTCATCAGTGAATCAAACGGACCAGGCAGCGACGCGAGGCGCCGCTACTACAGTCTGACGGCACTCGGGCGTACCACAGCAAAAACAGAAGCCCTTCGTCTTGCGCGGCTCGTCCGTGCGGCAACCGCAAGAAAGCTCATTCCGCGGGGGGCACTATGAGACGTCTGGCCGTCAACCTCTTTCGCTCGAGTCTGGCGCTCCTGCCCCGAAGTTTCCGGCTCGAATACGGCCAGGAAATGGCTGACGTATTCAGCGAGCGAATTCGCGGAAGGTCTGTGTGGAGCATTGTCGTTCTCACGATTGGCGAGAGCTTCGACATAGCGCTCGTATCTGCGCGGACACGAACGGCTGAATACCGTCTTCTGCGTCCGACATTCGCCGCGGCCGTGGTCATGGCGGTGCTCCTCGGTACGAAAGGCTCAGCAAGTCTGCCTTCTTCACCGGTCGTGGACCCCTCGGTCCGTATCGACTTTTATGCGCACGACCCTGCGGGACAATTCACCCTCACGATTCTCGACGGGCATCCGATCGCAGCAACGATGAATAGAGTTCCGCTATCACTTCGTCGCGTCGTTCATCAGGGCGACAGCATTCGAATCATCGGGCCTGAGGGCAACGTCGCTCTCGCCCTCGCGTACTACAGGGAATCGGGCCGAATCGAATGGACTGCCCGCCCCGCGGCGTGCCGATCCGCCTCTCCCGCATGCCGGGCTGCTGAATGAGGCGGCTGCTTACGATAGCACTTCTCACTACCGTGCAGGCCCACGCGCAGTCGATGCCGATCGACATTCCCTCGGCGCGCCGATATTTCGAAGAGCTTCACCAGCTCGGTATGGCGGACCATGGAAAGCTGTGGGGCCGGGAAGTCGACGGGCCAATATTCTTCGTCGACCCGCAATCACGATCCGTTGTCGCGAGCGAGCCCGACTCGAACGGTTTGTTTCATTCAGGGGGCGGCGTGTGGACCGGTACGCTTCCACAGGAAATCAACGCGGCGAATACGGCGATCGACATTCACGGCAAGCGGTGGACGATCGTGATGTGGCCAGTGCCCGACGACCGCTACGCGCGGCAGCGTCTTCTCATGCACGAGTCCTTTCATCGAATCCAGCCGCTGATCGGTATTCCCGGGAGCGATCCGTCCAATGCCCACCTCGCGACTCTCGACGGTCGCACATGGACGAGACTCGAATGGCGTGCGCTGACCGAGGCACTGCTTCGTTCCGGAGACGCGCGCAGGACTGCACTCAGAGACGCTCTCACATTTCGTGTTCGCCGGCGCTCTCTCTCACCGACTGCTGCTGAAGACGAAAGGCGCCTCGAGCTCGGTGAAGGGTTGGCCGAGTATACAGGTCTTGTCCTTGGTGGACTACCGCGTGACGCGCTGGCCGATCGTGTCGCCGTTTCGCTCGGCCAGAGCGAAGGCCAGGATAGTTTCATACGCTCGTTTGCATACGTATCAGGACCGTCATACGCACTTCTCCTCGATGCTTCTGGAATGTCCTGGCGCGCCAAGCTCGACTCGGCCAGCGATCTTTCTGCAATGGCATCACGTGCGTACCGCATTGGAGCAATCGATGCGCGCGACGCCGATCATCTGATCGAGCGCTACGATGGATCGAGGATGATCGCCGATGAAAAAGCGCGCGACACGAAGCGATCCGAGAACGAAAAACGGGTTCGTGCCCGGTTTGTCGATGGCCCTATTCTTTCCCTGCCGGTTGCGGCCAGCTTTTCGTTTTCATTCGATCCGAATGGCGCCCTTCCGCTTGCCGGTCTCGGCACCTACTACGAGAGCTCGCGGATCACGGATGACTGGGGAGTGCTCGAAGTGTCGTCGGGCGGGCTGGTGTTCCTGCGCAGAACGGACGGGGCAATCACGGGAGCTGTAGTGCCGAATCCATCGGTGTCAGGTAACACCGTCAAAGGCGATGGATGGAAGCTCACTCTTGCGAGCGGCTGGTCCGTAAAGGCTGGCGCGAGGGCAGGCAGCTATTACGTCAGCAAGGAGTGATGCTTCGCGATTATGAAGATCCATTTCCAATAGTCCGCTGCGTGGCGTGCAATTCCGCTTGCTCCATGAAGTCCCCGCAGGCCATAATCCGAGAGTCCAATTTGCCTCCACACCCGGAATGACAATGACTCGAGCTTTTGTTCTGCGTCTCACCGCAGCCGCGGTTATTCTAACCGCAATCGTTGCTGCCCGGCCGAACCTCACACCTCTCCCAACGGCGACGATCGACCCGATGCTTTATTCGAGCCTTACGTGGCGGAACCTCGGCCCGTTTCGCGCGGGCCGTGTCGCAGCAGTCAGCGGTGCAATCGGACAGGCCGGAGTTTTCTACGCAGGGCTGCCGGCAGGCGGGGTTTGGAAAACTACGAGTGCCGGAGAGACCTGGTACCCGATATTCGATGGCATCAAGGAAGTGTCATCAGTCGGCGCGATCGAAGTGGCGCCATCAGACGCCAACATCGTCTACGTTGGCACCGGCGACTTGATCACCGGCGGCGCGATTAACGAAGGCAACGGAGTCTACAAGTCTGTCGATGCCGGCCGTACGTGGCGCCACATGGGCCTCGAGGGTTCAAAACAAATCCCGTCGATGCTCGTGGATTTGCGAGACCCGAATGTCGTTCTCGTCGCTGCGCAGGGCGACGTACACGTAAAGAGCGAGTCGCGCGGTGTGTTTCGCACTACCGATGGTGGCGTGACGTGGACGCGCACTCTGTTCGTTGACGACAGCACCGGTGCGCAAAAGATCGCACGCGCCAACGATGTTCCGAGTGTGATCTTCGCGACTACAGTTCGTCACTACTCCGCGCCGCCCCCACCCGTTGCGCCGAATGTCGTACCTCGCCCGCCCGCAGCGCCCGATACAGGACGAACGCAGACTCTCGTTTTCAAGTCCACTGACGCGGGCGTCACGTGGCACGAAGTGAACGGCGGCGGTATGCCGAGGCTTAACGGAAGAACGTCGATCGCAGTGGCGTTGAATACGAATGCGCAGCGGGTTTTCCTCGTAGCCAATTCCGGACTCTATCGCTCCGATGATGGCGGCGTGTCATGGCGACAGATGGACGCGGAGGACGAGCGCATCAGGAATGGACAGGGCGGATACAACTGCGGCGTCTATGTCGACCCGTCGAATCCAGATGTTGTCATCACGATCAGCACATCGAGCTACATCTCTCGCGATGGCGGAAAAACTTTTACAGGATTCAAGGGCGCTCCCGGCGGTGATGATCCGCAACAGCTATGGATCGACCCGACCAATTCGCAGCGAATGCTGATGGGCGTCGACCAGGGTGCCGTCGTCACGCTCGATGGGGGTGCAACGTGGAGCTCATACTACAATCAGTCTACCGAGCAGATCTACCACATCTCGGCGGACAACTCGTTTCCATACTACATCTACGGCACTCAACAGGATGCCGGCGCAATCCGCACGCGCAGCCGTGGCAATCTCGGCGCCGTGACACCGCTTGATTGGGATCCGGTGTCGGGATGGGAGTGGGGAACGATCGTCGCCGATCCGCTGGATCCAAACAAGGTCTATGCAAGCGGATCCGGCATCGTGCGAATCTCGTATCCGAGCGAGCAGTGGAACAACGTGAGTCCAGCCGCCGATCCCGGCGCAAAATTGAGAACTGCGTTTTCGCAGCCAATTGTGTTCGCTCCCTGGAATCAGCACATGATGATCGCCGGATTTCAGCAGCTGATGGCGACGACCGACGGTGGTGTTCACTGGTCGGCGCTCAGCCCGGACCTCGGCATTCGGCCTGATGCGCCGTCGGGGCCGTCGACGCCGGGTGGCGCGACTCCGACCGGCGGTGCGATCGAATCGATCTCGCCGTCGACGGTTTCTGCGGGCACGATCTGGCTCGGAACGAACAACGGCATGATCAAGGTTACCCACAACGGTGGGCAATCGTGGGAGGACGCGTCGGTTCCTGCTATTCCGACTGCGTCGCGTGCGGAGGTGCTTGGGGTTGACGCATCCCATTTTGATGCCGCGACGGCGTATGCCGTGATCGACTTGCACCGCACGGGAGATTACACGCCGTACGTCTTCAGAACACGCGATTCAGGAAAGACGTGGCAGAAAATCGTTACGGGCCTTCCGGTCAATCAGCCCAGCGGAAGCTTCGCCAAGGTCGTTCGCAGCGACACGAAGAAGGCGGGATTGCTCTTTGCCGGAACCGAGAGCGGCGTGTTCGTATCGTTCGATGACGGAGATCGCTGGCAATCCTTGATGGAGAACCTTCCGAATTCGTCGTACCGGGACATCGCAATCAAGGACAACGATTTGATCGTGGCGACGTACGGTCGCGGCATGTGGATCCTCGATGACTACTCGGCGCTCCGTCAGCTCACGCCGGCAGTTGCAAAGGAGTCCGTGCACCTGTTCAAGCCGGGTGATGTGTTCCGCGTGCGACGCAACGTCGGCGCCGACACGCCGTTTCCGCCTGAGGTTCCGCATGCTCTAAACCCGCTCGATGGCGTAGCAATCGACTACTGGCTTGCAAAGACGCCTTCCCGTGAGGTCACTCTCGACGTGCTCGATGCGTCCGGGGCGGTTGTTCGTCACATGTCGAGCGCCGCACAGACGCTGCCGCCGGAGGCGGTGCGGCCTCCGCATCCGAATTTCTGGGTTGCCGCGCCCGAACGAATTTCCGCGCACGCGGGTGACAATCGCGCGAACTGGGATCTCCGTTACGATTCGCCACCATCGCTCTCCCGGAGCATCGAGATCAACGCCAACCCTGGTTTGACTCCCGTGTCGCCTCTTGGTGCTGTTGCACTTCCCGGCAACTACACGCTGAAGTTGAACGTCGATGGGCACAGTTATTCGCAGACTGTCACAGTCAAAGGCGATCCCCGTTCACCGTCATCGGCCGCGGAGCTCGGGGTGCAGCATGCTCTGTTGATGAAGATCA
>JBBQYO010000058.1:0-14028 GCA_038208605.1 Gemmatimonadales bacterium | reverse complement strand
TCCCCAACCGACCTCTGTGATCGAGTTCAACTCAACCACAAAAATCTATCGATCACTCCTCGGCCGCTCGGTAACAGCTGTCGAGGAGTTTTCTTTACGGGTGGCTGAAGGCGAAGTGCTTGGGATCGCAGGACCGAACGGCGCAGGAAAGAGCACTCTCATCTCGCTGCTGCTCGGCTATCTTCGGCCGACGGGCGGTTCTGTTACGATCGACGGACGCGAGCCACGCGCGTTCGTCGAAGCCAACGGCATCGGCTATCTGTCCGAGCTGATGACGATCAATCCGGGATGGACCGCCGAAAGTGCGCTCGCCCGGTTTGCGACGCTTGCCGCGATTCCACCGGCGGATGTTCGTGAGAGAGTGGAATTCGTCATCGACCAGACCGGACTGGCCGAGCACCGCGACAAGAAGGTGAAGGCTCTCTCGAAGGGCAATCTCCAGCGTCTCGGACTCGCCCAGTCGCTGCTGCGCGACGAGACGGTCATGATTCTGGATGAGCCAACGCACGGACTCGATCCGGTCTGGACGCAGAAATTTCGGGAGATCGTGGAAAAACTCCGGCGGCCAGGCCGAACGATCATCATCGCGTCGCACAATCTCGACGAGCTGCAGCGCGTCGCTGACCGCGTCGCGATCATCGACAAAGGACGCTTGCAGCGGCTCGTCAAGACAGGCTATGACCAGACGGCCGAGACTGCGGGCAGCTATCGACTGGCGGTGGCGAGCGGGGCTGAGCGCATGAAGCAGATCTTTCCCAACGCGATCGATCTTGGTGGCGGAGAGTTTGAAATTCCCATCACCAATGTCGCCGACCTTAATGCGGCGATCGCGAAAGCAATCTCTGCAGGCGTGATGCTCGCCAGTTTCGTTCCGGCTCGCTCCGTGCTCGAACAGCAGTTCCGCGAAGCGGTCGGGGAAACATCATGATGCGTGACAATCTTCGCCGGTATGCGCTGTGGCAGATGCGCGACTTCGGGCGCGACCGCGCGATTGCGCTGCTGATAATCGGGCTCGCGCTCGGAGTCGCCATAGCCGCGCCTGTTCGAATGATGCACATGCCGGTTACCGAAACGAGCGCCAGGCAGCTGCTGACCATCTCCCTTCAGCAGATTGTTTTCATCTGCGCATTCGTCGCGTTGAACGGAATTGTCTCGACCGACCGGAAGATGGGTTACTTCCGCTTCCTGTTTTCGAAGCCGGTGAGCATTCCCGCGTACTACGCACAGCAGTTTGCCATCTACTTCGTCGGGTTTCTCGCGGTAATGGCGGTGCTCCTGGGTCTTTTCGCGATCTTCATATATCCGCTGTCGCCGGTTCAACCACTCATTTTCTGCGCGATTGTGTTTCTGTCTCTCGGCGGAATCGCATTCTTCATTTCAACCATTTTCCGATTCGACTGGCCTATTCTGGCGGCGGTTTTCGTCGGATCGTCGCTGCTCCATTCGCTTTGGGAATCGAGCGACGGGTGGCGCAAGCTGGTGATCGCCGTTCTTCCACCGCTCAACAAGCTATCGGGAATGCTGGCGCCAATCATGAACGGAGATTCTCTCGAGACAAATTCCATTCTGTGGCTGTTCGGCTACAGCCTTCTGTTTTTCCTGGCGGGCATTTTTGTGCTGCGCCGCCGACCGTTCGCATGAGTGACATCAGCCATACGTGAGATGACATCGTTCATCGATCCGGAGTCGGTCGAGCGGACCGTTCTCGAAAACAAACTCACTGTCCTCTTGCGGAGGGACACTTCCGCACCGGTTGTCGCGATTGTGACTCATGTGAAGGCGGGTTACTTCGACGAGACAGACGATGTGAGCGGAATTGCCCACGTTCTCGAGCACATGTTTTTCAAGGGAACGAGTCGCCGCGGCGTTGGCGAAATTGCCAAAGAGACAAAAGCGAGCGGCGGTTACCTCAACGCGTACACGATCTACGACAACACCACCTACTTCACCGTGTTGCCGTCATCGGGCTTCGCAGCCGGTCTCGACATTCAGGCCGATGCATACGCGCATTCGGTAGTCGACGCGGCCGAGCTGAAGAAAGAGCTCGAGGTGATCATTCAGGAAGCAAAGCGGAAGACCGACAATCCTCCCGTCGTGGCGGTCGAGAAATTGTATGAGCTGCTTCACGACGTGCACCGAATGCGGCGATGGCGCATCGGCCACGAGAAGGAGCTGCGAGCCCTCACACGCGACGCGATGCTCCGGTTCTATCGCAACTTCTACCAGCCATCGAACACGATTCTGTCGATCGTCGGAGACATCGACACCGGCGAAGCGCTCGAGAGAATCAAGGATCTTTACGGATTGCTTCCGAACACTTCGCCGGAGCGAAGCCCTGGCCCGCGCGAGCCGCACCACGACGATATGCGGTACCTCGAGCTCTCGGGTGACATTGCGCAGACGCAGCTCGTGCTCGGGTGGCGAACTGCGGATGCGATGCACGAGGACACACCGGTGCTCGATGTCGCATCGAGCTTGCTGGCCGCTGGACGTGCTTCTCGCTTGTACCGTGGATTGCGCGAACGCCAGCTCGCCTCATCCGTAACCGCTTACAACTACACGCCGACCGAGCTTGGCGTATTTGTCGTTCACGCGGAGATGAATGCGGAGTGCGTCGAGGACGCGGCACGTGCTGCGTGGGATCAGGTGCGTGCGATCCGCGAAGGCCCAATCGAACCCGCGGAAATTGAGCGGGTGAGAAGAATATTCGAAACACGGTGGATACGACGTCTCGAATCGATGGAAGGCCAGGCCAATCACCTCGTCGAATGGGAAGCACTCGGCGGATGGCAGCTTGGCGACGACTATTACGAGCGATTCATGTCGGTCACAGCGGAAGAGGTTCATGAAGTCGCGAACCGCTACCTGACGCCCGATCGCGCCGGCATCGTCGTGTACCGTCCCGAGAACTCGCCGGCGATCGCGGCAAGCGCCGCGGATTTCGTCGCGAAGCTCAATGAGCGTCGTCCGAAAGCTCTCGAGCCACTGCCGCCGCGAGACATTCCGTCGCCCCCGGCCGAAGCGCAGGCGCCCCGGCTCGAGAAAACCGAGGCTGGTGTTTCGGTTTATAGGGCAAAGAACAATCTGCCGATCCTCATCAAGGCGAAGCCCGGCGCTGCCATTGCTTACCTGGCGTTACAGGCACTTGGAGGTGTTCGTGATGAACCGTTGGATCTTGCCGGCATCACGACGCTGGCAATGCGCTCGACGATCAAGGGAACGGCAACCCGGTCCGCGGCGCAAATTGCCGAAGATGCGGAGATGCTCGGTGGCAGCATCGGTACGAGCATCGGCGCTGAAGGCTTCGGCTGGTCGATATCGGTAGCGGTGGAGCATCTCGAAGCGGCTGCCGAGCTTCTCGCTGATGTGGTCTTCAACGCTGTTATACCGGAAGACGCTTTTGAGACCGAGCGGTCGGTGGCACTCTCCGATATTGCTGCGCTTCGCGATGACATGTTCAGGTTCCCGATGCGACTCGTCATGTCGGGAGCGTATGGCGATCACCCGTACGCGCGATCGCCGCTGGGAACTGAGGAGTCTCTTCGTCGAATTACGATCGACGATGCGCGAAGCTGGTACCGCTCGCATCTCCAATCCGCCCAGCTGGTTCTCGGAGTAGTCGGTGACGTCGTGCCCGACGACGTGGCCGGAGTGATGTCGCGTGACTTCGGCGATCTCGTTCCTTCGCAGTCGCGTCCGATTCCGTCTCCCTCGTGGCCAGCGAAGACGGTCACTCGCGTCGAGTCGCGCGAGAAAGCGCAGACTGCGCTGTCGCTCGCGTTTCCTGGTCCGACGCGCTCGGATAAAGACCGTTTCGCCTCTCAGCTCACTGCGACGATCGCCAGCGGGCTGGGCGGGAGGTTCTTCGATGAGCTTCGTGACCGGCAGTCACTCGCGTATACGGTGCACGCATACACGAGCGAGCATCAGGTTGCGGGGATGTTTCTCGCGTACATTGCGACATCTCCCGAAAAGGAAGAGATCGCACGCAAGGGACTGCTCCAGGAGTTTCAGAAATTGCGTGACTTCCCGGTAACGACTGAGGAGTTGGAAAGGGCGCGACAGTACACGCTCGGGGCGCATGCCATTCGCCAGGAGAGCGGGGCAGCAATCCTTGGAGATTTGCTCGATGCGTGGATGTTCGGTTCAGGTCTCGCAGAGCTCGACGAGTTCGAATCGAGTATCGCTGCCGTTACCCCGGCGGATATTCAGAATCTTGCGAGAAAATACTTCGATCCTGCGCATCACGTGGAGGGTGTCGTTCGCGGCGTGGGCAAAGTGGTCTGAGCTTGCGGTTACTGGGTCGAAAGTCCTTTCTTCGCCCGCTGTAGTGCTCCCACCGCTGAGCGATAGTGGCCGTTCGCGGCCCGCAATCCGTTGAGCACGTCGTAGTCGCCTGCTTCAGTGACGACGAGACCCTTGATCTGCGTTTGCGCAGTCGCCCATGAGAGCACGCCCCAGAGCGCGAGCTCCTGGCTTTTCTCCCCATGCGCGATCGGATATCCGCCGGCCGCGAACACCCAATGCGGTTTGGGCTTCGCGGCGAATGAGTGCATCCACCGTGTCGCCACGCGCATATGGGTGTCGAGTGACGTCGCTCCGTAAATTCCGGGCATCATCGAGAAGCCCACGATGTCCACTGGCGAAGCTTTGCTCGCAGCCCAGTAGTAGAGCGTGCTGTCCCGGCTCCCGTAGCTCGAAGCAGATACTCCAATTCTGATTCGCCGATTGACGAAGTGCGCGATCTTTGCTGCCTGAGTGAGATAGTTGATCCAGTATTCAGGATCCTGCTGGCCGATCGCGCGTGAGCCTGCGCTGTACGGCTCTACCGCTGGAATCAATATGTCAGGGCGGAGACGTCTCGCGATTCGATCGACATCGGCAATCCGGTCCTTTGTGTAGTCAGCGGGCGATCTGCTGAACCGCTGCGCAGCATCCTTTGGATAGCCGAGCGAGATGATGATGATCGCGCTGTCGCCGCGGCGATCGTCCACGGCTCGCGCGATCGAATCGAGTGAGGCGAGGTTCGCGCCTTCGGGATCGATCACCATCGACACCGCATCGACACCGATTGAATCGGCGAGCGAGATGTCCCGGTCAAGGGCGAGCGGCGGCGGCGGTCCCCGAAGATCCGGTAGTACCTTGATGCCGATGTCGAAGTCGCCTTCGGGATGTTCCTGAAGCTGCTGGTTGGAGTACTCGCTATAGCTCTTCGTGGTCTTGAAGCCCTTCGGGATCTCGAGCATCACCAGTCCGGCGATTGCGGCCGCCGACAGCGCGATCCCCGCGCGGATGACCCGGCTGAATCTCCAGCGCGCAGGAAGCGACGGAGACATGAGAGGAACCTGAAGAAATGCCGGGCCCCAGAGCGCCGGGGCGCCGAAGAAAAGCGACAGTGCGGATGCCTGTGCCGCCGACATTGCGAGACCGAAATCAGGAGGGACGAACCCTCTTGCTATTCCGAAGCGCGACAGCGCGACGATCGCGATGATGAGGTTGTAGACGAAGATCGGAACACCGAACAGCGGTGTCACGAGGCGGCGTGTCAGCGCATAGGTAGCCTGCAGCGCAAAGAGAACCGTAGTGACGGGCCACACCCATGCGACCGGCTGAATCGCTCTGCCGTACAGAATCGAAGGAGACGCGTAGGCTATCAGCAGCGCCGGGACGATGAGAAGTCCACCGAACGCCGTGATTGCCGCAAATGAGCGAGGAATTCGGCGGAGCTGCGCAACCCGCCCGGCAACGAGCACGTCCCACATGACCATCACAACCGCGACTGACAAATAAAGCGCGGCAAGGAAATGAAGTCGGCTCACGGCTCCTGACACGGTCGGCAAGCTAGAGGCTCACGGTGCATGCTGGCAAGCATAACAGGTGTCATTAGCTTTGGCTGATGGAGCGCGGCCGAATCTTCACTCTTCCAAATAGCATTTCGCTCTCCCGGCTCCTCTTGGCATTTGCGTTCGTTGTCATCGGCGGATCGTGGCAGCGCATCGTTCTTATTCTGTCTGCCGCGACGACTGATTTTCTCGACGGCTGGCTTGCCCGCCGAGACAACAGCTCGACTGTTGCGGGCGCGCTCATCGATCCGCTCGCGGACCGAGTATTCGTGCTCGCGGCCGTGTCTGCCTACCTCATCGGCGGCAGGCTGACGAAGGGCCAGTATTTCATATTCCTGTCCCGCGATATTGCCACTGCGGTTGGCTTCATAGTGGCACGATTCATTCCGGGACTTGGAGCATCAGCATTTCAGGCGAGGGCGCTGGGCAAAACCGTCACCGCGCTTCAACTGGCTCTATTGCTGACCGTGCTCGCCTGGCCGGTCGCCGTTCAGCCCGTCATCCTCCTCATCGGCGCGCTCTCGGCGGTGTCGATCGTCGATTACACGGTCGCCCTGGAGCGTGCTCGGCGGGCATCGCGTTCGTCCGCGCTGTATTGACCCAAAGCATAAGTCATCAACGCTATGGGCATATCAAACCGATGACTGCAAAGCCATTAACTGCGATGCACAGATGAAAACGATGAGTGCAACAGCCATTAACTGCGATGCACCGATGAAAACGATGCACAGATGACAGCGGGAAAAACCAACAAAAGGTTAAAAACCGAAAGACATAAATCCCAAATGGGTCACGCCCAAACGTCTTTTCGGCACATATCCCGTTTTCATCTGTGCATCGTTTTCATCTGTGCATCGCAGTTAATGGCTGTTCTGTTGTTGTTGCTCTGTGCGACCCAGGCATTCGCGCAGGCAAGACCACCCCGCCAGGCGCCCCCCACTTTCACTCCGGAGATTCGCATCGATGCCCTGTTTACATCGCCGGCGGCGGTTCAGGCGGGCGCGGGCGTAACGATGTTTGCCGGCACCTACGTGCGAGCAGGTGTTGTCGGAGGGATCGGGGCCTCTCAGTATGGGCTGAGCGGGAGGATCGACGGCTTCGCCAGATTCCACCTCGACCCGCTTCGCGAGAGTCACTGGGCACCTTATGGAGGTGGAGGAATCACGACCCGCATGGATCAGGGAGAACGAACGAAAGCCTATCTGCTTCTATTTGCCGGACTGGATGGACCGATTCGGCGCGGACTCACGACATCGGTCGAAGCCGGGTTGGGAGGCGGCGTCAGAGCAGGAGTGACTCTGCGCCGCGCAGTCGCGGAGCGGCGGTGAAACGGCCGCGCCTCGAGACTCGTTACAGAAGAGGAACTAAACTGCCGCCTTCACCTTGGCCGGCTGGGAAAAACGCTCGCCCAGCACTCTAAGCTCTGCAACCTGCTTCGGGCTGAGCTCATGGTAGCGCTCCGCCAGGTACGTCATGGTGCCGTCGAACCACTCCTTCTGATCGTCCGGTTCCGAGCCAATGACTCCGCACTTCATCACATGCTGAAACATCTCATCGCGCGCCTCTTCGAACGGCGTCGCCACGGGCGCTGCGCCTCTCGTGTATCTAGGCTTCTCTTTGCTCATTAATTCCAGGTAATAAGGTGTATAGTTGATACCTGAATCTAATCAAAAAGTGCCCCGCTTCATAGGACTCTCACGCGACTGCGCGACGTCGCATGAATTCGAGCAGCAAGGAGTTCAGCTGCTCCGGATTCTCCTCTGGAACAAGACGCCCAACTCCGGGCATTCGCACCAGCCGGCCATCAGGGAGCTCATTTACAAGGCGATCGGCCAGCCGCTTGTCGAGCCAGGTATCCTCGTCACCCCACACGACCAGCGCGGGCACGTGGATCGACTTGAGATCCACTGACTCCATGTCCTCATCGGTGATCGAGCTCGCCAGCGCGAGCAGATGATTGACCCCATCCTTGCCGACGAAAGGCGCGAGATACCGCGCGATGAGCTTCACCGGCATTCGCGCCGGATCGGCGACGCTTCCCTTCAGCACCCCTTCCAACAGCGGAGCTGCGCCGAGTATTCCGCGGGTTGTGCGAAAGGCGAACTTCGCGGTGCTTCGCTGCATCTGCGTGATGTCTTTTGCAGGAAGCTCGTCAAACGCTGGAGTATTGATCAACACCAGCTTCTCCACGCGCTCAGCACGCGTAGCAGCGAGGCGAAGCGCAACATCGCCTCCAATATCGACTCCGACGATTATTCCCCGAGCTACGCGAAGCGCCGTCATCGCCGCATCCAGATACTCGGCCTGCGCCGCAATTCCAAAATCGGCGTCGGTTGGGCGATCTGATTCGCCGTGACCAAAAAGATCGATCGCATATGCGGTGTGACCCGCGTCGGTGATTGCGGGAGCGACATTACGCCACAGGAAACTGGACGTCGCGAACCCATGTATGAGAATCACGGCCGTCCCGCCATGGCCGAATCTCTCCACGTGCATCGCGCCCGGACCGACAGGAACGCGAAGAACATCAGCTTGCATAACCGTACCTCTCCCCTAGCTTTTCAGTCACAATAGAGCCTCGCCGGAAATGGCGGGGTCTGGCTCACTTCAACGCGGCTCGCAGAAATGGCTGGCAAGACAAACAACAGGAAGCGCAGCACGGTCAGAAATGCATCAACCCGGCCAACGGGGTTTTACTACGTCCTCGGTGCCATTGCGGTCGTGGGCATCAGCATACTGGGCTATTCGATGATGCGCAAACCCGCAGCTGGGGTAGGAACGGCTGCTGCCGCGCCCGCTGGTCCCGTCGGCCCGGCTGAAGGCTATCTCATTGGCAAGCCCGATGCCCCGGTAAAAATCGTGGCGTTCGCGGACTTCGAATGCCCAGGCTGCGGCCAGTTCTCGACAGTCACCGAGCCGGACGTGAGAAAGCGGCTGATCGAAACCGGTCTCGCGAACCTGACTTTTTACGATTTCCCACTCCCGCAGCACAAGAACAGTCAACCGGCATCCAATGCCGCCGCATGCGCAAGCGACCAGGGAAAATTCTGGGAGATGCACGATCGCATCTTCGCATCACAGGATCAGTGGAGTACGGAAGCAACCGACAATCCCAAACCATTCTTCCAGAAATACGCGGAGCAGATTGGCCTGAACATGGGAACCTGGGAAACTTGCTACGATGCCCGCAAGCACCAGGGACGAATCCTCGCCAATGCCGCCGAGGGTGAGCGACGAAAGGTCAACCAGACGCCAACGTTCATCGTCGCCGATAAGCAATACGCCGGCGCGCTACCGTACGACGCACTCAAGGCAATCGTCGATTCGGCAACGAAAAAGTGACGAAGCGGATGATCGTGGCGATGCTCGCGCTCGCCGGGATCTTCGTCGCTTGCTATCTGCTTCTATATAAGCTGGGCCTGATCGGTCACCTGACGTGCAGCGTTGGGTCATGCGAGACGGTCAACACGAGCCGGTGGGCGACGTTTCTCGGCGTACCGGTAGCAGGCTGGGGCGTCGCATTTTACGTCGGAATGTTCGCCCTCGCCCTGATCAGCACTGCCGATCAGCACGCCGACTCGGTGCGAATGTCCCGCTCGCTCGTCTTCGCTGCAGGTACCGGAGTCCTGTTTTCCGCCTGGCTCACGTGGCTCGAGCTGTTCCAAATCCACGCGATCTGCCAGTGGTGCGTTATCTCGGCGATCATCGTCACGGTGATTTTCATGGTTTCCCTTGCAGATTTGAGGGAAGCCTCTGCCTACACGAGAGGAGAGAACGGCGGCTGACCGGGCGGACCGGCCATTGTTTTTGTTGACCCTCGCTCGGGGGCGTCCTATGTTGGCGCCCACGGAACCGGTGACTTCAGCGTGCCGGCCGGACCAGCATTTCCCGAATCGGTGTGGAGATTAGATGAGAAGATCGGCAGTTGTGATGCTTGCGGCACTTGTTGGCGCATTTGTGGTTACGGCATGCAACGAGGACGCAGTCAGCGGTCCCGGCTTCATCTGCGACGTCACCAACCCGGTCGGCAGCGTCATCATTTCGCCGGCCAGTGGAACCCGAATCGTCGTGCACACTCCGGCTCTCGGCACGGATACGGCGAAAGTGGCGGCTGTTGCTACTGATCGCTTCGGCGGCACGCGCACCGACGTGTCAATCGGATTTTCGTCGTCAGACACGACCGTCGCGACAGTCGATGCGACGGGGACGGTTCACGCCAGAAAGCCCGGCACCGCAACCATCAAGGCGTCCGCCTGCGGCGAAAGCTCCAGCACGAAAGTCACCGTCGTCGCAAACGTCAGCAGGGTTTCGTTGACGCCGGCTTCGGACACCGTGCTTACGGGAGATTCGGTCCTCTACACGGCGCGTGCCTTTGGACCGGACAATTCACCTGTCCCCGGCACGGTTTTCACCTTTACCGTTTCGCCTTCAAATACGGCGACTCTGACTCAGACCAGCGACTCCACCGCGTCGGTGAAGGGAACCGCAGGCGGCTCGGCGACCATCACAGCGACCGGCGAAGGTCTGAGCGCAACGGCGAGCGTTCTCGTGTTGCCACGACTCTTCCTGGTCGCCGCGGCCGCGACCGCCGGGTCATTCGATGCGGGCGATGATCTGACTTGCGGCATCATCACTCTCGGACAGGCGTACTGCTGGGGACTCAACAATCGCGGGCAGCTCGGCGCGCGCGGTGATTCCATCTGCTTTCCCGGCTCCGATTCACAGAAACAGGGGAAGGATTCAGCCGTCACCACCGCGTTGCCCTGCAGCCTCAATCCGCAACGCCTGGCACAGTCGCTCGAATTCACCGGTATATCGGCCGGTGATTCAAGTTCCTGCGGAATCGTGACAGGCGGACGCGCCTATTGCTGGGGAGCTGGGAAACATGGTGAGATTGGTAATGGCGGGACCGCCGATCGCGCCGCGCCATCCCTCGTGACTAGCGCCCTGAATTTCGGGTCGATCTCGGTGGGCGGCAGCCATGCGTGCGCGGTCACTACATCAGGCGCAGCCTATTGCTGGGGTGCCGATTCACTCGGCCAGCTGGGAGACTTCCGCCGACTGAACAGCACTACGCCGATTCCTGTAGTACTGATTCAGGGGCCCGCGACATTCTCCAGCATTAGCGCGGGCTTCCGCCATTCATGCGGCGTGATGGTGGACGGAACTGCGTATTGCTGGGGCGACAATGGTTTCGGCCAGCTCGGCAACGGAAGCGTCGGATCGAGCAACGTGCCTGTCCGGGTCGGCGGCGGTCTGCGCTTCACGGCAGTCTCTGCCGGTGGCGATCACAGCTGCGGGATAACTACAGCGGGGTCGGCGTTTTGCTGGGGCAGCAACGCAAACGGACAGCTCGGTAATGGAGCCGTTGGCGGGATATCGGCGTCGCCGGTGGCAGTCGCAAGCGGCCTCACTTTCTCGCGGATTAGCGCGAGCACCGGCACCACAACGGGTGAAGTCGACACACTTGGCGTGTTCCGGCGTTATAAGGAAGGTTCCGGTCATACGTGCGGTCTAACGGCTGCCGGCGCGATCTATTGCTGGGGCGACGATGCCGACCTCCAGCTCGGTCGCGGACCGTACTCTGCTGAAATTGACGGCCAAAGCCCAATCCCAGTTCCAGTTTCAGGCGGCGATCTGCCCGCGACCGTCACGTTTGTATCGGTGTCAACTGGTTCCAGACACACCTGCGGCGTAGGTTCTGACGGCGCTGCCTACTGCTGGGGCTCGAACATATACGGCGCGCTCGGGAATTCACTCCAAGCCGCGTTTCGAGGACGACCTCAGCGAGTAGCTACGCCGAGGTAGTCGCCGAGGCGCGCTAGGCGCGTTTGATCGACCGCTGGCGCGCGGCCGCGTCGTCGAGACGGAGACGCGGCTTCACATCCTCGTCCTCCTGGCCTTCTTCGCGCGCACGGCGGCGGAACGGCACGAGGTCACGTCCAAGGCTCACCAGGGCGCGGGTCGCAACGGTGCTCGCAAGCGGCTCGGGAATCCCCATCACTCTCACGTAAGTATCGATCGCACGATCGAACGACAGATCCTCTGCGAGAGTGTCGACAAACATCAGCGCATTGTCGACGTGAGCGCGAATGATCGTCTCTTCCGCGCGTGCCTGCGACAGGCGAAGTCGTCGCTCTGCATTCGGATTCAGCTTTCGTCCGAAGATCGATTCGGGAAACAAACCACCTAGCATTTTACCGTCCTGGTTGTTGAGCCTTTGTACGGAGAATCTAAGGCAGGGTTCATACCATGGTCAGAGGCGCGGCGATCAACCTTCCTGCGATTCGTACTGCGCCTTTAGACTGGCGACGACTGCTGGATCTGCGAGCGTTGTGGTATCGCCCAGAATTCGCCCCTCGGCGATATCTCGAAGCAGACGGCGCATGATTTTGCCCGACCGCGTTTTCGGTAAGTCGGCGGAGAAAAGGATGTCGTCCGGCTTCGCCAGAGCTCCGATTTTTTGCGCGACGAACTGCCGCAATTCTTCCTGCAGTCCCGGTGTTTGCGGGTGGCCGTCGCGAAGGGTAACGAATGCGGCCAAAGCCTGCCCCTTGAGGTCGTGTGACCTGCCCACGACCGCGGCCTCCGCGACGGCGGGATGCTCGACGAGCGCCGACTCTACTTCCATGGTTCCGATGCGATGACCAGCAACATTCAGGACGTCGTCCACTCGGCCGAGTATCCAGAAATAGCCGTCGTCATCGCGCTTGGCGCCATCGCCCGGAAAGTACAGATCGGGTCGGCCAGGCCATTTCGTGAAATACGTATCGAGGTACCGCTGGTCATCGCCCCATATGGTTCGAAGCATGGATGGCCATGGCCTGGTGAGCGCAAGCAGACCGCCGCCGACAGGAATGACCTTGCCCGCGTCGTCGAGGAGATCTGCGGTGTAACCGGGCAGAGCAGTAGTCGCGCTTCCTGGTTTTGTCGCAGTAACGCCCGGAAGCGGAGAGATGACGATCGCTCCCGTTTCCGTCTGCCACCATGTGTCCACAATCGGACACCGGTTTCCGCCGATGTGCTCGCGGTACCACATCCACGCTTCAGGATTGATCGGCTCGCCGACTGATCCAAGGAGACGAAGAGAAGACAGATCGTGCAGGGCAGGAAATTTTGCCCCCCACTTCATGAACGCTCGGATCGCGGTCGGCGCGGTATAGAGAATCGTGACCTTGTGCCGCTCGCAAATATCCCAGAACCGGTCCTGATCGGGACTGTCCGGCGCACCTTCGTACATCACGCACGACGCGCCATTGGAGAGCGGCCCGTAAACCAGGTATGAATGTCCCGTCACCCAGCCGATGTCGGCGGTGCACCAGAACACGTCGTCGTCACGGAGGTCGAACACAAGCTTGCTGGTCGCCGTCACGCCGGTCAGATAGCCGCCGGTCGTGTGAACGATTCCTTTCGGCTTTCCAGTCGTTCCTGAAGTGTAGAGAATGAACAGCACATCCTCGGCGTCCATCGCCTCGGGCTCGCATTCAGCGGCTGCCGTTTCCATGAGGTCGTGATACCAGACGTCGCGGCCGGATTTCATCTCGCACTCGATCTTCGATCCGGACGATCCTTCGCCAGCTACACGATCGCGTTTTACAACGACGACTTTCTGAATCGATGGCGTTTCCTCGAGGGCCTTGTCCGAATTCTTCTTGAGCGGAATGATGTTGCCTCGGCGAAAGCCTCCGTCGGCCGTGATGAGGACTTTGCATTCCGAATCGTTGATCCGGTCGCGCAGCGATTCCGGGGAAAATCCTCCGAACACAACCGAGTGAATGGCGCCGATGCGCGAGCATGCGAGCATAGAGATCGCGGCCTCAGGAATCATCGGAAGGTAGATGGCGACGCGGTCGCCGCGATTCACTCCAAGTGACTTGAGTGCGCTCGCGAACTTGTTCACTTCGGCGTGAAGGGTCGCGAAAGTCAGCGTCCGCTGATCGCCCGGCTCGCCTTCCCAGATGATCGCCGGGGCGTGCTTTCTGGGGCCGTTCGCGTGACGATCGACGCAATTCACCGAGACGTTGAGTTTCCCTCCGATGAACCACTGGCAGTGGGGAGGATCCCACTGAAGAACCTTGTCCCAGGTCTTGATCCATTCCAGCTTGCCAGCCTCGCCCGCCCAGAATTCCTCCGGATTCTCTGCCGCCCATTCGTATAGGTGGGCGTTCGAGACGTGCGCTTCCCT
>JBBQYO010000057.1:0-14081 GCA_038208605.1 Gemmatimonadales bacterium | reverse complement strand
ATGGCAATAGACGCACTGCGAGTTCACAAATGCCGTCGCGCCTCCGAGCGTTTCCGAGTCCGCAGGCGCTGCGGCGTTGGCCTGCTCGTTATCGAGCCAGCGGGCGAGGTCGCCGTCGGGCTGAGCGACTACGCTCAGCGCCATGTGCGCGTGTTGGACGCCGCAGTATTCCGCGCAGGTGCCTCGCCATGTACCGGGCCGGTCCGACTCCAGCCACGCGATGTTCGTGGTTCCTGGAATCGCGTCAGTCTTCCCGTTGAGGTTTGGAATCCAGAAGCTGTGGATCACATCATTGGACTTGAGCAGCACCTTTACCGCGCGGCCTACCGGAATGTGAATCTCGTTAGCGGTGACAACATTCCTGCTCGGATAACGCACTTCCCACCACCACTGATGTCCTGTCACTTCGATTGTGAGCGGGGGCTCTGAGCTCTGCTCCGATGCGCGATAGGCGATGAGCGTCATTACAAAAACTCCAGCCAATATGAGCGCCGGAATGAGGGCGCCGCCGTACACCACCCACGCCCGCTCGTTCACCAGGGCCGGAGGTTGGTCGTCGGCCGGTGCAGATCGTTTTCGCCAGATCGGAACAAGCATGATCAGCATCACGATCACGAATACAATCGCCGCGGCTGCTGTCATCTCCCATCCAAGCGTGGCAAGCCGGGACGCGAGCGGTCCGCGTGGCTTGAGCGCTGACGGGTTTCCGTCGTAGATAACGCGAACCTGCGCGGCGAATGACGCGAGGTTGCTGCTGTACAGGACAGGAGAAATCACGGAATGCTCGTTCGCGCGCCCGCGCGCCAGTCGTGTCGCATGTGCAAGGCGTGTCCGCCGGGCCACGGTTCGCCATGGGTCTGGCTGATTGCCCAGATGTATGCCGCAATCCGCCGAATCTGATCAGCGTTCAGGTCACCGTGCTGTCCCCTCGCCGGCATTGCGATTGGAGAGCGCGTCTGTTTGTCAGGCATTCCCACGCTGATCAGCGAATCGAGCGCATTCCAGTCTCCGGGTGGCAGGAATACCAGGCCCGCGGTGAGAGTTTTTCCTCGCGCAGCCATGCCTTGAGCTTCGGAGCCGTGGCAGTTGATGCAGCCACCCTTGCCGTGAAAGAGACGGTCTCCGTCGCGAATCATGTCGAGAGACATTTCTGCCGGGAGCGGTGGCAGAGAAACTGGTTGCGCTTCTTCGTCGGTGTCGAAGAAGTGTGGTGAAAGCGTCAGCCGCGCTGTATCGGGGCGGGAGCTCAGGTCCGCAGGTAAATAGTTTTCAGGTGCCGCTTCCTCTCGCTGTACTTCATCGACGCGGTCAGGATTGGTTTTTGTTGTGCCACATGCGGCCGCAATCGCGACTGCAGCAAAGACCGGGAGATCTCGAACACGCATCTTCACTTCCGCGAGAGAGTAGCGGACGTCGCCGAACCCCGGCTGGCTGGCACGGCAAAGCTCGTGTCGCTGCCAGCGGGCGCGGGAAGTGAGAAGACAAGAAGCTCGTCGCTTCGCGGAGCGTTGATCTGAAGGTTGCCGCCGGCCGCAACTGCTACGTACTGGCGACCATCGATCATGTATGATACTGGCGGCGCATTCACACCCGCGGGCGCCCCGTAGGTCCACAGAATCTTGCCGCTTCGTGCGTCGATTCCGAGAAAACGCCGGTCTTTCGTTCCAACGAATACGAGTCCGCCTGCCGTGGCCATCGCTCCGCCAACCATCGGATGATTGACGGTGTCCTGCCATACGACATGACCGCTATTCAGATCGACGGCCGTGAATGAGCCGTAGTCCTTCTTCGGCTCCGAGGAGTACCATACGCCCGACAGGTAGCTTGCCGGCGCTGCGTATTTTTCCGGCCGCAGCTTGTACACATCATGCTCATTCATGCCGAGCACATAGAGATAGCCCGTCTGCGGACTGTATGCGGTTGGAGACCACTCGCTTCCGCCATTGCCGCCGGGCAGCACGTGAACGCCCTGCCGGGTCGCGCGGGTAAACATCGCTTTCTGCTCGACAAATGCATCTGTGCGTCGAATCGGTTTTCCCGTTCGTCTGTCGAGGACGTACACCCAGCCCGTTTTACCCGCCTGTGAAACGGCCGGTACCGTTGCTCCCGCTTGGTTCGTCACGCTCATGAGAACGGGCGGGCTGATCGGATCGTAATCCCAGGTGTCGTGCGGGAGTTCCTGGAAATACCAGCGAAGCTTTCCGGTCTTGAGGTCGAGCGCGACGATGCAGTCGGTGTAGAGATTGTCGCCCGGCCGCACGACCCCGTCGATATCCGGACTTGGATTGTTGACAGTCAGGATGAGCAGGCCGAGCTCTGGATCGACTGCCGGTGTCTGCCATACTGATCCTCCTCCGCGTTTCCACGCGTCGGAGTATTTGGCGCTGTCACGTTTTTCCTGGGCAATGTCGCGGTTAAGAGGCGTGCCGAACGCATCAGTGTTGCCCCAGCTTCCCCACCACCCGCCTTCTTCAGGGCTTGGAATTGTGTACCAGCGCCACACAAAAGCGCCGGTCGCAGCATCGAATGCGCTAACTCGTCCGCGGATTCCGTATTCGGCACCGCTCACCCCGATGAAAACTTTTCCGTCGGCGATAACCGGCGCCATGGTGATGCTGTATCCGTTCTTGTTATCGGCTACCTGAACGGTCCAGTCTGCGTGGCCGGTGGCCGTGTCGAGAGCGACGAGCTGTGCGTCGAGCGTCGCCATGTAAACATGACCGTTGTAGTACGCTGCGCCGCGATTGACCGGCCCGCAACACATCGTTGTAGTACCAAGAGGATGCACATACTCCCATTTTTTCGCGCCCGTAGCGGCGTCGAGTGCGAAGAGGTGATTCATGGGAGTCGTCACGTACATCGTGCGGCCAACTATTAACGGACTGTTTTCGAAAGATTCGGCAATGCCCGTCTTGAAATGCCATGCGAGCTGAAGTTGCGTCGCATTGCCGGTGTTGATCTGCGCAAGCGGGGAATACCGCTGATTCGTGTAATCCCGACCGTAGCTCGGCCACTGGGTGCTGTCCGCGAATGCGGTTCGCATCGCCGCGTTCGCGTCGCCTTTGGCTACTACCGCTCCATCGGTTCGCGTGCACGCGATTGTCACCGTCAGTGCGACCAGGAATCCGACGGGTGCGCGCGACAGTCGAGTCATCTTCGTGGTGAGCTCCCGGCGCCCGGCTTTGACGGGGGAATCATCTCGCGAACCCGAACAGGCTTTGCCGGCGCGGTTCCTTTGGTAGAGCCGGGCGGCACCATGCCCGAGTGCGAGGCGTGGCCGCCGGGCCATGGCTCTCCTCGAGTACCACTGATCGCCCAGACATAAGCCGAGACGCGCTTTATTTCTTCGGCGGTAAGATCACCGCGCGCACCGCGCGCAGGCATCGCGATGGGACTTCGGGTCAGCGCGTCAGGAATACCTGAACGAACAAGAGAATCGAGCGATCCCCATTCGTGCCGCGCGTAAGCCAGCGCGCTGGTGATTCCGTCCCCGGCCGCTGGAAGCCCCTGCGCTTCAGTGCCGTGACAAGCAAAGCAGCCGCCGCGACCATGGAACAGCTTGTCGCCTTCAACCAGCATGTCGACAGTCATCCCCGGCGGCAGCGGCGGCAGAGCCGCCGGTTGCAGCTCCTCGTTCGTGTCGATCGTGAGCTGGCCCGGCTTCGCGTGGGTCTTGGAAACAGATTTGTCGGATGCGGACTGTCCCCGCTGAGCCGACGCGCTCCGGCTGCCGCAAATAACGGCCAGGAGGCTCAAGACTATATAGATGGGTTTGCAGCCGCGCGACTTAGCCAGGGCTGAAATGCGAGCCATCACTTGCCGGCCCTGATGCTGTCGGTAACGGGCGACGCACCTGAATTCTTTGGCAATGCGTAGACGAGCATTGCGTCGCCCCGATGACTTCCCACGTTCATTGCTCCAGTTGCCGCCACCGCGACGTATTGAACGCCGCCGATCATGTACGAAATCGGCGGGGCATTCACACCAGCCGGTGCTGCGGCGGCCCAGAGCTGGCGCCCTGAACGAGCGTCGTACGCGGCAACCTGGTCGTCCGACAAGCCGGCAAACACCACGCCTCCCGCGGTTACAGTCACTCCACTCAGCAGCGGCATTTTCGTTGGTGTCTGCCACACCACCTTCCCGGTGTTGAGATCGATTGCTGTTATCAGGCCCGACGTGCCGGTCGTCGCTCCCGTGACACTGCCTCCCCACCACTGTGCGGGCTGCCGAAGCGGCTCCGGGGATTTCTTGTACAGCATAGGAATGACGTTCGATGCGAGATACAGCCAGCCGCTTCGAGGATCATACGCGGTAGGAGACCAATCCGTACCACCAAGCGTGCCCGGAGTGATCATCACTCCCGCTTCAGTCGGAGGCACGAAAAGATTTTTTGTCGGGATGTACATTTCCGACCTGCGTATCGGCTTGCCGGTCCGCCGGTCGACGATGTAAACCCACGGCACTTTCCCGGCCTGCGCCACAGCAGGTACCAATTGTCCCGCACCATCGCGAACGTTGACGAGCACAGGTGGCGGCGATGGGTCGTAGTCCCACAAATCGTGAGACACGGTCTGGTAATACCATTTGACCTTGCCCGTCTTTATGTCGAGCGCGACGATGCAGTCAGTGTAAAGGTTGTCACCCGGCCTTTCTGTGCCGTCGAGATCCGGTGCTGGATTACCCACGTTGACGAACAACATGCCGAGTGCCGGATCGTATGCGGGGTGATGCCATGCCGGGCCGCCGCCGTGTTTCCAGCTGTCCGAATATTTCGCGCTATCGGCTTTTTCCCTGGCGATATCGCGCGAAAATGAGGCGCCCCACTCGTCGTGCTCCCTCCAGTGTCCCCACCAGCCGCCATCGGCTGGACTTGGAATCGTGTACCAGCGCCAGACCAGTTTCCCTGTTGCGGCGTCGTACGCGTCCACATAGCAGCGACATCCTTGCTCGCCGCCGCTCACACCGGAGATAATTTTTCCGTCGGCTGCCAACGGCGCGCCGGTCATGTGATAGCCTGCTTCGTTGTC
Organism: Gemmatimonadales bacterium; assembly: GCA_038208605.1. Classification (GTDB taxonomy): domain Bacteria; phylum Gemmatimonadota; class Gemmatimonadetes; order Gemmatimonadales; family Gemmatimonadaceae; genus UBA4720. The sequence continues at coordinate 9,054 of JBBQYO010000057.1, read as the reverse complement.
ACCAACCTGAACGTCCCACTGCTTCACGCCTGTTGCAGCGTCGAGCGCAACCAGGCGCGCGTCTGCTGTCGCCATAAACACGCGGCCTGCATAAACGGTTATTCCTTTATTTATCGGACCACAGCAGTCAACGGTGGTTTTGTATTGATGGACGTACTCCCATTTCTGGCGCCCGGTGCGCGCATCGACAGCGAACACATGATTGAGGGCCGAGCTGAAGTACATCACTCCATCGACGACAAGAGGATTGGTTTCGGACGAGTGGGGAATCCCGGAGTGATGCACCCATACCGGGACAAGAGAGGCAACGTTCGTTGCGTTGATCTGCGACAGCGGCGCGAATCTCGTGTTGCCCAGATCGCGGCTGTACGTCGGCCACTGTGTGCTGTCAGCTATGAACGCATCGAGCGCGGCGTCGGCATCGTGTGCCGAGAAGGAGGGCGTGGCGTTGTTCTCCGCGTTACCAGCGGTGCACGACGTAAAAACTGTCGTTCCGCTGATCAGCAATGCCGCGCCAACCAACGTGCGCGTGAATGCTCTGCCAGCCAGCTTCCGTTTGGGTGATTCAGACAACCGAAGCAACGCATCCCCATAGTTGCGATGCAAAACGGTTTCGCAAATCCCGTTCCGGATGCCAACTCCGCGCCGGGCATATCACGCGTTGCAAATCTCCCCAGACGATTACGAACGCGCCTCGCGGAACGCGTTCAGTGGATGAGAGACCCGCGACAAACTAAGCGAAGAATTGCCCAACTTCCGAGGTATCGGGACAGGCAACGCGTTGCGAGCTGACTATGCCTGAAACATGAGCTAGTGAAATTAGCACGTGAGTCAGTGTTGATGGTCAACGCAGACTCGACTACGCGCGCCCCACGTTCAAGCGGATTGCAACGACGGCAGCGCGACGTGCAACCATCTACCGGTGGACTTCGAGAATGTGAGTCGGGACGCTCGATTTCCGCAGCGTGGCTACCATGGAACGGAAAGTCCAACAAGCTCTCCGCCATTTCCGTTTGGCTCGATCATCGCTTTTAGTAGTCGGCGGTCAACCGGATTGTCCGGATGATTGTGCGAGTAGCGGACGACCTTGAGCCCGCTGAAAGTCCCCACTGCCGCACCGAGCGTAACGTCGCTTGCCCAATGCTTGTTGTGGTACATGCGCGCAAGCCCGACCATCGTCGCACTCCCATACATCGCCGCGCCGGCAACCCATGTGTAGCTCGGATAGACGCGGTGGATTTCGCTTGTCAACGACGCGGCGGCGGCAAACGCCGCTGTCGTATGCCCTGACGGAAACGACTGCCGATCGGCGTTACCAAACCCTTTGCCGAATTTGAAATCACGCGGATCGGTAGAGTTGGTGACGAACGGGCGAGAACGGCCGAGGAGGCCTTTCAGCACGCTGGTTGCTCCGGAGCCGAGCACGATGGCTTCAGTCGTGTGAAGGCCGACGTCTTCGAGCGTGCGATGCTGGGTGTAGCGACCGATCAGGTACATCGCAGAGCCAACGACGATCGAGCCTGGATCGGCAATGACCTCGAATCCCGTTGCCGTATTGCCGATGAACTTGTTTCCGCCGGACGAGGGAATACGAAGGCGATGCGCGACGGACTTGTCCAGGGGAAACATCGCTATGGTCAGCCCCGCGAACCCAAGTCCGAGAAGACCGTCGTCGACAGTGAAAAGGGGCTTCGAGGCTTTACGCGTGCTGTCGGGGTTGCTCGAGGTCTGCCCGTTTGCCTGCACCGCAGTCAGGAGGAGCGTCATGCAAGTGACGAGGAATCTGTTGGTGTGCGAGTGACGATTCATTATGTGCCGGAAAGGATGGAAGCTGGGGGATCGACCGTTTTCGCGCGGAGTGGAACAGGCCGAGGATGACGGCGAGAAATGCAATCGTTGCATGAAGCAGTCCGAGCGCGCTCATTGCTCACGAATCTGAGCTGCCTTGCTGAGAAGAAGAGCGCGCTCGCGGACATTGCGAGCAAGAGATGCGGCCCGCTCCAGCTCGCCGCGAGCTTCATCAATTCGCCCGAGCTTTGCGAGAAGATCTCCGCGCACGCTCGGCAGCAGGTGATAATCAGAAAGCGAGGACTCGGACAGCAGGCGATCGGCAATCTCGAGACCGGCAGCGGCACCGAACGCCATTGAGTGAGCGACAGCGCGGTTGAGCTCGATGACGGGCGATGGAGTCACTTCAGCGAGCTCATCATACAGAGTTGCAATGCGAATCCAATCGGTGTCATCGGCGACGCGTGCGCGCGCATGACACGCTGCGATCGCCGCTTGCAATGCGTACGGTCCGCTCGATTCGCCGAGTTGCTGGGCTCGCTCGAGTGCGGCCAGTCCTCGTCCAATCAGCATTCTATCCCACTTCGCGCGATCCTGATCGAGCAACAGGACCGGCTCGCCCGATCTTCGCACGCGGGCACGTGTCCGCGATGCCTGTATCTCCATCAATGCGACCAGGCCGTGCACCTCCGGCTCGTTTGGTACCAACCCCGCGAGTACGCGGCCGAGTCGTAGTGCATCCTCGCAAAGTGCAGGTCGCATCCAGTCGTCACCCGCGGTGGCGGAGTAGCCCTCGTTGAAAACGAGATAGATGACCTGAAGCACGGAAGCCAGGCGCGCGTGGAATTCTGCGCCTCGAGGGACTTCGAACGGGACGCGCGCCTCGGACAGGGTTCGTTTCGCCCTCACGATCCGTTGCGCAATCGTTGGCTCGGGAGTGAGAAAGGCGCGAGCGATCTCGTCCGTCGAAAGTCCGCCGAGGAGGCGAAGAGTTAGCGCGACACGCGAGTCGGTGGACAGAACGGGGTGGCACGCAATGAAGACGAGACGAAGCAGATCATCACCAACGTTGTCGTCGAGAGACTCGTCGAGAGTTGAGACAGCGTCCTCTTGAGAGTCGGCGTCGTACCCGATCTCTTCGTGTTTTCTGTCAGCGAGCCTGCTTCGCCGAAACTGGTCGATGGCTCTCCGCTTTGCGATCGCCATCAGCCATGCGCCGGGGTTGTCGGGTACTCCTGTCTCCGGCCACTTCTCCAGCGCCACGACAAGCGCGTCCTGCGCGAGATCCTCGGCCAGTCCAACATCGCGTACCATACGCGTCAGTCCGGCAATCAGTCTTGCCGATTCGATTCGCCAGACTGCATCGATCGCGCGATGCGCTTCGCTCGTCATCGCCGGCGTTGATGCCGTCACATCGCTTTGCCTTCTTTCATCATCTCTACCGTCTTGTCGATGCGTCGCTTTCGCGTGTCTTTTGCTTTGGCACCTTCGATCATGAGCACGTGACGGCGTCTGTTGCTGTAGGACATGCTGTCGAAAAACTCGCGGGCTTTCCTGTCGCGATCGAGCGCTGCAGCAAGATCTTCGGGGACTGCCACTTCGCGCGGGGCGGTGTCGAGCTCGAGCAGAACTTCTATTTCATCGCCGGCCTTGACGCCCGTATTCTTTCTCTCCTCGGCGCTGATACCGACGAGAAACCGGCCGCCCATGAACGCGACGGTGCTTCGGTAAGTGTGACCGTTAATCGTCACGAGTACTGGCGGTTTCTTGCTGGTGCCGAGCGCGGCAACGATTTTTTCGGGTACGACAACCCCGGTCGCTGTCTTTCCGGCGAGGAGAACTTTTGCGCGAAAACTCGCGTGGGGCTCCGCGAGATGCTCAGTTTTTGACTTGGACATGAGTGCCTTAAGCGGGAGGGCCTTCCGGGTGCGGCAGAAATTTACTCGGACGCTCTGGCGACGGAGTTTTTCTCCATTGACTTTTTCGTACGGTGACGTACGTTGGGCAAACGGGATTTCGAACACCAGCCCGCCGGGGCACTCCGAGGCGCTTTCCGGAAGAACGCCGCTTCTGAGAAATTACTGTGGACCAGAGTGACAGTCGGCCGACTGAAACGCCACCTGGCGAGGTCGGGATTCTGAGGCGGGACCTGCTGACCCGCGGCTATGTACTCGCTGTCGATGTGCCCCCCGAGGAGGTCCGAAGAGCGCTGAGGGCCGATATTGCATCCCGCCTTCATTGCGTGTGTTCGAACTGGACTCCGGAAAATTTCGACCGGCTGATCGACGATGTGACGCGCACCGCCATGAAGCACATAAGAGTCCAGCATCAGCCAGGCAGCCGCATTCACAAATCGGCCTGAACCGCGCTTGGTAGTCCCCGCCGGGGAAACCCGTGACCATCTATTTTGTCACGGATGTCTTCGGCACTCACGTTGCGCGCTGGACCAGCGGCACTTGGACTCATTCGGCAGCGGGGACTCCGTGCCGAGGATGTCGACATCATCCCCGGGGCCTCGGGTGGTGCGAAGTGGCTGGCAATCGGCGGACTCGACCGGTACCTGTTTGGCGAATTTCTGCAGGCGCAACGCGAGCGGCCGATGCACCTCATCGGGTCGTCGATCGGAAGCTGGCGTATGGCGTGTCTCGCCCAGCGCGATCCGGTCGCCGCTCTCGCGAGAGGGCATCATGGGTACATCTACGATCAAGGTTATACAGCCAGGCCGTCACCTTCTGAAGTAACGGGCGTTCTCCTCTCGATCCTCGACGATCTCCTTGGGGCATCAGGCGTCGAGGAAATTCTCACCCACCCGTGGGCGCGCGTGCACGTGATAACGGCGATGACGAAGCGCTTGTCCCGCACCGCGCCAAGGATTGCAATCGGCGCAGCAATGGCGGCGGTTGCATTCGGAAATCTCCTCAGCCGCCGCGCCCTGTCGCTCCAGATCGAGAGATTTGTTTTTCATTCGGCCGGAGACATCACCCCCTTCGCGCACTTCTCCGATCTTCCGACAGTGCATGTTCCGCTGACCCGCGATAATGCGCGCGCGGTATTGCTCGCTTCGGGTGCGATCCCGCTCGTTGTCGAAGGCGTAGAGATTCCAGGACGACCCGGTGAAGTGCACTGGGATGGCGGCGTGATCGACTACCATCTCGATCTCGACTTCGGTAAAGGCGACGGGCTGATCCTCTACCCGCACTTCTACGATCACATAGTTCCGGGTTGGTTCGATAAGCCGCTCGCGTGGCGGCGAGCCGATGGAAAAAACTTCGAACGTGTATTGTTGATTGCACCGTCGGCGGAGTTTGTCGCGTCGCTGCCAGGCGGAAAAATTCCAGATCGAAAGGATTTCTATTCGATGCCGCAGGACAAGCGTATCGAGACCTGGCAGGGAGCTCTCGATGCAAGCACACAGCTCGGCGAGGAACTGAAGGGACTTGTCGCGTCAGGGCGAATAGTGGACGCGGTAAAGCCGTGGTAGAATCCTGAATGGAGAACGCGCACATCTTCCTCGAGAACCTGGCGCTGGTGCTTTGCACTGCGGCAGTGACGTCGTTTCTCTTTCAGCGCCTCAAGCAGCCCGTTGTCTTCGGATATCTGCTTGCCGGGATGATCGTCGGGCCGTATCTGCCGACTCATCTCTCTGCCGACGAGCGCATTCTTCGGGCGCTTTCCGAGCTTGGCGTGATTCTCCTCATGTTCTCGCTTGGTCTCGAGTTCAGGCTCAAGCAGGTTGCGACGATTGCAGCAACCTCGGGCCTGGCCGCCCTGCTCGAAACGACAGCGATGATCGGGTTGGGCTACGTAGTGGGACGACTGCTTGGGTGGACGGAAATCGAGAGCGTATTCGCCGGCGCGATCGTCAGCATATCCAGTACGACGATCATCGCCAAGGCATTCGATGAGCGAGGTGTCGGGGGCCGGCTTCGAGAAATCGTTTTTGGGATTCTGATAGTCGAGGATCTCATTGCGATCATTCTCGTCGCGTTGCTGACAGCGACCGCGACCGGAGTTGGCCTGTCGCCGTGGAATTTGACGATCACTGTCGTTCGTCTAATCACGTTTCTCACCGGACTGATCGGGTTCGGGATCATCATCATCCCCCGCGCAGTGCGGGGAATTCTGAAAATGAAGCGCGACGAGACAACTCTCGTCGGAACGATCGGAATGTGTTTCGCCTGCGCTTTCCTTGCGTACAAGTTTGGATATTCCGTTGCACTCGGCGCATTCATTGGTGGCTCGCTGGTGGCGGAATCGGGCGAGGCACTTCGGATCGAGCCGATGGTTCATCCGGTACGCGACATGTTCGTCGCGATTTTTTTCGTGTCGGTGGGATCGCTGATCGATCCGCGTGTCGTGCTCGACAACTGGGGCGCGGTGCTGGCACTCACCGCTCTTGTCATCACAGGGAAAATTGTCGCGGTAACGGCAGGATCGTTCATCACCGGAAACGGACTCAAGTCGTCGCTGCAGGCGGGAATGAGTCTCGCGCAGATCGGGGAATTCTCATTCATCATTGCCGCAGTCGGTCTTGCAGAGGGTGCGACGAGATCGTTTCTCTATCCTGTCGCCGTAACTGTTTCCGCGTTGACGACGTTGACGACCCCGTGGCTGATTCGGGGGTCTGAATCTGCCGCATCATGGGTGGATCGCAGGCTGCCGCGGCCGATTCAGACGTCGGTGTCGCTGTATGGAACGTGGGTCAACAGCATTCGCAGTGCGCCGCCAACCGCTGGCAGGTCGCGCACTCGCCGGCTTGTGCGCGTGATCCTCATCGACGCGTTCGTGCTTGCTGGCGTTATCATCGGAGCCGGCGCAGAGCAGGGAAGATTCACGACGATGTTCACCGCGTGGACCGGCGCATCGCCGATGACGTCATTCCTCGTCGTCATCGTTGGCGCCGCGATCGTTGCCACTCCACTCGTCATTGGAATAGTCCAGAGTGCGAGAATGCTCGGGATGGTCCTCGCGATGCGCGCGCTGCCTGGCGCTGGACGGCGCAAGACAGATTTCGCTGCAGCGCCGAGACGCGCGCTCGTGACGATGCTTCAAATCGGAACCCTGATGCTCGTCGGCGTGCCGCTCATTGCCATTACGCAGCCGTTCGTTCCGAGATTTCCGGGCTACACTCTGCTCGCGCTTCTCACGATTGTGCTCGGAGTCGGCTTCTGGAGAAGCGCGCTCAATCTTCAGGAGCATGCGAGAGCTGGAGCGGAGGTGATCGTTGCAGCGTTGACGCCGCAGCTCAACAACTACGACGATCCTGAAAACCTTTACAAGACGATGGAGCACATCGCCGTGATGCTGCCAGGACTCGGCGCGCCGGTGCCGATGAGAATTTCGGAAACCAGTCCTGCAGTCGGACGGTCTCTCGCCGAGCTGAATCTCCGCGGGCGAAGCGGTGCGACGATTCTCGCAATTACGCGGAAGGGCGATGAGGGCGCGAAGGTCGTGGTTCCAACAGGTGGAGAAAGGCTTCGCGTGGATGATGTGCTCGCTCTCGCTGGAACGGTCGAAGCGGTGGATGCGGCCAGAGCGATGCTCACTGATGCGCGGGCACCGATCAAACGGAGAAGCGTATTCAGGTCTGAACCTGTAATTAATTCAGAAGTTGAAGGCGAAATCGCGACAGCCGACCCGATGCGTGATTGATCCCATCGATGCTGCGAGCCGAGCGATCGTACCCCTGCTTCAAGGCGGTCGCCAGGGTCCTTCGAGAGGCAGCGCAGGATCAGCCGATCGAGATCGTCCGGCACAGGGTGCGGCGCTCGATGTGATGGGGGAACGGGAGCCGCTTGAAGGTGCTGCATCATCATCATCGTCGGGTTCGGCGCCTGGAAAACGTATTGTCCAGTGAGCAGCCAGTACGCGACGCAGCCTAGCGCATACACGTCGGCGGGCGGACCAACAGCAGCAATCCCCGCGATCGATTCCGGTGCAATGAAGGCGGGTGTACCACTCACTGTTCCGGCCGACGTGATGTGAAGCTGCTCCTCGGCCTGCTTGATGTCGTTCTTGACGAGACCAAAATCGAGAACCTTCACGTAGTCCACCTTCAGCCCCATTCTGCACGCGAGAATGTTCGACGGCTTTACGTCGCGATTGACCATTCCTTTTCTATGTGCCTCGCCGAGAGAATCGCACGCTTGCGCGATGAGGTGTGAAGTGCGCGCGGCGTCGAGAGGGCCGTGCCGCGTTACGAGGTCGTGAAAGTCCACACCATCGAGGAGCTCCATCACGTAGTAGAAGGTTCCGTCTTCGGCGACACCGTAGTCGTACAACTCTATGGTATGTGGCGAATCGCAGCGTCGCCGCCGCCTGCGCTTCTCTTCGGAACCGCTCGACGATGACCTCACTGGCGTCCGGTCGAGACGAGTCGAGCGCATCGGGTGAGATGAGCTTTACGGCGGCGGGGCGGGCCAGCAGACGATGGCGGGCGCGATACACTTCGCCCATTCCCCCTTTGCCGATTCGATCTTCCAGCTCGTAACTGCCAAGAGATCGCGCCTTGTGAACCTGCTTCCCGAGACCGCGGATCACCGTCGCGGGAATGACCGCGAGGAAGGAACACACGTAAGCGGGAAGGACGAGCCATAAAATTACGAACAGGCCGGGATCGTATTCGGGATGAGTGGCGTGCGCGAGCAGCAATGCGAGAGGGACAGTCGTAGCTGATGCGACTGCGGCGATAAAAAGTCTTCCGCGGTGACGACGGTGCGAGCGCGGGCCAGATGACGATCGTGACGCAGACCCATGAGATTGCCTGCGGGTCATGACGAGGGTAGTACTCGCTGATCAGGCTGACGATGAGCGAATTGAAAATCTCGTAGCCGAGTCCGATATCGAGAGCGCTCTGGACGGCCCTTGAGCTTCGGTATCAACCATGCGACGCCGATGGAGACAACGAGTCCGACCAGCGTGAGAACGGATTGGCGCGGAGCCCAGACAGTTTCCTCGAGCGGGCCGCCGCCGATTATCCGTGCGACGCCTTCGTTCATGATAATGACGAAGATCCATGTCGCGACGAGGACCAGCGCTGCAATCCGCACGCGATCGCGGCCGCGTTCCAGAAGATCGCGCGGGAGAGGTGCGCCCGATGCGAGGAAGCTACCGTCGCTGGCTGGCGGCGGGGATCTCAGGATGTTGGCATCAGGAGCAGTCAGCATGGCCTCCGAGTTTGAGGCCAAGATACGGCTGGTGCTGCCGTGCCAACAGGCTGTTACTGCCCTTCTAACTTCCTCAAGATGCGAGCTGACTGAAGCGTCG
>JBBQYO010000056.1:0-14088 GCA_038208605.1 Gemmatimonadales bacterium | reverse complement strand
CATCTTGAGGGGGTGGTGCCGAAAGGCATAGCGGTTCGAGTCCGCTCCAGGGCATGCAATTGAATTCGCCACCGTAGCTCAGGGGTAGAGCTCTCGATTCGTAATCGAGCGGTCGTCAGTTCAAATCTGACCGGTGGCTCTTGAAACGTGACAAACGCTCCCGCAACGAGAACGGGAGCGTTTTTTTTGTCACGGCCCGCGTTTCGTTCTCCCGGGCTCGTCTGTTACTTCGAGACCGCGCGCTCGTATCTATTGCGTGGTGTCGAACTCAATCACAGGCGTCGAACGCCCGGAATAAAATTGACCTCATTCCTAGTGGAGCTCGAAGGCTACCGCGCGAGGGTCGAACGAGACCGGGAAGGCCTTCTCCACGGCCGAGTCCTCGAATTGGAAGAGATCGTCTACTTCAAGGCGAGCACCACGCGCCTGATCGAGACGAAGTTTGCGACTGCGCTCGAGGCCTACTTTACGCGCTGTCGCGAAATTGGAAAAGAACCCACAAAGCCTCCCCCGCCGAGCTTCTGAAGTCGCGGGCTCGACCGAGCGGCGCTGCGCAGACCGAATCGGTGCTTCGTTGGTTCAACGGTCGTCGATGTGAGGGCGATTCGATGTTGCGGCTCATCGCAGCCAACCCTTGCGCGCCGGCTGATGCTGCAGCTCCTCGATTTCTCCTTCCCGTGCTGCAAGCTCCTTGAGCAGGCGCGTGTTCTCCTCCTGCAGATCTTCGAGAAAACGTCCGCGCATCTTTGCGCTCTCGAACGCCTCCATCGACCGCTTTGCGAGCTCCAGGTAAGCTTCGGCGATTCGGGGCAAGGCCGCGCGCGCGAACGCGTAATGCTCGTTTCGGTACTCCGCGCACATCTCGCATTCGGCTGGGTCGTGATCCACAAGCGGCGCTTTGCCCTCGAGCTCGATTGCCCGCTTTGCCAGTGACTGGCAGTCTCCATCGAAGGCCATTTGCGAAATATGCATGGGTGACTGACATACTTGAACCGAGTCACCATGACGCTACATTGGTGGAGCAGTCGTCACACGCGGGCGTAATTCAGTTGGTAGAATGCCAGCTTCCCAAGCTGGACGTCGCCGGTTCGAGTCCGGTCGCCCGCTCTCGATCAGTCCGCCGCTCGCTTGCCTCACGCCTCGGACCCGCGAGGCGCTCGCGTCAAGGTGAGCGTGAAGCGCGAGCCAGCTCCAGCTCACTGTCCACGGTGAGGTCGCGGTTCATCGCGCGCGCCATGTCACGACCAATGGCAAGGCCCCGTCCGACCCCGCCGCTTCAATTGGTGAAGCCGCCGTCGACTTGAAAGAGAGGCTCAAAAAAACCTGTCCAGCTTGACGCGAGGAATGCCGGGACCGGAGTCGGACCCTGGAATACTGGCTCCGACTGCGAGGCGAAAATCAGGCCGCTTCGTGCATCAGCCCACCTTTCGGCCTCTGCCTTGCAATCGTCATTGGCATCCTCCTCGTTTTTCGGGTGAGGAAGTCCCCACAGGAAAGGAGATGAGATGACAAAAAAAACCCGGATCTGGGCACTACCAGTCGTATTGGGCGCGCTTGCTGCGTCGGCATGCGGCGTTCGCACCCACACGACTGACGTCAGCCCGAACATCGCCAGAGCAGCGACCTGCGATGAGGCGGTGGATACCTACACCAGCCGCTCCGCAGTCCCTCACGATTACTATGAGCTCGCATGGATCAGCGCCGAAGGCAATTCGGTGTACACCAGCGACGGAAAAATCGCGAGCCAGATCAGGAAAAAGGCCGCTGATGTCGGAGCGAACGCGATCATAGTCAATGATTTCCACGAATCGGGCGCCACCACCAAGGTCATTGGCGCCGCGCTCGGTGCCAATTCCGCAGACACAAAGGTCTCAGCGCTGGCTGTCTACATGCCGGCGGAAGCGGATCGTGTGACCCTGAAATGCGGTAAATAATCTTCGGACCGTGTCATTGCGGCGATGACGAAAAAATTCAATCAACGCCCGGATACGTCACTCCCGACACGATGAAGCCGGGCGGCACAGAAGCACAGAAAGCTTTCCGTCGGGCTCCGCGTCGAAATAGCTTAGCTCAGGAGTGCGGTGCGCAGATGCCGGTTTGGCCTGCGCACCGTCTTCAGAAACATCTACCAGATTGTCGGCACGACGTCGGTGGACCTTACCATCGGCTCGCCGGCTTTGCATCCGAACGCCTTCGCAAACTGCGGCATATTTGCAACCGGCCCATTCGTTCGCCACTCGGCAGGAGCGTGCGGATCGGTCTTCACCCGCGACCGAAGCTGTTCCGGACGCGTGTGCGATCTCCACGACTGTGCATACGCGATGAAGAAGCGCTGCTCCGGGGTGTAGCCATCGATGGTCTCGCGCTTGCCGGTTCGATCCAGCGCGCGCTCGAGCGCGTCGTACGCGATGAGCAATCCGCCGTAGTCAGCGAGATTTTCGCCGAGGGTCAGCTTTCCGTTCACGTGCACTGTGTCGACCTGCACGTAGCCGGAGAACTGGTCGACAATTCGGTTGGCCTGCTCGGTGAAGCGCACTGAATCCTGCGGAGTCCACCAGTCGCGGAGGTTTCCCGTTGCGTCGTACCGGCGTCCCTGATCGTCGAAGCCATGCGTCAGCTCGTGTCCCGCCCAGCTTCCGCCGAGCGACCCGTAGTTCGAAGCCATGTCGCCGCTTGCGTCGAATGTCTGAGGTGCAAGGGCTCCCGCGGGGAATACCATCTCATTGATCGACGGATCGTAGTACGCGTTCACTGTTGGAACAGTCATCCCCCATTCGGTTTTGTCCACCGGCTTTCCCGGACGGTTGATCACTCTGCGCCACTCGAACGCGTTGGCGCGAAACACGTTCGGTGCAAATGGCCCGTCGACTACTTCGAGCGAGCTGTAGTCGCGCCATGCATCGGGGTATCCGACTTTTTCGTTCATGCCGGCGAGCTTCGACAGAGCGTACGCGCGAGTGGAATCCGACATCCACGTGAGCTTGAGAAGCCGGTCGTGAAACGACGAGCGAATATCGTCGATGATCTGCTTTGCCTGCGCTTTTGCAGCCGGCGAAAACGTCTTCGCGACGTAGGCCTGGCCAAGTGCTTCGCCGAGCTGGCGATCCGTTACGCGAAGGCAGCGCTTCCACCGGGGAAGCATCTGCTTTGCGCCGCTGTATAGCGCGTTATACGCAAAATCTTCTCTTGCAAAGGAGCTGCTGAGCCACGGCGAAGCAGAGCTGATCACGTGATAAGCCAGATACGCGCGCCAGTGTTCGAGTGGCGTGGTGTCGATCAAAGCGCTGACACGTTTCAGGAATTCGGGCTGGCCGACGTTGAGAAAAGCAACTGGTGACGAAAGCCCGACGTTCTTGAGGTAAACGCTACCGAGACTGGGGGCGAGCTGGTTGAAGGCGTCTGCGGAGGTCTTGTGATAGCTCGCATTGGGATCGCGCAGAGCCACACGGGTCATTGACGCTTTCGCGAGCTCGGTCTCGAGCGCCATCACGCGCTTCGCATCCGCGTCTGCGCGCGCCGAGCTCTCCCCTGCGAGTACGAGCGACCGCGCAATGTGCGCGACGTACTTCTGGCGCAGCGAATCAGACGCGGCGTCGGTGTTCGTGTAGTAGTCACGGTCGGGCATTCCGAGGCCGCCCTGATATACCCACGCGATGTAATGCGCTGCATCCTTTGGATCTGCATCGGGAAAGAAACGAAACGCGGCGTTGACTCCCATCCTGTGGAGCGACGCAATCTCACGAACGAGCGCGTCACGCGACTGCACTGCATCGATCACCTTGAGCTCGCCCTGAATCGGCGATATTCCGTCACGCTCGGCCCGCGCAGAATCCATGCAGCTCGCGTAATAGTTGCCCAGCTTCGCCTGTGTGCTCGATGCAGGAAGGGAATGCCGCGTTCTCATTGCATCGTCGAGAACCGAGCGCACGACGAGCTCATTTCGATCCGTCATGTCCTTGGAGACTCCAGATGACGAGAACGCAGCGGGAATCGTGTCACTCTTGAGCCATCCACCGTTTGCAAACGCGAAGAAGTCGGTGCAAGCGTTTGCGCTTTTGTCGATGAACGACGGATCGAAGACCTTTAGCGATGGCGGTACCGGAACGGCAAAGCTGGCCGGTTGCCCACCGGTCGCTGGTGACTGCGCGCTCAGCGGCGACGCGGAAATTGCGAGTAAGAGAAACAGCAGGCGTGAACTAAGCATTGGCTCGGGGGGTTGCGCGACGGAGACGGGGTGAGGCTGCGGGACTGAATCGTAACGAGCGGGCGGAAGCTCGAACAGGGCAACGTTCACCGGGTGGCAGCCGTATCAGGCAACATGAGGCGCATCAGTGCAGTGTCTGGGACATGACGACAAAATCGGAGATTCAACATGGAGCGAATGACTGGCCGGGCCGCGTGCACGCTGATCCTTGCAGCGTCAGCTGCATGCAGCTCGGGCGATAAAGGTGAAGCGAGCGCCGCGACCCCTGCTGGCGCCCCAGCATCTGCATCAAGCGACGCGATTCCGGCGGCGACATCGGCCGTGGGCATTCGGTTCGTCACCGCGCCCACCGCCAATGCAGCGCGGTATCGCGTACGCGAACAACTTGTTGGCGTCGACCTTCCAAACGACGCGATCGGTGAGACCAAAGCCGTCACCGGAGCGGTTTCGACTGATGCGAAAGGCAATGTGATTCCAGCCGAATCCAAATTTGTCATCGACGTAACGAACCTCGTCAGCGACAAGCAGCGGCGTGACGGCTTCGTGCGTGGCCGCGTGCTGGAGACGGACCAATATCCGAACGTCACGTTCGTACCGAAATCCGTCCGTGGCTTATCTGTCCCAGTTCCAGGAACGGGCAGTCGCACATTCGAAATGCTTGGCGACCTCACAGTGAGGAACGTCACCAAACCGACAGTCTGGGCAGTGACGGCGCAGTTCTCCGGGACCAACGTAACCGGCTCGGCAAAGACCGGATTTACTTTCAACGATTTCAGCATTCAGCAGCCAAGGGTTCCGGTGGTGCTCAGTGTCGCGGACAGCATTCATCTGGAGCTGGACTTCAACATGATGCCGCAGGCAGTGAAGCGGTAAAGCTGTTCAAACCGGAGCGAGCCAGGCCGGGTCGCTCCCCGCCAGACACGCGGATAGCTTTCCGCGATGACCGACTCGAGCATTCGCGACAACATCGAAAGGGCAATCGGCTCCGACTATCTGATCGACCGTGAGCTGGCGACGCCGGGAGGGCTAACCACGTTTGGCGGGACTAGCCAGCTCGATGGAAAGCCGGTCGATATCAAGGGCATCTCGCTCGACAACACGGACACCGCGGCCCCGCCGCTCAGCGACACCACACTTGCTGCACGCCGGATTCGGCATCCCAACATTCTGCCGATCATCGAGTCCGGATTGAGCGGAGACACGTTTTACTGGATCTCTCCGGCGGTAGACGGACGCACGCTCCGCGCAAGACTCACACGCGGCGGACGAATGGAGATGAACGATTCGATGACGGTGCTTCGCGACGTGTCAGCCGCTCTCACTCACGCACATCTGCACGGCGTCGTTCATGGAGGCCTGACGCCTGACAGCGTACTGATCAGTGGAGGCTCGGCACTGATCGCTGACCTTGGCGTCTCCGAAGTTTTTTCCGCTTTGCGAAACAAAATAGCTAACAGTCCGGGAAACCTGATTGCCGGGCCTGATCCACTTCGATACTCGACGCCGGAACAAGCCCGAGGCAGTGCGGCCGACGCTCGCTCCGATGTGTACGCATGGGGAGTGATCGCGTACGAGCTGCTTGGCGGCCGTCACCCGTTCTCGGGCCGTCAAACTCCGCGACAGATGGCAGCCGCGCACGCCGACGAAGAGCCTGCGCAGCTCATGGTTGGAAAGTCCGACATACCTTCGCCAATCAGCCGCCTCATCATGCGCTGCCTGTCGAAGGACCCGTCGGGCAGGCCGGAATCCGCCCGAGAAATTCTGGCCGTAATGACGAAAGAAATGCTCGTCCCTCCACCTGCTCCGGCCGCCGGCAGCGGACAGAAAGCAGTGATTGGGGTGGCAATTGCCATCGTGATTTTACTGATCGTGATCGCGTATCTGGGAATGGGCTCCTGATTCCATTCTTCAACCGCCGAAGATTTGCCACCTTGCTCGATCGCGACATCCATCGCGCGAATCTACGCTTGTACATCATCACGGTTTCATAATTTTGGCTTGCTTTCACCCGGTTCCGGCGTTTGCTTTTACAGGGCATCAATCGTCGTGTTCTGGCAGGCTCTCAGCCTGCCCTGGCTCACATGCCCAACCAGGTCGGTTGGGCTTTTTTTCTAATATCATCCTCGTATCGCGATCTCCGGAATCCCAATGCGCCGCTCAGTTACAACGTCGCTGAATTTTCTCCTGTCCGTTCTTCTCGCCGCCACCGCGTCTGCCCAGTCCCGGAGCGCTGTCTCGGCGGGTCCGATGCGAGAGCTTGGCATCTTCGCCACCGGGCGCGTCCTGTCGAGCGAGTACAGCGTAGCGGGCGCCAAGTCGGCCTTCGGTGGCGCCGCCACGTTCGGGACTTTTCTCAACACCATGGTCGCGGTGCAGGGTGGCGTTGCCATCAATTACAGCCGCCAGGAATACAGCTATTACCGGCCGCCACTCGTGACGTTTACTCCCACGATATCACTCCTGCTTCAGCCGTCACCGTCAGGCGATTTTCAGCCGTATGGACTCGTCGGCGCCGGTTACGAATTTATCAGATACACGCATCCGCGGTGCGACTGCAGCCAGAGCCGGAGTCTCGGCATTGCCAACGTGGGTGCTGGTTTCAGGAAAATGATCGGTTCCAGTCGCGGATTCCGCATGGAAGCGACCAGCCAGATTGGAAAGGGCGGTCCTGCTTTCACGCTGATGGCGGGAATGTCGTTCATGCTCGGCAAACCCGATCCGTTCGCGAAGCAGCGCACAATGCGCCCGCCCGGAAGCGTGCGTCCAGAGCCTCCGGTGCCGGTAACTCCGAAGACGACAACGACAATCGTTCCAGCTACGCCGAGAAACATGCCGGTCACGGCGCCGCCATCGGCTCCTCCGGCGATCAAGCGATCGACGGCCCCGTCACGTCTCCCTGTTGGTGCAGGCACCACAATTCTCGCGATCGATGGCACTCAGGTTGACTTCACCAAGCCTACCTGGCGCGACGACGTCGAGACGATGCTGGACGGTCTCGTTGTCGATCTGACATCCGACGCAGGCATTTCGACCAAAATCAGTATCGAAGCGCACACTGACAATATTGGATCCAACGCCGCGAACATCATGCTCGGTCTCGATCGAGCGCGTGCCGTGCGTGACTACTTGCTCACTCAGGGAATCACCACCGACCGGATGAGAATCTCCAGCGCTGGCGAGGATGCGCCGATCGCCAACAACGCCACCGCACTCGGCCGCCAGCAAAACCGTCGCATCATCATCAAGCGGGACAACTGAGATGATGCGCGCGATCAAATACTTCTCGATGAACACGAAGACAGTTTTCGCTTTTGCACTCCTGCTCGTTGCTGCGTGCGGCGAGCTCACCGGTCCGAAGTCCCCGAGCACACCGACGAACGTCACTGCGACTCTGCAGAGCGGTACGTCGGTCATCGTGACGTGGACACCGAGCCCGCTCAATGACGGCGTCGTGAGCTACAGTGTTTTCCGGAATGGCACGAAGGTCGGCGAATCGACAACGACTTCCTACACGGACACCGGACTGCCGCAGCTTCAGACGTTCAAGTACACAGTCGCTGCGAATTGCACGTCGGGCCTGATTTCGGATCAGTCGGCTGAAACGGCTGCTGCGACTGTAGTTACGCGCGACGTCACTCCGCCGACCGTAACCGGACACCAGCCGCCAACAGGCTTCGTCGGTGTATCCTCGGCAGGAACGGCCACGGTGACGTTCAGCGAGGCCATCGATCCGGCGACGATCAATACGACCACGTTCACGCTGAAGCTTTCCGACGGCACGTCGATACCGGGAACTGTCACTTACACGGCTGCGACGCGAACGGCCGAATTCAAGCCAACCAGCACGCTGCCAAATCCGGTACTGATCACCGCAACGGTCACGACCGGAGTTAAGGACGTGGCGGGCAACGCTCTCGCTGCGAATTTTTCGTGGTCGTTCACGACGCGTGACGACACGCCGCCTACTGTGATTGCTACGGTACCGGCTGACGGGGCGGCCGGGGTTTCGCCAACTGCACCGCTCACTGTGACGTTCAGCGAAGCAATGGACATTACGACCATCACTGCAGCGAACATCACGCTCAAGGTCACGTCATCCGGCGCGGCTGTTCCTGGAACTGTGTCCTACGCTGCGGCGACGCGGATTGCGACATTCACGCCGAACTCGCCTCTTGCACAGTCCACGGGCTACACGCTGACTGTGTCCGGCGCAGTGAAGGACACTGGCGGGAATCAAATGGGCACCGCGCGGGTGATCACGTTCACGACGGGTGATACAACTCCACCGACAGTGCTTTCGGTGAGCCCCGCGAACCTGGCGACCAACGTGTCGCCGACGACTGCGGTGCAGGTGACATTCAGTGAGCCGATGCTAGCGAGCTCCATCACGGCGTCAACGATCTTCCTTACAAATAGCGTCACGAGCGCGGTGGTTCCCGCGATTGTGTCCTACAATCTCGCGACACATGTCGCGACACTCGCTCCGACAATAAGTCTTGCCGGAAGCACGACGTACTCGCTCACCGTGACGACGGGCGTCAAGGACGCATCGGGCAATTCGCTCGCTGCAGCCTTCAACTCAGTGTTCACGACTGCGGTGGTGGACACCACTCCGCCGACCGTAACGGCAGTTTCGCCGGCCGATGGTGCGACAAGTGTGGCGATCAATACCGCAGTTCAGGTCACGTTCAGCGAGCCGATGGATTCGGCGACCGTGAACGCGTCCACATTCACTCTCAGGAACACGGCCACAAGCGCGTTGATTCCGGCGACTGTTGTCTACAACCGCACGACGAGAGTCGCGACTCTCAGTCCAACAGCCGCTCTTTTCAATGCAACGAATTACACGGTCACGGTCACGACTGGCGTGAAGGATGTTGCTGGCAACGCATTGGCAAGTCCGTTCACGTCTACGTTCACTACTGCTCCGGCTCCCGATACAACCCGTCCCACCATTACCGCGCGAAGCCCGGCAGACTCGGCCACCGGTGTCGCGCTCATCGTTGCGCCGACGGTGACGTTCAGCGAGGCAATGGACACCACCAGCATCAACAGCACGACCATCAGGCTGTCCGAGACTGTCGCTGGAACTCAGGTTGCGGGAGCGGTCACCTACAACACGACAACGCGGATCGCCACGTTCACGCCTTCCGCTCCATTGAAGAACAACACGCGATACACGCTTACATTGACGACAGGTGTGAAGGATCTTGCGGGGAATACACTACTTGCCACGTCGACGTCGGTGTTCACCACAGTTGCCGACACGATTGCGCCGACGATCATCGCGACGAGTCCGGTCAACGGGACGACGGGCGTTGCAGTCGGATCCCCCGTTCGTGTCACGTTCAGTGAGGACATGGACAACACGACGATCACCTCCACCACATTCAGGCTCAACGTTACGACGGGCGGCGCCGCAGTTGCGGGCACGGTGAGTTACAACGCTGCAACGCGGGTCGCGACGTTCACACCAGCGTCCACGCTCGTGGCGAATACGAATTACACCGCGACTGTTACAACTGGTGTGAAGGATGTCGCCGGTAATCCGCTTGCAACGAACGCGACATTTGCCTTCACGACCGCGCCGTAGCGCATGACGATATTCGGCGCGGGGCTCGCGCTCCTCGTCGGATTCGTGCTCGGACTCCTGGGCGGTGGCGGATCGGTGCTGACGGTGCCGATTCTGATTTACGCGCTGCACGTGCCCGTCAAACAAGCCATCGCGACCAGCCTCTGCGTTGTGGGGCTGGTCGCTTTCATTGGATTCCTGTCGCATCTCAAACAGGGTACGGTGAGAGTTCGCGTGGCACTCGCATTCGGACCGCCTGCCGTGATCGCCGCGTATACGGGTGCGAAAATAGCGAAGCATCTCTCGCCGACCGTCCAGCTCGTGATGTTCGCGATCGTCGGGCTTGTCGGATCGGTGCTGATGCTGCGTGGCACGTTCAAGCGCGGCCCGGTAGAAGAACAGGCGCAGCCTGAGTTTGACCCTGATGCGCGCACGCTCATGCTTCTTGCAGTCCAGGGCCTCGGCGTTGGGTTGCTGACGGGTCTGATAGGTGTTGGAGGCGGCTTTCTGATAGTGCCTGCGCTTGTGCTCGTGGCGAAGCTGCCGATGCGTCTCGCAATTGGAACTTCGCTGCTGGTGATAACGATGAACGCGCTCAGCGGTTTCGCGGGTAACATCGGATCAGTGCCGATCGACTCCTACTTGATTGCGTGGTTCGCGACTGTCGCCGCAATTGGCAGCATCGTTGGCAGTATGTTGAGCAGGCGCGTACCGCAGCGCCGTCTCAAGCAGGTGTTCGGCGTGCTCCTCGTGGGTGTATCACTTTACGTTCTATATAGAAGATGACTGAAGCTCAATCGGTGGCGCACCCGCCAGAAACGATCGAAGGCTGGTACGCGCTGCATCAGATTTTTCGCCGCGCTCCCGGTGCGCTGGACGCCGATGAGAGTGGTTTGGTTACCGGTATCGATGTCAGCGCCATTAACAGTGGCTTGAAGCATGGATGGACCGCGACCTTCGGTCTGATCGGTTCAGTTGACTCGATGATGGTGATCCACTTCCGGCGCTCGCTCGAGGAGATTCAGGAAGCGCAGGGGGTCGAAGGGGTGTTGCGTGATGGTGGCTTCGATCTGACTTACTCTTTCTTGAGCGTGACCGAAGCGGGATTGTATCACATCACCGCGCAGCTTGCCGCTGAGGCAGACGTGAGAGGTGGATCGGTTGGCGATGCAGAATATCGCCGTGCTGTCGCGGAGCGTGTGAACGCCGAGCTCGAGACGGATCACGTGAGGCGGCGGTTGTATCCGCCGCTGCCGAGGGGCATGCCATATGTCTGTTTTTATCCGATGTCGAAGCGGCGGAATGCCGGTCAGAACTGGTACACGCTGCCGCTTGGTGAGCGCAGCCGGCTGATGCACTCTCATGGGCTGACGGGGCGCCGTTATGCGGGGCGCGTTCAGCAGATCATCACGGGTGCAATCGGATTCGAGAGCTGGGAGTGGGGGGTGACGCTTTTTGCGAAGGATCCGCTGGATTTCAAGAAGCTCGTGACTGATATGCGGTTCGACGAGGTGAGTGCGAAGTACGCGGAGTTTGGCCAGTTCTACATCGGAAAGGTTTTGAGTCAGTAGTAGTTGGCCGGTTCAATGGAGGAACCGGAATTGCCTGGCCAACTTGACACCAGCCATGCCCGAGCCCCATAATCGCCGGCGTTCACAGTCGCAATTCGATTCTAACTCAGCAGGAGGAAGCATGCCACCTACCAAGCGGTTACAGACACGGGCCCTGCAGCTCAACGTGGAGGCCCTGTTCAAACTTCTCGGTGGAACCCCGGACGAACGGCTTCGGTTCTGGGAGATCCTCAAAGGCGTCACCACGCCCGCCGTGTTCCGTGTCGCCAACCAGCAAATCAAGACGATGGAAGTTCTCGTTAACCAGGTCCAGGCGAACGCCGCGAACTTGAAGCAGGCAGCAAAGGGCAACGGATAAGCTGATCAGACTGGCCGGTGCGCAAGAAGTCATCTCGGCGCATTGGCCGGTCCTTCTCCCCCGATACAACCATCGTCGTCGTTGGCGCTCGACCCGAAGATGCGCTGGCAGTACGGCTGAGAAAGGCTTTCGCTGGTGCTGTCTTCTATCCGGATCTGTCGGCTGTTGAGGTTCAGGCGGCCGGATTGGCCATCGGAATATTTGAAGGGAGCGACGAGCAGAGCATAACGGGTTTCGCAAAGTGGGTGCATGGGACAGATGCAGCGGGTCTGTCTGTGATGCTCGGCGAACACGAGGTGTTGATCGGTCCGGTGTCGATGGCGGTCCGACCAGGTTGTGGGCGTTGCGCATGGGAGCGCATGGTCGCCGCATCCGATGGGAAATGCTGGCCGGCACGCGTCCTGGCCTCACCCGAGCTCTATGGAGACGCGGGGCGCGCCCTCTTGCGTGAAGTTCGCGCGATTGTTCGCCGGGGTCCGGAACATTCGCACCTGGTCGATCACGTGCTTGCGGTCGACGAGCATACTCAGGATGCGGCGCTCCACCGGATTATTCCACTCGCTGTTTGTACGGTCTGCGGCGGTGCAGAGGCTTTTCCGTGGCCACCTCACGAAGCTCTGCGGCTCTCGCCTGAGGACTCTCCGGAATTTGTGCTGGGCGCTCTCGCGGGCTTGGTCGATCCGCGCACCGGCGTCATCGGCGGTGTGTTTCTGGAACCTCCCATCGCCGCCGGGCTTCCGATCATTGCGACCGCTGCACCCCCGCGCGTAATCGATGACGATGGCTCACTTCGGCCCTTGCCCCTGGGATGGGGCAAGGGCCTCACCGTTTCCGGGGCAGTAGTCTCTGCGGTCGGTGAAGCGATCGAGCGATATGCCGCCTCGCTGCCGGACCAAAGGCGGATCATTTGGGAGCGCGCACAAGACCTCGACGGTCAATTCCTCGATCCGCGGGACCTGTCGCTTTATACCGAGATTCAATACGAGCGGCCCGATTTTCCGTATGTCAGATTCGATCCAAGCATTCGCCATCCATGGATACGCGGCAACTGGATCGGCACCAGCATTCCGGTTTGGGTACCCGCGGTTTTCGCTTTTTTGTCATTCAACCTGCGATCAGAACACCTGATCTGTCAGGGAAGTTCTAACGGCTTGGCCGCCGGCACTGACGAGGACGATGCCGCGCTGCGCGCTACGCTGGAGCTGGTCGAGCGTGACGCCTTCATGACATCCTGGCTCACAGCGTGCCCCGCACGTCGCATTCAACTCGACGATACTCTTGATCCAACGCTCCGCCGCGTCCTCGATGGCATCGCAGCGCTCGGCGCGACCGTCGAGATTTACATGCTGCCGACAAGCCAATGTGGCACTACCATGCTGTGCCTTGCTCTCGGTGACGGCGTCAAATATCCGGGCGCCACTCTCGGGCTTGGCGCGGCACTGGACTCACGTTCAGCTCTCCGGCAGGCCGTACTGGAGCTGGGACAGACAGGTCCGTATCTGCAACGGATGATGCACTCCAATACCCTGCCGGTACCTGACGATCCCGGTTCGGTCCAGGAGATGCTTCAACACGCGTCCTACTATTTTCCCGCCGGCCGAGCTGCTGCGTTCGATCGCCTGCGCAACGACGATGCACCGATCGCCCTCTGCGATCTCGCGGAAGGTGGCCCAGATCTCTCGCTATCAGTTTGCGCTTCGCAGCTCGAGGCGGCAGGTGTTCGCGTCGCCCTAGTCGATGTAACCTCTTCTGACGTGGCGACAGGCCCATTCCGAGTTGTTCGAGCCGTCAGTCGAGACCTACAGGCAATCTGGTACGGCTATGGTCTCGAGCGGCAACCCGTAACGCGCATTCGAAATTTATTCCCACTCGACGAAATCCCAGCCATACATCCGATATGGTAGCGGTTCGGTGGCTGTGTTAGTTCCTGAGGAAAGCTGCCGTCGGATTATTGCCCCTGGATAAGCCTGAACATCCACTGGGAGAAGCCGCTCCGACCGCCGAGCTAAACGAACTTCCGCTCGATTTCAAGAAGCTCGTTAGGGATATGAGCTTCGACGAAGTCAGTGCTCGGCCCGGTGAGTTTGGAGAGTTTTTTGTTGGCAGGGTCGTGACGGGTTGATTCGCGTTGGGTTGAGTTAGCTCTCGGTGCCGGGTAGATTGCGCCTTGCTTCGCAGACCACCGCGTAGCGGGACGTGGCGCAGCCCGGTAGCGCACCTGAATGGGGTTCAGGGGGTCGCAGGTTCAAATCCTGTCGTCCCGATTACTCAAGTTTCGGCCCAGTCATGAGGTACGTGACTGGGCCGTTTGGTTTGATAATTGATTCCATCTCTGTCCGCACCTAAAACCTTTCTTAGTTCAGTTTATCGGCTAAACTAAACT